>JAGFCB010000098.1 GCA_022394775.1 Candidatus Poribacteria bacterium
ATCCGTTCGTTGCTACCCCGTAGCACGGGTGCGGTGACAATATGGAGGACATCGGGTTTCTCTTTTTCGAGCATCTCATCAAGATCGGTGTAACGGGAAGGGATGTCGAAGTCGTCTCCAAATTTATTGAGTAATTCTTCGTTCATATCGCAGACTGCGGCGAGTTTACCACCTTTGACAAAGCGATAAGCGTCTGCATGTGCACGGGCGCGGCCACCACACCCTAACATTGCGGTTTTATACACAAAAATGTCTCCTTTAATAATCTTTTTTTAACTCAAGCCTAAATAAATGAATGTTAACAAAGGAAAATATAAATCAACTTTCTATAATTTCTCTCTGAGCGAATCCATCAAACCATCGGGCGGTTCAAACGGGAGGTCAATAACCTCGTTTGTGATTCCGCTGTAATACAACCCAAGGAGCAGATTGAATTCTGCAAGAGACTGCTTGAGATGTGTCGGATGCACGTTGTTCTCATCATCGAGCCAGTCAAAGACCGCCTCAGTGAGGTTGCCCTGTGCAGCAATATCTTGTTCTCCATAGTTCAGCGGACCGCCTTCGTAGCCACCCTCAGGTGTCGCACGTTCCCAACTGCTGAAACGCCAATGCACAAAACCCTTTGTACCAACAACAAATACCCGTTTATGCGCCACAGTGCTTTCGCTATCGGATGCCAACGTTCCCATACCTGTCCCAAATGCGAGGGAGACATGGAGACCGTTTTCATATATGGCTTGTCCAGCGGCATGCATCGGAGAGGGTTGTGCTGAATCTAATTGCTCTTTCCCAGCGATTTGACCGAGTACACGAACAGGACGCGAGTTATCAATATAGGACGATACTAATTGCAGCACGTGCGGTGCCTGATCAACGGGCGTACTCCGCGCGCTGGCATCAATGAACTTAATCTCCCCGATCTTGCCCTCCGCGACATCCCGTTTTAATTCCAAGTTTTGGGGATGGAAGTTAAGTTGCGTATTGACGACAAATTTCGTTTGCGTCTCTTCCGCCAATCCGGCAAGTTGTTTCCAGTCTTCACTCTCAACGGCAATCGGTTTTTCCACAATCGCCGCCGGAACACCGTGATCGGATGCTTGTTTCATCAGCGGATACCGGATCCGTTGGTTGGTCCCGCGTAGCACCGGTGCCGTGACGATGTGGAGAACATCGGGTTTCTCTTTTTCAAGCATCTCATCAAGGTCAGTATAGCGCGAGGAAACGTCGAAGTCGTCTCCAAAACTGTTGAGCAACTCTTCATTCATATCGCAGATTGCAGCGATTTTGCCGCGTTTGACAAAACGGTAGGCACTTGCATGCGCACGGGCGCGACCCCCGCATCCTAAAAACGCTGTTTTATACATAAAAATATCTCCTTCAATACTATTTCCAATATCAAGCCGAAACAGGGTTAAGTGTTAACAGCAGAAAATACAGGTTAACTTCTTACAGCCTTTCTCGGAGTATATCAATTAACCCATCTGGCGGTTCAAAGGGTAGATCAATAATCTCATTTGTTACACCGCTGTAGTAGATTCCCAAAAGTAGGTTGAACTCCGCAAGGGATTGCTTGAGATGCGTCGGATGCTGTTTGTTTTCGTCATCGAGCCAATCGAAGACGGCTTCGGTGAGGTTCCCCTGCGCGACGACATCCTGCTCACCATAATCAAGCGGGCCGCTTTCGTAACCACCCTCTGGTGTCGCACGTTCCCAACTGCTAAACCGCCAATGCACAAAACCTTTCGTGCCAACGACAAAGACACGTTTGTGGGTGTGATTACCCGCATCCGGTTCTTTGGGGACTTTCTGCCCTAAACCTGTCCCGAATGCCAGAGAGACGTGAAGACCGTTTGCGTATAAAGCCTGAGCGGCGGCATGCATCGGAGACGGCTGAGTAGAATCCAAGTCTTGACCGCCAGAAACCTGTCCGAGCACCCGTACTGGACGCGAGTTGTCGATGTAGGAAGAGACGAGTTGCAACACATGCGGTGCCTGGTCTACAGGTGTGCTGCGTGCGCTGGCATCAATGAACTTGATTTCACCGATTCTGCCTTCTGCGACATCCCGCTTCAGTTCTAAGTTTTTCGGGTGGAAATTGAGTTGTGTGTTGACAACGAACTTCGTTTGTGTCTCTTCCGCCAATCCGGCAAGCTGCTTCCAGTCCTCGCTTTCGACAGCAATCGGTTTTTCGACGATCGCCGCGGGAACACCTGCATCTGATGCCTGCTTCATTAGCGAGTACCGAATCCGTTGGTTGGTCCCGCGTAGCACCGGTGCCGTGACGATGTGGAGGACATCGGGTTTCTCTTTTTCAAGCATCTCATCAAGGTCAGTATAGCGCGAGGAAACGTCGAAGTCGTCTCCAAAACTGTTGAGTAACTCTTCATTCATATCGCAGATTGCAGCGATTTTGCCGCGTTTGACGAAGCGATAGGCATCCGCATGTGCACGGGCACGCCCCCCACACCCTAAGAACGCAGTTTTGTACATGAAAATGTCTCCTCTTAATATTAACAATAGTGCGCCAATGGCACACCAGAATTTAAACGGGCAAAGGCACAGGGGGCCTCGCCCGAGATAAAAATCACAACTTTTCCCGAAGTGCGTCCATTAACCCGTCAGGTGGTTCAAACGGGAGATCAATAATCTCATTTGTTATCCCACTATAGTACATCCCCAAGATGAGGTTATTCTCAACGAGAGATTGCTTGAGATGCGTCGGGTGTACCTTGCCCTCATTTTCTAACCAATCAAAGATGGCTTCGGTGAAGTTAGCCTGTGCAACGACATCTTGCTCGCCATAGTTCAGGGGACCGCCCTCATAGCCGCCATCCAATGTTAAACGTTCCCAACTGCTGAAACGCCAATGCACAAAACCCTTCGTACCAACAACAAACACACGTTTGTGACCGTAGACACCTGGATCATCGGATGCCATTTGTCCCAACTCTGTTCCAAATGCGATAGAGACGTGGACACCGTTCTCATACAAAACCTGAGCGGCAGCATGCGTCGGAGACGGATGACCACCGGGCGCAGAATTTAAATGCTCGCTGCCAGCGATTTGTCCAAGAACCCGGACCGGATGTGCGTCATCAATGTAGGAGGACACCAACTGCAGCACATGGCCTCCCTGCTCGGAGGGTCTACTCCGCGCACTGGCATCAATAAACTTAATCTCGCCGATACGTCCGTCTACGACATCTTTTTTGAGTTCCAAATTTTTCGGGTGGAAGTTGAGTTGTGTGTTAATGACAAATTTCGTTTTTGTCTCTTCTGCTAACCCCGCAATCTGCTTCCAATCCTCGCCTTCAATAGCAATAGGTTTTTCGATGATTGCCGCAGGCACACCGTGGTCGGACGCCTGTTTCATCAACGGATAACGGATCCGTTCGTTGCTATTCGGAATCACTGGGCTTGTGACGATATGCAGAACATCCGGTTTCTCTTTTTCAAGCATCGCGTCCAAATCAGTGTAGCGTGAAGAGATACCGAACTCGTCCGCAAAGTTGTCGAGTCGTTCTTCGTCCATATCGCAAACCGCAGCGAGTTCACCGCGTTTGACGAAGCGATACGCATCTGCGTGCCCACGGGCGCGACCCCCGCACCCCAACATCGCAGTTTTATACATGGAACTGTCTCCTAAATGCCCTTGATGAGGGAAATCGAAACCATAGGCAAAAAAATAAGAACAGACTGCATCAGATTAGCAGTAGGACAAGTTTTTGTCAAACGTTATTTCAGCGGTTCGCTGTTACGAGGAGATGTGGACTTTCTCGCTACTTGCCGCGCTGTCGTAAAACGCATCTAAGATTTGCATGAAAGTATACGCATCCGGTGCAGCGACATCAGGAGCGACCTCTCCTGCTATCGCCATACCGAAGTGATTCAGTTCGTAGTAGAAGACGTGCACCTCTTCAGGGAGTTCACCGTGATCAATCTCAAGCGGTTCATCAATGGCTTCTCGGATGAATTCGCCATCTTTGAAGCGCGATATACCGCCGTTTGTAATCGCACCAGTCGTGCCGTAAAGTTCCACAACACTCGCGGAATCCGAGTGGCTCATCCGAGAACAGTCGATCTGAATCGTTTTTCCACCTTCGCATCCGAGGAGACCCGTGAAATAGTCTTCCGCTGCGCCTTCGGGTCCATCATACTGCGGGTAAAGTACGTGCTTCGCAGCATACGCCCATTCCGGTTTCGGGCATCCCATCCACCACCACGTCAGATTGAGTTCGTGCGAATAGTGTTGCCCTAACGAACCGCCTTTCTGTCCATAGACATGCAACCAGCGACTGTTCTCATCAAAGTCTGGGATAAAGTTATATTTCCCGAAGACGCGGGCGTGATAGAGGTCGCCGATTGCACCGTTCAGGACGGCGCGCCGAATCTTTCGGTTGTTCGGGAAATGGCGCATAAAATAGCAGAATTGGAGGGTTTTGCCGGATTGCTGTGCTGCTGCCTCCATCTCCAAAATTTCAGGGGCGCGGATGGCGTGCGGTTTTTGCACTAAGACGTGTTTACCCGCATTGAGAGTATCAAGCACCTGCTGCAGCCTACCATCGGGAGAGGTTGCGAGATAGACGGCTTCAACAGCCGGATCGTCAAGGAGTTCGTGATAGTCAGCATAGCGATGCGGGACTGCACTCTCATCTCCTGCTTCTGCACGACGAGCGGGATCACGCTCCGCAATCGCGATAACGTTTAGTCGAGAGGTGGCGTTGGCCGCTTGGATAGCTTGACGACCTGCCCATCCGCATCCAACGACACCAAGTTGCGTAGTTTGATTCGTCATAAGTCTTGCCTCCAATACTCCTTTGGAAAGCGAAAGAAATACCTTACTACAGCGCGTCTCATTAAATAGTTCAAGGGTATTTTCCAATAGGAAAGCCTCATGGAAGAAACTTCCTAAATCCCCCTTATCAGGGGGACTTTAAGAAACAGTGTATAAGTCCGATTTAAAACATATTCGGTAATTCTGCAATGCTATTAAGCACCCACGTCGGTTTCGCAACCGGGTTTTCCAACTGATTAGGTTTAAACTTCCCAGTCTTGACAAGAATACTCCGCATCTTCATGTTTTCTGCACCGACTATATCGGAAGTGATGTCGTCACCCACCACAACCGCTTCACTTGAAGAGCACTGAAGACTCTCAAGCGCGATTTTGAAGAACGTCTCACTCGGCTTGCCCATCACGGTTGCAGTTTTGCCCGCGGCGGCTTCCAGAAGTGTCACGAAAGCACCACAATCCAGGAACATCCCCTCAGTAGAAAACCAATAGAGATTCTTCTGCAACGCTATCAGTTCAGCACCGTTCATCAACAGGCGAAAGGCGTGATTTAAAGCCCGAAAATCAAACCCTTCGCCGTAGTCTCCAACAACGACAAAATCCGGTGCCTCGTCATCTACGGGGATCTCCTTGAAAAACGCTTTCACGGCATCATCGACCATGAAGTGGCAACTTGCGCCAGGCCGCGAACGTAAGTATTGGAGACAGGCGTAAGTCGCATTAAAGATCTCATCTTCGTAGATGTCGAAGCCGAGTGCTTGCATCTGTTCGTGAAGCATCTTTGGCGTTTTAGCAGTCGTATTCGTCAGGAACCGGAGCTGATAGTTCTCCCGCCGTAGGTAGTTAACAACATCAATTGCCCCGGGGCAAGGTTCACCTTTAAAATAGAGTGTTCCATCCATGTCAATTAAGAAAGCCTTCGGGCGCGTTGGTGATATTTCCTGCATTGTCCCCTCGTGTGCTACGGTTCCACAACTTTATAGTGTTCAACCTGCCCACCACTAATTGTCTGGATTGCGAGGCTTTTGACGGGGTGTCGGTTCGCATCGTAATGCGAAATAGTTGTGGCACCTTTGTAACCACTGACTGCAGCGAAGGCATCGCGAACTGCGACCGGATCAAGCGAGCCCGCTGTCTCTATTGCGCGTGCCAAGAGTCGCATTGCATCGTAGCCCGACGCGGCGATGCCATCTGGTGGATTTCCAAAGTGCGTGCTGTAAGCCGTCACAAATTCCTGAACATTTGGGTCTGGTGTGGCTATAGAAAAATTCGTCGGATAATAACTACCATCCAGTACACTGTTATCCTCTAAGATACTGAGGAAGCGTTCCCTATCATCCCACGCGCTACCACCGAGGAAAGTCCCTGTGATACCGATCTGTCTCGCTTCCTTTATTAGCGATGGCACTTCTGGTTGAAAACCGGGGCAGAAAATAACGTCAGGTTGGACCTTATGAATTTCTGTGAGCAGTGCGGTAAAGGTGGTCTCACCTACCGAATAGGCACCGCTATGAACGATTTCTCCTCCACTTTGCTGAAAAGCCGCTTCAAACGCCTGTACGAGGTCAGTCGTATAGACATCGTCCGCCTCGACAATTGTCGCTGCAGTTGTCGCACCGAGTTCGTCAGGATTCATTGCAAAACTCGCCATCACTTTCCCTTGAAACGGGTTTGGCACCGTAATAAGAAAGACATAATCACCAGTTTCAGGGACGTTTGAACCACTGGAACCGGGAAGCATGAGTCGTTGTGCCTGTTGTGCAATTGGACCGACTTCAACGGCATTCGTGGAATAAACAGGTCCTAAGAGTGCAAAAACGTCTTCCATCTCAATGAGTTCTTTCGCTGCGCTGACACTCGCTTCTGGTGTCGGCGGTTCACTCGCCACGGGTTGATTATCTCGACTGATAAACGCTATTTCCATACCGAGCACGCCACCCTTTTCATTAATTTGGACACGAGCGGTTTCAGCACCTTGGCTAAAGGTCGTAAAGGTATTGGAGGGTTGAATCACACCAATTTTTAATGTTGTTTCAGTCGGGGTAGTGGTAGCATCGGGCTGAACCACCTGGCTTACTCGTTCACATCCTGTTAGGGTGATAAGCAGAATAACTGAAATTAAGATAAAAATTCTTGTATGCATAATGTAGATTTTCTCCTTCGGGAAAATGCTTGAAAAATATTCGGATTTGTGGTAACTTTATTACGTAATGTTCTAAAGTTCCATGAAAACAGTAACACATTCAACCGATTTTGTCAAGTTTAGAAACATACCGAAACATATCTATTGAGGGAAATTAAAAAATCCGTTTTGAAAGCTTAAACAAAAGCGCGCAGCCTGCAACAACGGCGCAGGCGACTCTAACGCGAAAACCGTCAAAGTCCAAATTGCCGTTACTGCTCCGCAAGGAAAATAAAAAATGGAACTCGGTTTTTTCACAATGCCTTTGCATCCACCCGGTAGTGACACGACTAAGACATTAGACGACGATCTTGAACAGATGATAGTCCTTGATGAACTGGGTTATAAAGAGGCTTATGTCGGTGAGCATTTCACGTTTACGTGGGAGAATATCCCGTCTCCCGATCTTTTTATTGCAAAAGCGGCTGCGATGACAGAGAACATTATTTTTGGGACAGGGATTACGTGTATGCCGATACATAATCCTGCCGTTGTCGCGCATCGTATTGCGCAGCTTGATCATCAAACGCACGGGCGCTTTCATTGGGGGGTCGGTTCCAGTTCCACACCGAGCGATGCGGAGATGTTCTTGGCTGGTGAAGACAGGCGTAGATCAACACGCGAGGGGATCGATGCCGTACTCAAGATTTGGACAGACCCGGAACCCGGACATTACAAGACCGATTTCTGGGAATTTAAGATCCCTGAGTACCGTCCGAACATTGTGAGTGTCCACATGAAGCCTTATCAGAAACCACATCCGCCAATTGCGTTGGCAGGGTCTTCCGCAAGGTCGGACACGTTAATCTTCGCGGGTGAGCGCGGCTGGATTCCGATGAGTATTAATTTAGCGCATGTGCCTACCATCAAAACACACTGGGACGCGGTTGAAGAAGGTGCCGAAAAGACGGGTTTATCGCCATCTCGTTCAATATGGCGTATTGCCCGGGAAGTCTACGTTGCGGATACCACAGAACAGGCACGAAAAGAGGCTATCGAAGGTACGCTCGGGCGCGATTTCAGAGACTATTGGTTCAAGTTATTTAGTCCGGGGCACTTCAAACCCGATCCAGATATGGACGACGCAGACATGACGCTTGAACATCTGTTGGACACTTTGTGGATCGTTGGAAGTCCGGATCACGTTGCAAACCGTCTGCGTGAACTCTACGATGCGGTCGGTGGTTTCGGTGTCTTACTCGCTATGGGACACGAATGGGATCCCAAAGAGCAGTGGTTGAACTCCATGACACTCCTCAAAAATGAGGTAATGCCACAACTCACAGATTTGACTTAAAAGTAGTAGGCACACTTCGTGTGCCGTACACAAGGCACCTAATTTTGCAGTCGTCCTACGGATAAGGAGTCATGTTGTGACACAGTTACTGGCAGGCGCAGCTGAAACACCGATTACCTCCATAAAGGACAACCCCGAAGTCTATGCCGAGTTGTATGCACGCGCCTTAGTACTTGCTGATGGCGAAAAACAACTTGCCATTGTAACAGCCGACTACGGTCAGTTTCCACTCGATTACAATAAAGTACTGCTCGATGCAATTGAGAATGCTACGGGCATACCACCGGAGCATGTCGTCATCAATTGTAGCCATACACACAACGCACCGGGTGTTGATGGACGATGGATAACCGAAGAGTCCGAAGCGTGGTTAGCCACATGTCTGGCTGAGTTGGTGAAAAACGCAGTAGACGCGCTTGAACCTACAACTTTGCGGGTCGGACGCGCACCTGTCCAAATCGGGTATAACCGTCGCATCATGAATGACGAGGGCTATATCACAATGGCCCCCAACCCGGAAGGACCTGTCGTGCCGTGGGTTGACGTGTTAGGGACTTACGACGAAAATGGAGAGATTATCGCGGTATTGTTCTCACATGCCGCGCATCCGGTGATTGTCCATTGGTCGAGCGAAGAGATCGGTGCCGACTACCCAGGCTACGCCGTTGAGCATCTACGCAATTTCTTGGATCTGAAACCGGAAAGCGTTTTGTTGTTTGCCCAAGGCTGCGCAGCGGATATCAACGGGTATCCACTACGGGGTGGTTTCAGTGCGTGCGATGTCGCTGGGTTTGCCCTTGCGTTTGCGACACACCAAGCCTTAAAGACTGCGGAAGAGATTCCTGCAGCACCCATTAAAGCGCATTCAGAACTCGTCAATTTGCCGTTCCGAGATCCACCATCCGTTGCAGAATGCGAGCAGTTAATAAAAGAATTCCCCAGCGATGAGCGTTTTGTCGCTTTATTAGAAGTGGCTAAAAGTGGCGAGAAACGTACCTTACCCTTCCCTATAAGTGCATTTTCTGTCGGAGCCGCGCTCTGTATCCTCTCTGTATCCCACGAACTTTTTTCGGAGTACCAACTCTTTGCAGACGAAACATCACCGTTCTCACATACATTTGTTTTCGGATACACGAACGGCAGTGAAGTCTATATCGCAACAAAAGCCGCTTATGAATTAGGGTTGCGAGCGGGTTATGAAGCAGGACCGCGGAACCATGCGCTCAGTGGTCCCTATCGATTGGCACTGGTGCCGTCAGTTGAAGAACTGATCCGAGCGGAGATAACGGATCTATTCGAGAAAGTAATAAACGCATAAACGGCACAGTTTGCGATCTTAATATAAAGCACGCTTTGATCTTTGGGACTGGATTTCCACCAGCACTCCATATCATTCCGGTGCTCGTGGCGTGAGAACTAACGTCATCCGGCGACCTTGGGTTAGGTAGCGGTTGACAACGTTAGCAACATCCGCCGCGGAGACGTTGACAAATGCATTTGCGAGTTGGGATAAGGCATCGCCGTGCTGGTATTCCCGCATCCCCCACTGTACACCAATGTTCCCAAGGGCCATAGTTTCTGACGCGCCCACAGGCTGCTGTTGCATTACCCTCTTTACATCCAAGGGTGCTCTGAATTGCATGGAGAAGGACAGCGCAGCCATGGCGACTTGGGTACTGTTTTCTGGTTGCTTTAACCGGTTTATCAACCGACCAATCCGCTGCTTGACCTTTCCTATATCTGCATCCGGCTTCAGCGAAACATTGATCTGTAAATAAGTCCCTTCGGGAGTGATTAGGTTAAGGTTACAAAAAGCACCACCTGTTAATTCTTTCAATTCAGTATCCTGCGCGAATGCTAAACTCAGCAGTGCGCTCGCTATATACAATGCGGGATAGTCTTCGTCCTTAGAGTGCGGTATCGCGTAGGTTTCCATATAGTGGGTTACGTTGATATCCCAAGTAGCGTTTTGATCTTTCGCTATCTCTGGAGTGACTGTCGGACGCGGCAGCGTTTTTTCGGTTAAGTTGATAACACCGAGTTGTTTTTCCATAGTATCTTTCAATATTTTGGGATCAATACCACCAGTGACGCATAACAGGACGCGGTCTGATTGGACTAAATGCTGATCGCGATACGCTTGGAGTTCACTGAGTCGCGCCGATTGAACGCCCCTACGCATGCGGATATCGGTTTCACCATGCCGAAAGACTTGGTTCCACGCAGCGTAAGCCAATTTATGTGTTGCCAAGTTCTCTTCAATATAGTTAAACCCAGACAAAACATTCGGTCGTGCCTTAGCAAGACTTTCTGCTGAAAAAGGTAGTTCAGAAAGCCATTTAGCATGGCGTTCCAAACCTTGCCTCCAGTTATCGGTGTTGCCGATAAACTCCAAGCGTATATTGTCAGCTAATGTCTCTCCATTACCCGTGTTGTAGTCAATGGGTCCTATGGTTCGGAATGTTAGATGATTAATGAGATGGCTCCAATATGCTTTTGCTTTCCCGTCAGTGGCGAGGCCGAGGGGCAAATAACTGAGGATAATGACATCTGTAGAATCCTCAACATGAAGATTAACAACACGGATGCCGTTGCGTAAAGTAAAACGGGTCACTTCGGGGGTGGCATCAGTAGCAAAAAGTGTAGCGAAATCCTCAGAAGCATTAGGTGCCTCGAGATCCTCAGAAACCTGTGAACCGACACTGTTATTTTTATTCGGGGTAGCCGCCCGTCCGATTTGATTGCGGATCGCGGGTTTCGCGTCAGTCTCAAGAATGACAGCCGCCTCAATAATCTCAATAGTCGGTTCGGCCTGTGCCTCGAAACTATACGGTCTCTGAAATCTGGCAAGATATTGATGACTCACACCGAGCAGCAATACAACCAGAACCGTCGCTGTACCAAGAGCCATCCACGGTAACAATGGTTTTCCAGTCGGCGGTGATACCGGGTTTATATCAGCAACCTCCCGCATGATGTTCTCGTATAGATTGTTAGACAATTGCCAACCGCCGAGCGTCTCGTTAATCAAGTGCTCATCTGACGCTTGTAAACGCTCCCGCGCCCGCCGAAGCCGACTCGTAATTGTGTTCGCCGATACACCCAGGAACTTACCAATTTCCTTCGTGGTCATCTCGCCGAGGTAGTAGAGCGTTACGACAGTGCGTTCGCTCTCTGGCAATTTGTCCAGTAGTTGCTTGACAACTTCACGACGATGCTCAGTTACCTCTCTCTCACGCTGTTCCAATACATAACGCTCATAGGTTAATTTATCTATTGCTTTCACAGAGGCATCCCCCAGCGATTGCATCGCAGGTCTCTTCTTTCGGAGCCAATCGGTGCATAGATTATTCGTGATAACATACAGCCACCCTGCAAATTGATTGCGATTCTTGAGTGTCGAGAGTTTCTGGTATGCTTGCAGGAAAGTGTCTTGCGTAATCTCCTCAGCATAGTGAAAATCACCGATCTTCCGCCACGCCAAGGCGTGAACACTCTTTTGGTATCTTTGAACCAAGACACCGAACGCCTCATCATTACCAGACAAGGTGCTATGAATCAACTGAACATCGTCTTTATCCATCAGGACTCTCCATAATGCGTCAACACAAACGAATCGATTCCTGCTAATACTTTATACCATTTTGATGATGCAATTTGACAATCAAAATAGGTAATGTTGTAAGATATATTCGTTCGCTCAGGCCCGCGGACCTGAACACATACATACACATTTTCACCGAATTTCAACGTCAAAACGCATCACGGGGTGTAAGAACTAACGTCATTCGATCATCTTCAGTTAAATATCGATTCACAACAGTGGCAACATCATCCGCGGAGACCTTGGCAAACGCACCTGCAAGCTGCGGTAAAGTCTCACCATATTGATATTCAAGCATACCCCACCATACACCGATGTTACCAAGCATCATGGCTTCTGACACACCTGCATGTTTTTGTTGTTTTATCATCTCTACATCCAGCGGTGAACTGAATTGCATGGAAAGTGACGGGGCCGCCATAACGACCTGCGCGTTGTTCTCGGGTTGCTTTAATCGGTTTATCAGCAGTCTAATGCGCTGCTTGACGGCTTCCATATCTGTATCGGGCTTGAGTGAAGCACTGATCTGTAGATAGGTCTGTTCAGGTGTGATGAGATCAACACTGCAGAGCACAAAACCTGTCAATTCTTTCAGTTGGGTATCCTGCATGAGTCCTAAGTTCAGGAGCGCGTTCGCTATGTACAATGCCGGATAATCTTCATTTTCAGGCTGCGGTATCGCGTAGGTTTCCATGTAGTGGGTTACGTTGATATCCCAAGTAGCGGTTCGATCCTTCACAGCCTCCGATGCCGCTGTTGCTAGTGGCAGCGTCTTTGCTGTTAGGTTGATAGATCCGAGTCGCGCTTCCATGACTGGCTGCAGTGTTTCTGAGTCAACTCCACCGATGACACATAAAAGAACGCGATCTGCTTGCACTAAATGTCGATCCCGGTATTCTTGTAATTCACGCAACTCTGCGGATTGAACATCGCCGCGCATGGATATATCGGTTCCACCATGTCGAAAGACTTGGTTCCATGCAGCGGATGCCCACTTATGTGTCGCCAAATTTGCTTCCGTATAGTTAATTTCCGATAGAGCCTTCGGCAGCTCCTCGGCTAAGCTTTCCGCTGAAAACGGTAACCCCGAAAGCCACTTTGCGTGTCGTTCCAAACCCTGCGTCCAGTTATCGGTGTTCCCGATAGACTCCAAGCGCATGTTATCAGCCATCGTTTCCGCACTACTTGCGGGGTAATCAATCGGTCCTGTCGTTCGGAGTGTCAAGTGTTCAATCAGATGGCTCCATTGTGTTTTTGCTTTTCCATCAGCAACAAGTCCGAGGGGCAGATAGCTGAAAATACATACATCTGTGGAATCTTCAACGTAGAGACTGACAACACGGATACCATTACTGAGTGTAAAACGTGTCACTTTAGGCGGTGCAGCGAACGCGAGAGCGCAATTGCTAAGGGTAAGTAATAATACCATGGCGCGTTTAATTCTGTTAATCATCTTTTTTATCTCCAAATATTAGGTCTTCAAAACCTTGTAGAACTGCGTTAGTGCATACGGTGTGTTCCGCATGTTTTTCAATCATTCCGCACGTCAGTTTAAGAGGATTATGCATACGCTTTCTTAAACTTTCGGAGACAGCGGGTAAACAGGGCGACAGCCTCTATATCTTGGCGTTCCGGTGAAAACTGATAAACACCATTGCCTTTCCTTTCATAGGAGAGCGCGTATACGCCGCTTGCCTGCCGACCAATCGCTATAACGCCAACAGCATTGCCGCCGACCCGTGGGGTTACCCCAGTTGAACCTGTAGAAACAGCGATAAGTCCAACAGCGGAGGCATTTCCAAAAGCAAAAACCCCGGCGGATACTGCGCCGATTGCTATGATCCCGCAAGAGAAACTGCCAATAGCTATGAAACCCAAGGAAACAGCACCAATCGAAACAACGCCAAAAGAGACCGCTCCAAAGGAGACGATACCGGATGAAATTGCCCCAAATGTTATGTCGCTCAAGATAGGTATCCATGAAAGATCCAAATATTGCGCTATGGCATACGCCAAGAAAGGTAAGAAAGCCAAAATCAATAAGACGGCTTCCGATATATGCCATCTTAGGATATAGGCATCAAACGTTTTTTTGAAAGTTTCCGAACCAAAAGTTTTTGACATCTTTTTTCTCCTTTCAGCTATTAAAGGAAAGTCGTTAAACAAAATGATTTTTCACCGCTTGATTTCTAAAGACGTAATTTGGGTAAAGAAAACGTGCATAATCTGAAAAAAAATGAAAATTTTTATTTTTTTACCAGTTATCAGGAAGGAAAGTCAGGTTTCAGGACATGATAAACCGCAGATTATATAAAGTCTGGAAGTATTAGCACACAAACACCACAGATGTTGTTATTTGCAACCACTTAAATGTTGACTAATGAGGACGAGGTGAGGACGAAATAAGGGCAAGAACGAAAATATTGATGATGGGAAAGATCGAAGATGAAATTTGCTTGTAATGAAGGGTTTTCAGACGCCGTTGATACTGAGAGTATCCTTGCTGAAGGCGTTTGCGATAGCGACGAGATCAAGCATATTCACCGTGCCATCGCCATTGACATCCGCGTGGAAGAATTTTCCACCAAAATCTGAAACATCCCGTTGTGATTGGTGAAAATATAAAGTTTGTCGCTCCTAACGGCGAGAGAGAGAGAGGACTTTATCTGGCACGCTTGGAAAAATCTGTCGCACTCCGTATGAAGATTAAGAATTTAATCGGGTAATTTTTACCCATGCCCGGTGCGGTTAGGAAATCGCACCTACCGGGTTTGGGGTAACATAGAATTATCCAAATATTTTATTTCACTTCATTAGGAGTGCTATTACTTCGCAGTGAGAATAAATAGGCGGCAACTCGCGTTATTTTGGTACATCGGAACTACTTCTTTATTAACATTTTTCGTGTAGCAGTGAAGTCACCTGCGGTGACGGTATAGAAATAGACACCGCTTGCAACGCGTTCACCGACACTGTTTCTGCCGTCCCAATAGGCGGCACGGCTTCTGTTGGTGTAATAGCCTGCTCGTTGATGTCCGAGTTTGAGTTGACGGACAGTAGTACCCTGCGAATTGTAGATGGTGAGTGTCACGTCACCGGGGTTTGCCAAGTGGTAGGGTATCCATGTTTCGGGGTTGAACGGGTTCGGATAGTTTGGCAGCAGTGTTGTTTTTTCTGGAAGCAGCGACGCTAAAAGGCGTTGAAGGTTAGCGATACCCCGTTGGAAGGCGATAGAACCGTCATTTTCAAGTGCTGCTTGTGCTATCCATGCCTGAACCATTGCTGGATCTAACTCTAAACTGTCTATAACAGCAACACTGGAAGGCGCAGCCGCTGTCGATTCACCCAAATTTTGTGCGATAACGATGAGGTCCAAAACGTTAATAGTTCCATCGTCATTGACATCCGCTTGGGGATTGACAGACACATCGGCACCTAAATGTTGTGCAACCACGATTAGATCCTGAACGTTCACTCGACCGTCCTGATTGACATCCGAAGCAGGAAACGCGCGATCCTCAATAGTGATCCTAATTTCGCGAGCTTCTGAAGAGATAGTTTCGCCGCTGCTGGAGCCAGCAAAGAAATTGCTAAGTGCCACCCGTGTTTCCCCGACAGCCTTCGCCTTGAATGTAACCAATAGCAGCATACCTGTACCGTTACCACTGCCCTTAAACTTCGCTGCGCTGAGACCTGTAATTTTACCTGCTGTGTTGTCAATCATGCCTTGAAAAAAGAAGGTATCCGCGCCTTCCGGCTTCAGAAAATCGCCTTCGTTCACCTCAACGGTTTCAAGCACATCGGAGTCAAACGCAATATCAGTCTGCCATCCCGCTAAATCCGTAACATCTTCCGCTTTGAGAAGAAGGTTAAAGGTATCACCAAGGCGAACCGGTGTTACATCCGTAGAAAGAGAAAATGGTCCATCACTTACATCTAAGGGGGACGGCTCTCCCACAGTAATGACTATATCAGGTGGCCGGGACGAAATTGCCTCACCCGTACTGGAACCCGCTTGAAACTTACGAAGTGACAACCGACTCTCCCCATTCGCTGTCGCTGTGAATGTAACCGACAGCAATACGCCCTCACCGCTAACCCCGCCTTCAGAGATCCGTGCAGAACCGACATCGGCGATTCTGCCTTCCGTATTATCAATCGTGCCTTTCAAGAAGTGAGTGCGTCCACCCCGTTGCTTCAGGAAACTCCCCTCTCGGACATCGCTTACCTTTAGCACTGCGGGATCAAATTTAATATCAGATCGCCATCCGGCTAAGTCGGAAATATTTTTTGTCTTGAACTGAACAGTGAACCTATCACCAACCTTAACTTGCGTCTCCGCTGTGGAAAAGGCGAATCTGGTCTCAGGGGACAAGACCGTATATTCGGTATCAGGCGCAAACCCAAAATGTCCCCCCCCATCTACCCCCATAATCATATATTGCAACTAATAACACATTTTTTCCTTGCTTCAACGTAACACGGAAAGATTCCTGGTAATCACCACTTGTCCCTCCGTGGACAGCTTCGCTAACCAACTGTCCATTGAACCAGACTTTATGCAGATCATCGCTCCCAGCAAACATCTTTGTCTGTTGTGCTCGCGGTGAATCAAGGATGAGCGAACCGTAGACAAGATTCGGACGACTATCCGCTTCAAACATACCGAGGGCACGCAGCATAGTTCTGATGTTGTCCCAATCCGTGGATATTTTCTCGGAAAACCAGACGTTATCACCGACAGACTTCCCTTCTGTCGCACCGTTTGTAGCGATCTCCCGCTCGGTTATATCTCCATTACTTGCCCGTGCAAGCAAATCTGTGTTACGGAAGGCATCAGAGTCTCCCCCGGTCACAGGCACAATCACCCACAACCATGGGCCTTGTATCTTTGGAGCCCCGCGCCGGAGAACACCCGTGTTACCTTCTATTCTGATAAATGTCTCCTCCAATAATCCTTCCAAAGGTGAAAAGTCCGATATTGCATTGTTGCGGAGGTCTAACCGTTCCAAATTAGTTAATCCGGCAAGCGGCGAGACATCCGAGATGACGTTGTTCTCAAGATGCAGCAGTTTCAACTTTGTTGACTTCGCAAGCGGCGAGACATCTTCGACAATGTTAGCATTAAGATTCAGATGTGCTAAACCGCTTAAATTTCGCAATGGAGATATATCCGATATCTGGTTATTATTCAATCCTAACCATTCCAGCCGCGTTAACTCCGCCAATGGGGTAAGATCCGAGATGCTACAGTTGTTAATTTCCAACCGCCTCAAATTTCTCAATCCCTTCAGTGATGGAAGTGCTGATATCGACTTATCATCACCAAATCCTATCCATCTGAGTCTCGTTAATTTTGCCAAGGATGAGAAGTCCGAGATAGGCGTGCGCCAAGCGTTGATTCCTTCTAAACTGGTTAAACTTGCAAGCGGCGACACATCGGATATTGGGTTGCCCGAAATCCCTATCTCAATTAATTTTCCGAGTCCCGTCAGCGGAGATAAATCTGTTATCTCGTTATCCTCAAGTTCTAACCATCCTACGTGGATTAAGTCCGCGAGCGGTGATACGTCGGTGATCCTGTTCTCTCGCAGCTTGATGTTATGGAGTCGGATTAAGCCTCTCAGTGGGGATAAATCGGATATCGAATTCCGACGAAATTCTATGCGTTTCAGCTGCGTCGCAGCCTCAAGTCCCGTTAAATCACTAATCCCTGCGCCATCCGCAACAAGACGCTCTAATCTCGCCATCTCTGCCGCTGTAATCAAAGCACCAGGAGCTTTATTGAGTGCTTCTTCAATGGCAGCGCGTAGATTCGGATCAGGAATAGAGACTAAATCACTAGGACGTAGGTCCGTCACCGGATCGACTGGCTGTGTGGTCGCGTCGTCCGAGGAATTCAGCGCGGAAACTACTTGGAAAAAGTTGAAAGTCCACGCATCTCGACTCACACCCCTATCCTCCAATAACCCCGCTAAACCTAAGTCCCGTAAACGCTGTTTATCTCGAATCTCTTGACGGAACATCTCTGTCTCTAAACCGACAGCCGCCGCAGCGTGTGCAGCCTCAACAGGACGTTGAAATTCCTCGTAGAACCGATGCACCGGTTCAATACCGCCAAACACACCACCCGTCTTTTCGAGTGCCACTCTGTAACGTTCTGTGTCCTCCGCCACAAGAACATCCATCACCGATTGCTTCACATACAGGAACAATCCTTGATCTTTCTCCGGTCCCTCAGGTAACTGCATGACTTCCGCACGTACCTCATCCTCAAACGTCTTCATCCCCTCCGTGTGGCAACCGATACAAGAAAGACCATTCCGCACCGCTGGATTGCTCGCCGCAGGGTTCGATACGATCGTCGTCGGTGCCTCATTTATCCGATTCCCAGACGCATCGGAGATATAATACCCCTGCAAACCGTTCGGCAGATTAAAAACGACCTCACCACCGTCGTGTCTAAAAGTCAGCGGATGTGTAAAAATATTCTGAACTCCCGCGTCCCCTGCAAAGTCGTAACTTTTCCAATACGCACCATAGTTGGAGGTATGCCGTTCCACAACACGGTTGTACTCTGATACACCCGACTTGAGGAACCCCGCACGCCAGACGCGAACCCCGGGGGCACTGTCAATATTTCTCGTAACATCAACTTCGAGTTGCCGCTCTAACTCCCGATCCGTCTCTGGCAGATCCAGAATATCGTGGTAAAGCGGCGGCAACGACGCATTCGCAAGAAACCAATCCACATGGACGAATGGCACTTCGCACGCTATTTCGCTCCGCAAATTCACCAACTTTGCGTGCAGACCCGCTTGCGTTTCTGAATCGAAGTCAATGCTGTAGGGATATTCCCGTTCAATCTGCGTCCACGCTTCGTTTCTGATATCCCACTTATAGTGGCGCAGATCAATGTAAAAAATCGTCTCTTGTTCGTCAATCGGTTCTGGGTTGATCACCTCAAAACCCCAAGAGAGACTATTCACCAACTTTGAGAGCGCACGCCGATAGGCATTAAGTGCCTCTGGACTTTCACCAGCGTTATAGAGATGTGTTAGCGTGAAGTAGCGAGCAAACGAACGATCCAATGCCGAAAGCGACGCGACGTGATCTTCAATCACCGAAAGCATCGCATCCATCGTAATGAAGTTGACATCATATTGTACCTCCCAATTCGGTGCACCCGCTGCAATCCATTGGTAAATCGTCTCAAGCGCATCCGCTGACAACGCAGGCTGTCCCCACGGCATTCGCGGTTTTTCGGGTGTATCCTCAATTAATCGTTTATAGAACTCCGAAGCATCAGGATTTCCAGGGACAATAGCTCCATTTTCGATGAGTGATGTGTGCTCAAGTACCAAATCCTCGGTAAAAGAGCCGTGTTCTCCATGACATAGCGAACAATTCTTTTGAAGGATAGCGTATGCCTCTTGCGCGAGATCCTGCTGCGCAGATGCGGTTCCAAATCTTAATACGATAAATATTAATACTGTCAGATAAAGGTATTTACGGATCCTCATAGTCAATCTCCTAACTATCGGTTGAGAGTGCGACAACCTACTTCCTTATCAGCATTTTTCGCGTTGCCGTAAAGTCACCAGCAGTGAACGTGTAGAAATACACACCACTCGCGACAGGCTCACCGAGTTGATTACAACCGTTCCAATACGCAGCACGATTCTTTTCACTATAGACACCAGCAACCTGATGTCCTAAATTTAACTCCCGAACCAAAGCACCGCTCATCGCATAAATGTGTATAGTGATATTGGCAGGTTCAGCAAGTTGATACGGTATCCATGTCTCTGGGTTAAACGGATTCGGATAGTTCGCAAGCAATGCTGTCCTTTCGGGAATCAACAAAGCTAAAAGCCGTTGAAGATTCGCTATTGCTTGCTTGAAGACAAGCGATCCGTCATTTTCTATCTCGGCAAGTGCTATCCACGTGTGGACTGTTGCCGTGTCTAATCCAATGCTGTGTAAGGCATAACGGGAAGGCGCGGCAGGAATTCCCGTTATTTCGCCGAGGTGTCGCACCACAAGCACAAGGTCCGAGATGTTAACACTTCCATCGCCATTCACATCTGCCCGCGCGTTGGTGGGCTTCGCTTTTCCCAAGTCTTGACCTATTAGAATCAGATCCAGAATACTTATTTGCCCATCCCTATTGACATCATAAGCAGGCATTTCAGAAGGGGCTCGCGAAATCGGAGAATTTACCGTATATTCTGTGTCAACGTCAAATCCAAAAAAGGCTCGCCACTGATCAACATGGCGCGGATTATTATCAAGCGCGACCAACAAAACATTTGTTCCCTCGTTGAGCGTAACAGGAAAAAAGGTGTGGTAACTCTGAGCCCAATCTCCATCAGATTTCTGGTGAATGAGTTCCCCGTTGAGCCAGACTTCAACGCCATCAAGTGCCCCGACAAACATTCGTGTCTCCTGTTCTCGTGGTGACTCCAAAGTGGTGGAACCATAGACAACTCCGTCGTTTCCGACCCTTTGGCGTTTTAGCATTTCACCGATGTTATTATGCCCAGTAGAAGCAATGTTATCTGCTGCCCAAACAGTGTCTCCAACAGACTTTCCTTCTGCAGCACCAACAGTAGCAACCTCCTCCTCTGTCGCTGTGCCACCCGTCGCGTTCGCCAGCAAATCTCCACCACCAACACGGTCCCCCGGCACAAGCACCCACAACCACGGTCCTTCGATTTTCGGACCCCCCGGTGGAAATGCCGGAGTGTTATGGTGAACAATAGGTATAGATAACCCCTCTAAAGGCGCTATATCGGATACCGGATTGTGGCTAATTCCTATCCAGGTCAAGTTGGTTAATCCAGCAAGTGGTGACACATCCGATATTTCATTTTCTGTAAAATTCAGTCTTGTCAAATTTGTTAAGCCCGCCAACGGCGAGACATCCGTGATCTTATTGCCGACAAAATACAGCTCCTTCAAACCCGTCGCGTTCGCTAAAGGGGAGAGGTCCGATAGCCCGCCACCACAAATATCTATGACGCTCAGTTTTGGCAATTCCGCCAAAGGCGCGAGGTCTAATATAGGGGTACCCCAAGAACGAAACGCTCTCAAACTAATTAATTTTGAAAGGGGTGAGAGGTCTGTTGGCGGGTTTCGGTCCACCACTATCGCCTCAAGTTTTTTTAAACCCGCTAAGGGTGATAAGTCAAATACCGAATTATTCCCGAAATTTATTGACAACAAGTTGGTTAAACCTGCGACTGGTGACAAATCGGAAACCAAATTCTCCGAGATATTTAATCTTGCCAAGCTGATTAAACCTGCGACCGGTGATAGGTCAGATATAAGGTTAGCACCCACTTGTATAGTATGCAGCTTTATCAACCCCGCGAGCGGGGATAAGTCGGATATCTGATTATGATAGAGGTTTACGATCTCCAATCCTGTCGCAGCTTCAAGTCCTGTTAAATCGCTGATACCTCTGTTATTCGCAGTAAGGTGGGTTAACATTTCCACTTCCCTCAATGTAATCCGCGCATTTGATGCTTTGCCTAATGCTGATGCAATTGCCGCACGCAGGTTCACGTCAGGAATATTAACGGTTTGTGCACTCGTTATCAGTGGAAACAAAAAAAACAGTGTCGCACAAAGGATGAGTATATAAACATAACTGTCTTGTTTCTTAATCAATAACATTCAATTTATCTCCTTTTCTATTACTCGTCTGCCATTCACGAAGGGGGTGGTTTGCAACCATGCTGGTATTTCAGTTGGTGATGAAACCTACTTCAAGTAAATCTCACCGTCTAAATCCGGGACGATGTGTGATGTACCAGTGATACCGCTGGCGACACCGGTCGCAGATTCTTGTAGTTGGATCTTCTGTGTTTTCCCACTGCGGTTATAGACTGCCCAACCGTTGGTGAACTCGCGGATGAATAAACCCTCTTGGTTCAGATACAACCGCCCCTTCTTCCCAATTGGATGTCCGAGATCGGCATCATAGAAGTCATACCAATAATGTGCCCCTCCATGCGCGTGCAGAAAAGTGTCATGTGAATTTGTATGCTGGTTCCAATAATCCCAATTCGTATGTTTGTAAGGATAATTCCAAAAGAAATCATCGTGCGGATGTTGTACTCCCCATTGGACTCCCATTGTATAGAGACAAAATCCGTCGGAATGCGTCAGAGAAAGGGTTGTAAAACAACGCATTGCCTGCTGGTTCGTTGGACTCAATGGCAATTCACTCGCAATACCTTTGGCTTGCAAATAATTGATTCTCGGTTCACGTAGATTTTTTTCTGCCCAGAGCAGGTTACTTTCGAGTTCAATAAGTCCGGTATGTTGATCGTTACTAAAATCTCGGTGGCCGTTGTACAGGATAATACCGTTGATATAAGGTATCCCAAAACTCAACTTACCTGTACTACCAACAATTATCAGGAAATCGTCTTCGACAGCATCACGAATGCGTTGGAGTATGGAGTGTCGAGCGTTCTGTTCTGCCTCATAAGAACGATACCCTTTAAGGACAGATCTTTTTTCATTCCAGTAACTGAAAAGGATACCATCCCATAACCCACTTTCAGCAACAGCGATAGCTTGAGCAACAATAACATCCTGGGCGATAGGATGTGTAAAATCTATGAGTAAATCTGTATATTGCTCCGCAGGTGCCCCAAGAATTATTTCGCCAGATGCATCTGTGATCCATGGAAAATCATCACCACTATAAAGTTCTTTCAAAAAGAGTGACTCCAGCGCAGCCCCTCGCATATTCACCTCACATAGGAGTATCATATTCGGATTTAAATTAAGCAACGCTTCCTGTTGTCTACGTGCTGCTATCCAATCCCCGACAAGTGAAACATCTTTATCTGTTCTTTGAAAACGTAATCCAAACTCAGGACTCCAAAACATGTCGTGAGATGCTGTCATTTCTGCATAGGACAGATGGGGCTTATTGACGAACCATTCTGCCCAGGGTGCCGTAATGGAAGGCAGGCTACGAGTTTGGACTTTTTCCATGACCGACAGCTGCCTTCGTGAATCTTTAAATGTGTTGGGCGTTGACGCTGTGTGCGAAACTTGTGCGCCGGCCCCGCTGGTTTCACGGGGAAGCGTCGTACGTCCGAACTGATTCCGCACAGCAGGTTTTGACGCAATATCAAGGATAATATCGGTATCAATGATTTCAATGGTCGGTTCAGATGTTGCCTCGAAACTATACGGTTTCTGAAAACGCGTGAGGTATTGATGGCTCGCGCCAAAGAGTAATGCAAGGAAAAGAAAAGCGGTGCCGAAAGCGATCCACGGAGTAACGGGTTTTGGCGTTGTCTGCGGCGTGAGTTTTATGTCAGCGACACGCTGCATAATGGTTTGGCTGACACTCGTTGGTATCTGCACACCGCTGAGAACTTCTTGAACAAGGAGGGCTTCTTCCTCTTGTAACCGCTTTCGTGCCCGATACAGCCGGTTATGAATTGCGTTGGCTGAGACACCCAGGAACTTGCTAATTTCTTTCACCGTCATTTCGCCGAGATAATGGAGGATCATGACTGTCCGTTCACTCTCTGGGAGTTTTTCGAGAAGTCTTTTGACGATAGCACGGCGACGCTCGGTGATTTCTGTATACTGTTGTTCCGATACGTGATGGGTATAAGAGGATTTTTCAACTTCTTCCACAGGTGTGTCCTCCAACGATTGCATCGTAAGATTTTTCTGCCGCATCCGATCAATACACAGCCGATTTGTGATAACATACAGCCACCCCGCGAATTTATAAGGGTCCTTGAGTGTCGGGAGTTTTTTGTATACCTGAAAGAATGTGTCCTGTGTAATCTCCTCGGCATCATGGAAATCGCCGATCTTTCGCCACGCAAGGGCGTGCACGCTCTTCTGGTGCCTTTGAACCAAGACATCAAACGCTGCTTCATCGCCTGATAATATCCTTTGAATCAGTTGCACATCATTTTCTTTTTCCACGAGGTGTCCTTCCAATAAACAGTTGGGGCGTGTCCGTATCCGCAAAAAGGCTTAATCAGATGCCGAATCTTGCAAAACTATGTAGGGCGATACGGTTCATACCTTCTATTATTAAAGACGAAGTTTTGGACGGAAAACTCACATCATTTGAAAAAAACAAGAAAAAAATCAGGATTTTTAGAAGTTATTCTGCAAGTATCGGATTCTGAAGGCAGGATAAACCCCGATTGCGGAGGGAAAACACACAATGAGTGTCCTGAAAGACATTAGGACACTTTTGAAAGGATTTTTTCAGAAGGGGGAATAATTATAGAAATACACTAAAGAAATTTGGAAAAAACAAACGACACGTTGGCACTGGGTTTTGAGAAACCACAAGTATGACCGGACATGACGCACAACGTGAAAAGCAAAGTTCCGAACACTTTGCCCGTTTTAATCTGTCGTTTTTGTGTAACGTGTGGAATAGGACAATGAAGCGTCCTCAATTAAAAATAGGTTTCTAACTTCGCTCGCGCGTTTAAGACCCCATCAACAATCGGTTCTGGGGTTTCCGTCTTTAACCCTAAATAGATAAGCATAATCTCCTCAGTATAACCGACACGATCTATCTCCTGACAGATAGCAGGAAAATCCATCTCCGGTGCCCAGAAGGGCTCGCTACCTGTCTGCGAATCGACACCACAGTTGAAATAGACACTACGCAACCGCTCCGACAACGTGCGCAAGGCGACAACAGGATCGTCTCCAGCGCGATGAAAATGGAACGGACTGTAGTAAAAGCCGAAATTGTCAGCAGGGATCGCATCAAGGATCTGCTGTGTGCGTTCAAGGTTGTAAGCGAGACTCCCTTCGTGCGCATAGAGGACGAGCGTCAGATTGCGAGCCGCCGCTTCCTCGGTGACCCTTTTGAGACGCTCAATAATCGTGTCAATCTCACGAGCAGTAGCGGTTTCATTGCCGCCACTCGCGATGCTGACGATTGGAATGGAAAGTCTTTCGGCAGTGTCAAGAATCGAGATTAATGCTTCAAGTCCATCTGGCGCGTCAACCCGTACCGTGCTCAGCATGGATTTGAAACGGACTCCCGTCTCTTCCCGAAGTTCGGCGATGGTTTCGGCTGCCACGTCCGAAAAATGGGGTTGAGCGAGTTCAATCGCGGATACATCGCCTTCGGATAACTTACCCACAAACTCTGTCAAAGGAAAAGAGGAAAATGGAAGAGTACTTGCACAATAGGTTTTCATAAATCCACTCCAGTTAGAATCCAATTACTTGAAGATGGTTCATTATTCGCTGAGGCTTTAGTACCACAAACTGTATGGAGTTTAAGTATTTATAGCGAATCCTAAAAATAATAGACATCTTTGTAGCATGATGCACTTCGCATCTGGGCGTGTACGCCGCAAACCTGTTAGGTTGTGCCAGTCTGAATGCCTGTCATAGGCATTCAGACTGTTTGAGTGTGCCCAATTAATTATAGGTTTACTATAAATTCGGTGCCCAGTGTTTCCTCAGATCCAGTAGGTACGGTTAGAAACTGCACAGGGCTTCGCCCAAAAATTACTGAATCAATTTTTTAATCTTCATTCAGTTTGCGGGAAACTACGAAATAAATATAACTGCCACAAAGCTCTCTTGCTGACCGCTGATGGCTGACTGCTATTTACCCATTTCCTTCAATGCGGTTAGGCAGCGTTCGACAGCCTCAAGTGGCGGGAAAGCATCGCTTTCATATTCAACGATATACCACTCAGTGCCGCCGGTCGTTTCACAGACTCGGAAGATTTCGTCCCACGGTACGCTATCTTCGCCGATAATCGGACGGAAACCTTCGTGCCCATCTGATTCACCTTCCGATTGCGTGAAAGGTTTGAGATGCACTGTACCAGCACGTCCCGGGTACCTCTCCAGAATACCGACGAGATCAGCACCACCATAGAGCGCGTTGCCCATATCCAGCTGCATCACGACACCGTCATTTGTATTGCCGAAGAAGGTATCCCACGGTTGCTCACCATCCAGCGGCGTAAATTCGACGTGATGGTTATGATACCCTGTCACCATATCGTGCGCGGCGAGTTTATCAGCGATCCCATTGAAAGCGTCCGCCAACTTCAACCAATCCGCTCGCGATTGACGCAGTTCACCCGGTATCCCCGGAACGATGACATAACGGTTCTCCAAAACCTTGTTGAACTCAATCGTTTCGGCGAGGGTATCTTCTTGAACGAGGTTGAACGGCGTGTGCCAACCACAGCAGACCAAGCCGAACTCGTCGAGATAGCCTTTTAACTCTTGTGCGGGATGTCGGGGCGGACCGGCAAATTCAACGCCTTCGTAACCCATCTCCGCGACCGCTTTTATTGTGCCGCGGGCATCCTCCGCCAACTCATTTCGGACAGAAAACAGTTCTAAACCAATCGGTACTCTTGCCATAATTTTCCTTTCATATTTTTTCGTAGAGATCCGGTCATCTCCGCTGATCAAATTCGTTAACGCAATGTGAGCTTGACCAAAACATATTGTAGCACACAACTGGAAAATTTGTGCTACTATCGCGCCGTATAATTGGGAGCGAGGGGACAAGTTCGGTGCCGTGATAACAGTGCCACTCGTGCCAAACCGTGAATTAGGAACGCTGCGCCCATCTGTGATTCATACCAATCAATGGCAGATGCACCGTAGGGCAGTGTTTCCGGAAAATAGACATCCAACACTGTCTCCGCAAGTTCAATGCCGCCATCCAACCACACCGATTCACCGGTGATGTCGTAGAGATCGGCAAACAACTCGAGCGTAAGACCCGCATCCGATGCCGGAATCTTAAACTCTTCCGCGTGAACTTGATCCACCGGAAACTTCTCATCAAGATAGGTCCTGCCAACGGCGCGTGCGTATTCCATCAATTTCTCGTTCTGTGTCAATCGCCATCCTGCGAGACATAGCATGCCCGTGCTGCACACAGTTCCCGAACCGTAGACGCTTCCCCAAGAGGACATACGCTCAAGAATCTGATCCGTCTCACATTGGCATAAACTGATGAATTCACGCGTTTCAAGGTTATGCGGCGCAGCGAGAAATCCGTTGATGTAGACTAAGCCGTATTGCCGCATCTGGTCTGCCAATTCAGGGAGAAGTGATTCTATCAACGCTGCGGATTCAAGTAGACTTATCCCCAACGAGAACGTTTGCGTCGGTGCGTTCATCTCAAAGAACCGCTCATCTTCCTTTGGTGAACGACTCTCGATCCGCAAAAGTCCACGATCATCCCGTTTCTCCCACCAGTAATCGGTATAATTCTGGATCTGTTGATGGATTTCAGGACGTTGGTCCTGCACATACGCGAACGCCAAATCGAAGATGTAAAAACCTGAATGCCGTGGAAAATCACACGCGCGCCCTCCACGAACGAGGTGTGCTTTCGTGTCAATATTCGCATGGCGGATGTATTCAAGCCCGTCGCCTTCTGTCCAGTGATAATCCAACCCGTCGGCAAAACTTTGCACACATGCGGGATTATATGTATTCAGTTTTTGCCAGAGCCAGAGCGGCACCTGACGCAGATGATCGTGGATTGCGGCACCACCGTCTGGATTCCGAGAACACCCGACCCGTTCTTCGATAAGTTGCCAAAACGAATGCTCGCCCCAAGGGAACAATCCAGATACCGTATCTGTACAATTCCGAGCAAAGTGCTCCAAATATCGATCCACGGCTTCGGCGTATTCCGGTTTCGATTCGGTTTCAGCGAGCGCGTTCATTGTCGCGAGTAAGGGTTCATCGTGAATCAAGTTGGTGCCGAGATGCGCACGGTCGCCGTCCCGTTGACCCGGAATCTTAGGCGGTTTCTCCATTAGCATCTCGCCCGTCTCTGCGTGTAGAATGGACGGGAATAACCCTTTATATGGCATGCTACTTTCGATCATCAGATCAATAGCATTGCATATTTTAGCAATAATTACTTCCGGGTTTATCACAAACGGCACCTCCGTATTGCTGAATAAAAATATCGTATCATGAATCCAGAAATAATGTCAAGATACCAAAATAGCGAAGTACTTCAGTGGTACTCACCTACGCGATAACCAGGGCCATTCAATTTTAAGAAACTATTCGATTTCACGTCTTTTTTTTAGGATCCGCTGCGAAATGCTGCGAAATGCTGCGAAAATTCCGGCGTTTTGTTTTAACACATAACATACATAAAGTTTTATCGCCTGCAAAAAATACAACATAAAACACCAAAAACCTATAATTGAATGACTCTGACGCGACACCCCATTTTGCTTGTCATCTTATCTTTTGTATTGTATAATCGCTGCGTTTTCTGTGACATTCCTATTTTTTTACGCTAAACTTACCGCAAACCATCATTCAACAGGAGAAATTTATGCACGTTGGACTCATGGAAGGAACGATTCGCCGAAAAACACTCATCGAGAATCTTAATGCCGTTGTGGAACATGGTGTCCACCATCTACAATATCATGTGCCTGCATCGGCACCGTCGGTTGCCGAGATCCGCGAAGAGATGGACACTCGACAGATTACAATCGCCGCACTTTCAGGCACCTATAACATGATTGATCCAGATGTTGAGAAACGCCACGCCGGGCTGCAGATGTTGCGTTCTGTCGCAGAGAAATGCGCGGCACTTGATACATCGGTAATTACGCTCTGCACTGGCTCTCGCGACCCTCAGAGCATGTGGCGTGCGCATCCTGATAACAATACACCAGAAGCGTGGCGCGATCTCGTCGAATCCATGAAACAAGCGTTAGCAGTGGCAGCGGAATACGACGTAGTGCTTGCGCTCGAACCCGAAGTCGCGAATGTGATTGATTCTGCTCAGAAAGCGCGTCGCTTACTTGACGAGATGCAATCCCCTTACCTGAAGGTGTGTATAGACGGCGCGAATATTTTCCACAAAGGTGAATTGCCAAAGATGCGCGAAATCCTCGATGAAGCGTTCGCGCTGCTCGGCGAAGACATCGCGCTTGCACATGCGAAAGATTTGGACACAGACGGACAGGCAGGACACCTCGCCGCGGGGACAGGGTTGCTGGATTACGACCAATATCTCGGTCTGCTAAAAGAGAGCGGTTATGACGGCGCAGTCGTGCTGCACGGACTTTCGGAAGAACAGGTGCCTTTTTGTACAGGCTTCCTGCGGGAGAAGATTGCTGCACTGTAGAGGTAAAGTGTATACGGCACGTCGGAGTGGTTCTAACGCTGTTACGGCACGCGGCGCGTGCATATTACTATTATTAACGCAAGTTGCCACCTTTTATACACATAGCACTCCGCTGGAGTGCGATCGCGCAAATACACCATTTTCTATAGATATATCACCCCTCTGGGGTGGGGAAAAAGACGAAAAC
Organism: Candidatus Poribacteria bacterium; assembly: GCA_022394775.1. Classification (GTDB taxonomy): domain Bacteria; phylum Poribacteria; class WGA-4E; order WGA-4E; family WGA-3G; genus WGA-3G. The sequence goes on from JAGFCB010000098.1 coordinate 29,232, forward strand.
CCGTTCGGGAGTGCGCAAAATCTGTTAGTAGCAACTTGGGTTATTATTAATTTCAAACCGTCCCTGACATCCGTTCTGCTAACCGTGCAAGCGCAGGCGACGTATCCAACTTTTCGAGTTCCGCTTCAATCAGCGTAAAGTGTTCTGTTTCGGCGAGTGCGGTTTTGATGGCAGCTTCAAACTCACCTTCCGTCCGGACATGGATGCCGCGACCTGCACTAAAGAGTGCTGGGATGCTGCTGTAGTTCCAGCATCCTATATCGTTAAAAGCCCCTTCCAAGAGGTGCCGTTCCGTGCCATATCCGTGATTGTTCAATAGCAGGATAATCGGGTTGAGTCCGTAACGCACGGTTGTTGAGAGTTCAGTGCCAGTCATTTGGAAAGCACCGTCTCCGACAATAACGAGTGGACGCTTATTACGCATGCTGAGTTGCGCACCAACGGA
>JAGFCB010000089.1 GCA_022394775.1 Candidatus Poribacteria bacterium
GGCGGTTGGATTGTAGATGCTCGTGACACCGCTATGGCACAGTAACCCCGAATAGGGATTCTCAAAATGCAAACTACATTTGCACCCGAAAACTTTCAAAAAGCGTTCAAATCCTAGATGAAGTCAAAATTCCTCTGCCTCCTCGGTCCCACAGCCGTTGGCAAAACAGAGATAGCAATTCAACTCGCGCAGGGTCTCAACGCCGAAATTGTCTCCGTCGATTCCCGCCAAATCTATCGGCAGATGGACATCGGCACTGCCAAACCTACCGCCGAAGAACAGCAAGCCGCACGACACCACCTCATAGATTGCGTAGACATTTCCCAGCCTTTCTCCGTTGCTGACTATCAATCCCTTGCAGACGCAGCGATCGCCGACATTCAAAATAGAGGCAAGCGGGTGCTGCTCGTCGGCGGGGCGGGTCTCTACTTTCGAGCGATTGTTGATGGTTTGTTTGAGGGGCCAGGAGCGGATCCCTTACTTCGTGAACGGCTTGAGCAGGAAGCCGCACAACACGGGGTCGATGTTCTCCACGAAAGGCTCCGTGCCTACGACTCAGAATCTGCCGATCGTATTCATCCCAATAATGTTGTCCGTGTCATCCGTGCCTTGGAAGTCTATGAATTGACCGGAATCCCTATGTCTGAACACCAGCAGCAATGGCATCAAGAGAACCAACGCTACTCTTTTATCGCTTTCTGCCTGACGATGCCGCGTGCACTGCTCTACCAGCGAATTGAACAACGCGTAGATGTGATGCTTGCGGATGGATTGATTGCCGAAGTTGAATCTCTGTTAGCAGCGGGCTATGCGCGTGATACCGCCGCACTCCGAAGTTTTGGGTATAAAGAGTTAATCGCGTATCTTGATGGGAAGTGCACATACTTAGAAGCGGTTGAGCAATTGAAACGGAACACCCGTCGTTTCGCCAAACGGCAACTCACGTGGTTCCGTAAAGATACACGTATTGAATGGGTGGATCGAAACTCGACACCGGATATTGTTACGTATCTGTTAGAAAAAATTCGGGGTGTGTAGCAGGTTAAGGTGCTACATCCTTCTGAAACAGAATAAAAGAGACACTTCAATCAATGCCGTGTTCCTCGCAGTAGTCTCGGATAATCGGTAAGAAATCATCTGCGTATTTTTCAGTTCTTGCTGGTCCGATGCCGTGAATCTCCATGAATGCTTCTTTGGTTCGTGGAAAATAGGTTGCCATTTCCTGTAGCGTCCTGTCCGAAAATACAACAAACGCTGGGACCCCTTCTTCATTTGCTACCGCTCTGCGCTTGGTGCGAAGTCGCTCGAAAAGTTTCGGGGCGTGTGCATCCGGTGCTTCGGATGTTGGTGCCTGAGTATTCAATCCTTCAGTTCTGTTTTCTACCAGATCCGTTCCATGTTTCTCATAATGGTCACGAATGATCGGTAAAAAGATGTCGCCGTATTTTTCAGTTTTGGCAGGTCCTACACTTGGCATCACTCTGAACGATGCCTCAGCTGTCGGAAAATAGATCGCCATCGCTTTCAGTGCTTTATCGTGGAAAACCGCATTAGGGGCTACACCTTCCGCATCAGCAATTTTATCTCGTTCAGTCTGGAGCAATTTGAAAAGTACGGGATCGTATTCAGCCAGCACTTCAGATGTAACGCGGTGTACCGATTCTACCGAAACCCCCGAAAACTGATCGCCTCCGTTCAGGACTCCCCAACCTTTCTGAGTTACATGGAGGCTGCCGTGTTGTGTGTCTCGTTTTAATAGTTCTTGTTGGAGGAATTGGTGTGCCAAATAGCGCCACTGCGTTTTGCTGTATTCCATACCGATGCCATACGTGGAAAGTTGGTCGTGTCCGTTATCAAGAATATTTTTCCGTTTTGATCCCCGTAATATATCAATGATATGTACTTCTCCGAACAGCTGCTTTGTCCGAACAATACAGGAAAGAAATTTTTGTGCGGGTTCTGTCAAGTCAACTCGCTCGGTTTCAAACTTGCGACAGTTATCGCACATACCACAATTTTGCTTTTGATACATTTCGCCAAAATGCGCTAAAAGCCCTTTCCGGCGGCACTCCAATGATGTTGCCCAATCAACGAGTATTTTTAATCGTTCTGTTCTGTCTTTGTGTTCTGATGGCGCGCCTTGATCAATGAAGTGGCGGATTGTATCCACATCGCCGTAACTGAATAGCAGTAAGCAATCCGCTGGAAGTTGATCGCGACCACTGCGACCGATCTCTTGGTAGTAAGATTCAGGTTCCTTTGGTAATCCAGCGTGCAGCACGAACCGAACATCTGGTTTGTCAATCCCCATACCGAAGGCGATTGTGGCGACTATCACTTGGATGTCCCCTTTAATGAAAGTCTCTTGGTTCTGCTTACGGATTTCGTCATCTAAGTCCGCGTGATACGGAAGAACAGAAATTCGTCTCGCCTTTAAATTACGACAGAGCGATTCAACCTGTTTTATCGTTTGGCAATAGATAATGCCGGATTCACCGCGATGTTTATTAAGAAACGCGAGTGTCTGTTCCAGCAATTCAACTTTCGGCTCAACGGTGATAAATAGGTTTTCCCGATCGAAGCTACCAATGAACTCATTTCCTTCGTCGAACTTGAGTTGTTTTTTTATGTCCTTTTGAACTCTCGGCGTGGCGGTAGCTGTTAGTGCAACACAAACCGCGTTTTGGAATCGTTCACGAATAGAAACCAACGCTCGATAATCCGTCCGAAAATCGTGACCCCACTGTGAAATGCAGTGTGCTTCATCAATCGCAAGACAGGCGACATCTGATTCGTCAAGCATCACAAGAATTTCAGGTCGCACGAGCGTTTCAGGGGCAAGGTAAAGCAGCTTTATTTTCCCTTGTTTGACGCGCTGCATTATAGTTGCCTGTTCTGAATAACTGAGCGTACTGTTAAGGAAAGCTGCGCGGATACCACGATTTTTTAGTTGCATCACCTGATCCTGCATGAGCGAGATCAAAGGTGAAATAACTACCGTCATTCCATCAAACATGAGTGCCGGTAATTGATAACAGAGTGATTTTCCACCGCCTGTCGGTAGGACAATTAGGGCATCTTGTCCCGTGAGGATGTGGTCAATGATGTCTTTCTGAAATCGGCGAAATTCCGTATGTCCGAAAACGTTTTGGAGTATCTCTAAGGAGGTTTGTGGAGATGTTGGGAGTGGATGTGGTTTTTCTTCATCAAGCGGTTTTCGTTCTTCCTGTTTTTCCTGTTCGAGAAACCATCCGGAGAGTTGGGCGTAGTATCGTTCTTCTGCATCGGGTTGATCTTTCGGTTTCCACCGATGGGCCAGCGATACACGTAGGAGCGTGCCAGCAGGAATTATCTTAAGTGGTTCTTGAAAACCCACGAAGGTGAGCGTACAACCACCATTTTGCGTGGGATAGCGATACCGTATTCGTCTTCCTTCTGTATCACGGTTGAGTGATTGATCCGGTCTCCAGAATGTGGTGCTGTAGGGTGGTACATCATCCCCCACCGAGACGTAGAGCGAGCCGCTACCTGTGATTTTCAATAAACCGTCATAGAGTTCACGCGGATCGCCGGTTTTCGGTGGCATCAAAAGTTCAATAGCACTTACTAAATCTTTTGTGTCTTTCGTGGTATGAAGACGCTGCTTCTGGTGAACGACGATGTTTTCGTTATGCGGTGGGATTAGTGAAGTTTCAGGTTCAGCGGTTATCTCCCAAATATCACCGACCTCATATTCCTTGTTCGCGCCATCGTGTGGGTCAGCGTTAAAGGGAATGAGACGGACGCTTTCACCCTTTTCTGTAATCGCGCCGATACACGCACCACCTCCCATTCGGGTTTTCGCAACAATTAAGACTCTCACGGTAAAATATCCTCGACCTCCAGATTGAATGTTTTCGCCAGTTTATCTGCTACTAAAGAACGGTGGCACGCTTCGGGCGCAGTTTCCACACAAAAAAGTGCTACAACTTGTGTATCTGGTTCCAATGTGTCCAATAAACTTTGGGGTTCAAACGCATCAAGGCATTCGGTATGGTAGGCATCGATAAACGCTTCTCCAAGTTCAGTTCGTTTGCGTTTGGCAGTTTTCGTGGCTTTATCCGCTGCTGCCTGTTTTTCTCGAACAATTTGTGTTGGCGCGAGATCTTTGCGATGGATGTATCGTATACCCAATTCTGCAAGACGTGCTTGCAACCGCTTGCTATTGGCGAATGCATAAGTTGCACCCCGAACACCTCGCCGGCTTCGGATATCGCAGAAAGTATCAATCTCTGCGTTACATAAGGCACTAAAAAAACCGGCTTCGTCAAAGCCGTAGACACCGATAGTGATAATCTTGATTTTCTTCATAGTAGGTCGGATTAGGAGTATTTTTTCCGAGAGTGAAATGCATCTTCACCAAACATTGACAATTGCCCGCCTGTCAGACGCTCAACGACTTTCTCCTGTGTCACTTGATCACCGTTTTCGTCAATGTGAATAATGGGTATGTCTTGCGTTGTGAGCGTTGCGCCGATAAGTTTACATCGGTGGCACTCCTCTGGTTTTCCCTCGCTACACATCAGAACAACAGATTGTTGTTGCATAAAGGCTGTATGGAGACGTTCAATCCCGCGCTGGTAAAACTCTGTGGCTTTAACCTTTTCGTAGTCAACTTTCCCATTGACGTAACACGTTTCGTCGTCAGGTCTACCACCGAGGGTATCTCCCATAAACACGTAGCGAATATCGTGTCGTTCGAGTTGATTCGCGAGCGGTGCTTTGGAGAATTCCGGTTTATAGCGTGAATAGGGTGCCGATCGGACATCAATGAGATAGGCGATTTTATGCTGGTGCAGCACTTCAATGAGTTCTGTTATGGATCGGCTTCCGTAGCCTATTGTGTAAATTGGAATGAGGGCAGGTGTTTTTTCCATGATAGGTAAATAATACCACACCATCCTACAAAAAGCAACCGAATTCTGTTATATCTATTCCCTCGTTTGCTGGCGAGATTTCTGACCTTGCCTACTAACAACTATCCAAAATATTCTTGCCATGCTTATACATAATTTGCTATATTAACTTATACAAGAAAGAGGTCTTGAAATATAGTCTTCCGCGAACCCACACCCAACTATGAAAAATTATAGCGTCAGAATGATCCGTGAGAACATGGAGAACATCCCACAATTCCCGATTCCAGAAGGATTCGCCGTCCGCAATTACCGTCCTAATGAAGGACATATCTGGACGCGGATTCAGAAAGCTGCGGAACCCTACATTGATATTGACGACGGACTTTTTATGCGTGAGTTCAAACGCGATCTTCTGGCGATGGAGGATCGGAGTTTTTTCCTTACCACAGACGCAGGCGAGGAGATTGGGACAATCACAGCATGGTGGCAACCAGAGATGGATGGTGAAACTTGGGGACAAATTCACTGGGTAGCGGTCCACCCTGATTATCAGGGACGTGGGTTATCTAAACCGATGATGTCGGTAGCGATGACACGCCTCAAAGCGTCGCACGAACGTTGTTTTCTTGGCACGTCAACTCGACGAATTGCGGCTGTCAAAGTCTATCTTGATTTCGGATTCACCCCAGATCTTTCACGTGAGTATAGCCAAGAGGCTTGGACAGAAGTCGCTTCTGTTTTAGAACATCCCCTTTTGGCGCAGCTTGCAAGCCAAAACTTGCTGTGAGAGATAAGTGCTTACGGTTTTTAAAATGAAACACAAGTTAGTTTTAATACTCCACCTTACTTTACTGGTATTTGGATTCGCCTTCCAAACGCCCGCGCAAGAGAGTGAACCTGTATCGGTCACCGGTATACGCGTCTTGACGTTGGAGGATATAGAGAAAGGTGGTGCTTTGCTCCTCAATTGGAAATATCACCCAGGTGATGATCCAGAATGGGCAAATCCAGATTTTGATGATACCGGGTGGGAATCCATCACGAGTACAGGGTTGTCTCTAAATGAAATACCGGGAAACGGCTTGGAAGGTATCGGTTGGTTCAGGCTTCATCTCTCTGTTCCTGATGAACGGCTCTGGCATACGCCGTTGGCACTTCAGGTGATGTATCAAGCGGGTGCCTCTGAAATCTATCTTGATGGTGAGTTGATTTATACCTTCGGTAAAGTCGGAAACAGCAAAGAAGAGGAAGAACCTTATTGGGAGCGAAACCCACAGGTAATTTCATTTTCGGGTGAAACGGATCATCTCATCGCCGTTCGATACTCCAACTTTTCTTCCTATCAGTTGACACCCGTGCTCGGATTCACGCTTGGGATCGGTCCCTTGAATTCGGGCATTAAAGACCGTGTCAACGTCGTTCGCGGCGGCACTACTTTTCAGATGGTATGGACAGCGATTCTGATTTTCATGATGCTGCAGCACCTGTTGCTATTTTTCTTTTACCCACGTGCGCGAGAAAATCTTTATTTCGCGCTTTCCGCAGGAAGTATCGGGATTTCTGTTTTTCTGATTTCCCAATTTTTCCTGGTAGCAACAAGTGTGACAGAAACTTTGTATCTCATGCGCCTGCTTGTGTGTGTGTATGTGCTGATGTTTTTGTCGGGAATGCTGTTTCTCTACACGATCTTTTATCCGAAGTTGCCTAAACTGTTTTGGTTTTTTTTCACTGGCTGGGTTCTGATACTCTGCTTTGGCCTGCTTAGCCTCAGGACAGGCTTTCCGCTCTTCGGTGAAGGCGAATTGCGCTCAACAATTGAGGTGATTGACGTTGGTTTTACGTCATCGCTCAATATCGGATTAGCCTTTATCTGCTGCTTTCTGTTTGCGAGCCTCACGTTTTTAGAGATGGCACGGGTGATTATCGTTGCCATCTTTAAGAAAAAAGATGGCGCGTGGATTTTTGGGCTTGGTTCGCTCATGCCTATTATCCTTCCCTCCGTGTTTGCTTTTTTCGTTTCGTATACAGGCTTTGATGAAAATATAAACTGGCAATTGAGTCCCCTCGCTATCACCCTCGCGCCGCTTTTTTCTATGTCGGTGTATCTCGCCCGCAACTTCTCCCGTACCCACCGGAAACTTGAAACGGAAGTACTTGAGCGGCAGCTTTTGGAAGTCGAAAACACCCGGAAAACAGAGGAATTGGAAAAGGCACGTGAACTTCAGCTGTCAATGCTACCGCAAGCCGCGCCGCAAGTGCCTAATCTTGATATCGCTTTTGAGATGTGGCCTGCGACAGAAGTCGGCGGCGACTATTATGACTATAATCTTACTGAGGATGGGCAGCTCACCCTTGCAATTGGAGACGCAACAGGACACGGCACGAATGCCGGGCTTGTCGTTTCCGCTGTCAAGAGTCTTTTCAAAACATCGGCACCGGATGCCAGCAACTTAGAAACCCTTGAACGGATCTCACAGGGAATTAAAAGCATGAACCTGAAACGGTTGTACATGGCGATGACGCTCGCAACACTCGACGACAACAGATTGACACTTGCAGCTGCCGGGATGCCACCTGCCCTCATCTATCGAGCAGACGAAGACCTTGTTGAGGAGATACTCCTTGAGGGAATGCCGTTGGGTGGGTTCATCGGAGCTGAGCGACAAGAAGCCTCATATCAACTCCAGAGGGGTGATACGGTCTTGCTTATGAGTGATGGGTTGCCAGAGATGTTAAACCCTGAAAATGAAATGTTAGACTATCCAAGAACAAAAGCAGCGTTTGAAGAGGTGGCGGATCAATCCCCGAAAACAATTATTGACCGTATTTTCAAAGTGAGTACGTTATGGGCGGATGGAGAACCGCAAGCAGATGACATAACACTTGTCGTCATTAAAGTGAAGTAACTTATTTTTCTTTAAACGGACAGTGAATTGTGCTATTAGGCTTCAAAAGGAGTTTTCTGTTATGACTGCCATGATAACACCGTCCCTCACCCAGCAGCAAATCGCAGACTACCATGAGGACGGTTATATAATCGTGCGTAATATTTTATCCCCGAAAGAAGCGGATGAACTACGGCGGACCGTCGAACAAGAAGTGAAACGCGATGCTTATCCATCAACGCTTAAATATCCGCAACCGGCGAAATACACAGTCAGCGGCAATCGGCTCGCTGCCCCGGGACTTACCGCTATTGCTGAACATCCAACGGTTATTGGTGCTGTGGAATCTGTGTTGGGGCAACCTGCGTATTTGACTGCCTACGTCGCATATCTCCGAACACCCGGCGATAAAGGTGCTGGGGCACATTGCGACTATAAACGTTGGCGGCCTGTTGGTTCGTCGATGAATTGGGTATTTGCTATTATCCCGCTGACCAATTTCGATGCTGAGTATGGTCCCTTCCTTGTGGCACCCAAGTCCCATAAATTGGCGCGGGTGATTGACCCAGACGCGCATATCTTGGACCTCAACCGTCCGGATGCCGAACAATTGGCACCGTTCATTGATCCCGAACTCAAGGCAGGCGATTTACTTGTGGTGAACGAGCATGTCTGGCACAAAGCACCTGCAGGAGCGACGACTGAAGACCGATGCGGTATTTTCAATAAGTATTGTGCAGTAAATGCGCCACCTGCAGCCGGATATTACCCTTACAACCCGGACACATTGGATGCGTTAAGTGATGACGGTAAACGTCTCATACCTGTCTGTTTTGATAAACCAATTACGACGACACGTCTTCTCATCGAGGATACATCAAGTCAGGAATCAAAGTTTTTACTGCAGCGTGGCGGAGAGTGGAAGTTGCCCGGTGGTGAAGGTTGGGAAGAGGAGAAACTCGTCGGTTGGGATGTCGGCGCGCGAATCGGTTCCCTGCAAGAACTTGCTAAGGCACAACTCGATTTGGATGTGTCGTGGATGTCCTATATTGAAGATGTTGAAGAAGGAGACGGTATCTGTCGCATCTACGGTTTTTCCGATGAGAACCTTAACCTTGACAAACTCGCAAACGGTAGCTACGACTGGTTTACAAGGTTTGAGATGCAGCAACGTCTCGGTGAAAGCGACACTATCTGCCACGCTGTTGATACATGGCATCAGACGGATATTATTCGTGGCAAAGGCAAGGCATGCCATCAAAGCGGACACCAGTTTGAGTGAGTTCCTTTTTCTTTTCGAGATTTGCTGGCGAGGTTTAAAACCTTTTACACGAAAACGGTCAAAAAACTGTCTTTAACTGTCTTAGAAGTTAAACGCGTGGCAACGACAAAAACTTTACACGCTCGAATTACGTTGATATTTCACAGATGTTTAACCCAAGTTACTACCCAAAAGGTTATAGACAGCTTAAGTTGTTAAGTACGCCCTATTTCGTGCAATTGCATCTAAAGGATGCCCCATTTTGGGCAATGTTTTCTGTATTTTGTAGGGAACTCCGTCAGGGTCGTATTGTTCAGATTGGCACGGAATTTGCTAAGTCTATAGTGAATCGTAAAAATAAATAGACATGTTTGTAGCATAAACTTTTAGTTTGTGCCAGTCTGAATACCTGTTGTAGGTGTTCAGACTGTTTGAGTGTGCCCAATTAATTATAGGTTTTACTATAAATAACGCGAGTTCAGTGCCAGTGTGTAGATCGGTTTTCTAGCACCACATCGCCACACATTTCAGGAAAATCGCTAAGGCAATATCATTATTCAAAAATGGTATTAGATGACTCATAGCGACAAAAACTTTATAACGCAAGCGGCGAGGGCAAAGACCACATCGTCGCTTGCGTTATAAAGTATCAACCGTGGATGAGGGGGAACATCATGAACCGTCTAAAGACAAACGTTCTTTTACAAACCCTAATTTTTTTGTTCCCGTGCTGCTTCCTATTGTTCTGCGTTACGACTGTCGTTGATGCGAAAATTGTCTTTTGTGTTGATGATGATATTTTCGTCATGGAGGATGATGGCTCCCGCAGACGCAGGCTCACACACAGCACGCAAGCGATACACAGTTATCCTCGTTGGTCGCCGGATGGCACACAGATCGCTTTTACCCGATACATGGACAACACGAAGACCCAAACCTCTTCGGAGGTGTTTATCATGAACGCAGACGGCACAGACCCGCAACGCCTCACCCATAACAACGTCATGGATTTGGATCCGTCCTGGTCACCGGATGGCACACAGATCGCCTTTTCGAGTACCCGCAGTGGAGAATGGGGAGTGTTCATCATCGACGTGGCAACTCTCGTTGTCACACAGTTAACAGATGCCCCTTCCGCTTCTCCCGACTGGTCGCCGGATGGCACACAGATCGCTTTTGAGCGGTTCATCCTGAGACCCGGCATCGCCCCGAAAACGATCTACGTGATGGATACGGATGGGCAGCACCAGCATCCTGTCCTCCCTGATCCAGATATCAAAGATCCGCTCACTTTGAGATACTTTCCGCGCTGGTCGGCAGACGGACAACAGATCCTATTTTATGAAGATAAGTGGTTTAAAGAGGGGGATGTCCTGCGCCTCATTGTTCAACAGGTCGGTGGTAGGAAAAAGAAAAAAGAGATTACAGATATAAATGACCGACTCGGCAACAACTTGAATCTTGCTGGTACGAGTTGGATGGAGAACGACCGTTCGATGCTCGTCTCAATAAAGATTAACGATAAACCCAATGCGAATTATGACATCTATCGCTATGGGTTTGAGACGCGGGGACTGAGACGTTTGACACGTGAGGCGAGTGATGAGAAGTGGCCGGACTGGACAGAAGGGGCGTTGTCAGTTTCACCGCACGGAAAATTGACGACGCAGTGGGCGAAGATAAAAGTCGAAAAGTAGCCAATAGTTCATAACTTTTTCACTTTTTGTCATATTTTGCACGAAAACGGCATTCTTCGTCGATGCCCTCATCTGGGACATCTCGGTTACCAACTTTGAACGCGCGCTCCCACAACTCCTAAACGAATTGACCCCTTGCGAACGACAAGTTTTCGGCTTCATTCGTCAGGACATGCGGAACCGTGACATCGCTGAGGCATTACATCTCAGTCCAGGACGCGTCTTCCAGTTGATAAACCAAGTCGAAATCAAACTTAAACAAGCATATCAACAGTTTGGGTTGATTGAACAGATAATTTCAGGAGGTGTATAGTTCCTTGAGAACCACGCCAAAACCGATATAAAGGCGATTGCCCACGCCAAAACCCCGGCTGACCGCAATCGCCTTTTTTGTGGAAGACCTATCCTGTCTCAAGCCGCTTTTTCTGCTCCTCCAACATCTGTTTTTGACGCTGGACGCGTTCTGGGACTAAGCGTTCCCGCGGTGCTGTCGGTTTGAAATCCAAGCGGTCTTTCTCCAATCCGTCTAATACCGCTAATTCCACCGGCGAGAAATGGTCTGAGTTTTCACGATTGAAATTCATCGGTTCCGCCAAACTGACAGGCGGATTCGTGATAAAACGGGCGCGACCGGAGGGGTTCTGCGAAGCGGCATGCAAGATGAACGGGTGCAGCAACACAACATCTCCCGCGTTTCCCGTGATTTCTACAAAGTCTTTGCATTTGCCAATGAGTTTCCCAAAACCGCTGCTCGGTAACAACCCCTCTGGGTGTTCATATAACCACTGGGCGACATGTTGGACAGAATCGCACGCGACAAACGTCCCACCACTTTGCGGAAGAATATCCGACCAGACGACGATAGTCAGCAACCCCTGTTCCGGGCTATCGAGAAAGTGTCGAAAGAAATCGCCATCCTTATGCCAACCGCTTACCTCTGGAGAAGGTGGTTGCCAAGGCGTGTCCGCACCTAATGCGAAGTTAATAATAAAGCCGTCACCCCATGTCGGTTTTGATTTATCCCAAAGATTGATAACCCTATCTTCGCCACCGACAAGATCGCAGATGGCATCATAAGCTCTCGGCGCGATTTCCTGAATCGGCACGCGATTCATCGAAGGCAGATGCATGCGCGGCTCTTCCCACGTCTCAGGATCATCTGGATCATAACCGAGCCGTTTAAAGGCGAACCCTCGCCACTCTTCTGCCAACTCGCGTGGAAAGCAATCCTTCAGGATAATGTGCCCTTTCTTGATGAAATGGTTAACATCTGATTCGGTCAGTGTTTTGTAATTTCGTCCCATCTGTTGCCTCTTTATTGTATGTTTGCCAGCAGGATTTCTGCGAGTTTTGTCGCAAACTTGTCATCATTAATGTGAGCGTCCATCTCAATAACTGTGACGTTGTCGCCGATATATGCTTTCAGATTCTCGCTCCATGCGTCTCGCGCTTCGGGTGAATCAAAAGGTTGGTCGGTTTTATCAATTGCCGATACGCCTTGTGTCGGAATGATGACCGTAGTGGGTCCCTGTGCTTCACTGAGTTTACGTGCCATGATGCGTCCGAGTTCAGCGGTTTCTTCAGCGGTCGTCCGCATCAAGGTTACTGTTGGATTGTGCTGATAGAACAGGCGGTCGCTAAACTTCTCTGGCACTGTGTCCGGCGGACCAAAGTTCACCATATCCAATGCACCGGGCGCGACAACTTGCGGCAGTCCTGATTGTCCTGCGGCTTCCAACCGATCAGGACCAGCACTCAAAATTCCGCCGACCAATTCATCGGCGAGTTCAGTCGTCGTTGCATCTAACACCCCAGCGAGGAACCCGCCTTTCACTAAGTCTTCCATTGCTTGACCACCTGTGCCAGTTGCGTGAAACACGAGCACTTCATAGCCAGCCTCTTCAAGGAGTTCTCTCGCTTTTGTGACGCATGGCGTTGTTACACCGAACATCGTCGCTGCGATTAAAGGCTTGTCTGCTTCCGCATCTGCCGGAGCTTCCGCGTTCACCATCCCGACAATCGCGCCAGCAGCATTGGCGAGAATCTGTCGGGATAAACGGTTGATACCAGCGATGTCTACGACGGAATACATCATACAAATATCTTTCGACTGTACATAAGGACTCGTATCACCTGATGCCAATGTGGACACCATGATTTTTGGAACACCCACAGGGACCGCCTGCATCGCTGTCGTCCCGATGGTCGTGCCTGCCGAGCCGCCGAGTGAGATAATCCCGTCAATTTCGCCTGCGGCGTGTTTCTCGGCAACAAGCGTTGCGGCACCCTGCGCCATGATGGTAACGCTATTCCCGCGATCCCCCTCGTCTCGTAATGCTTGTAGAGATGAACCTCCGGCTTGTGCGACTTCATCCGCAGAAATGTCTGGTGTTAATTGCGGTTCTCCCAAGATACCTGTATTGATCACACAGGTTGAGACTCCGGTTGACTCTATCTGTGTTTTGATGAATGAGAATTCTATGCCTTTCGTGTCCATTGTTCCAACGATGCAAACCCTTTTTGACGCAGCTTGCAAGTCAAAACTTGCTGTTATGTCCGCCATCCGTGACACCTCCACTGTATTCGTTTTGCAGGCGAGATTCTAACCTCGTCTCGCTTCATGTCAATCTGGGAAATTATTATACGGCGCGCGGTAAAGTCTGTCAAGAGAATTTTGGCTGAAAAGGTTGACACAATTCTTTGGATATGATACACTTAAGGTGGTTGTCGGTCTGCCTTGCAGTGAGAGTTTTCAGTTATCGGCAGCTATGAATGCCACGAATTTCTTTAGACTGACTACTGGTAACTTGCTATGTCAGGTTAGACATGTGTGTGCAGATTGTGGAGGAAAATGTGAGACCAATAGATTCTAAACAAGCAGGATTAACATCAATACAAATTTTAGTTGTCGTTATCGTCTTGGGGGTTATTGCCGCTGTGATTTTCGCGCCTCGGCTACTCGGACAAGCCGGACGCGCACTACAGGCGCAAGCCGATGCAGACATTGAAACCCTCGGCATCGCGCTTGATAGATACGCGAAAGATAATGGTGATTATCCGTCAACTGAACAGGGATTGAAAGCACTCTGGGAGAAACCTGAAGCACCACCAATACCTATCAATTGGTTATTACCTTATATCCAGATCCCAATAACGGAAGATCCGTGGGGAAACCCTTATATCTATATCCGTCCAGGTGTACATGACCAGTATGGGTACGATCTTATCTCGTTCGGAAGTGATGGTGTTGAAGGCGGGACAGGTGAGGCTGAGGATGTTGTCAGTTGGATCCGACGGGATGAATAATTCAAACGAAGAGTACTGAAAAAACTCGACTACGAGATACGGGGTGCGATTATGAAGATTACCCATATTGACGTTATCAAAGTGAGAGTACCGTATCATGAAGGCATTTACGAACTTATGACGCGTCGCAATCTTTATCAGATTGACCACGTCTACAAAGTCCATACGGATGTTGGACTCGTCGGAATCGGCGACGGCGCACACCACTCGGAGGAGGTCGTTCAGAGATATATCGGTAGGAACCCGTTTGAGTTTATGAACGGTTGGGCACCAACCCCCCTTCAGCAAGCCTTTTACGACATCATGGGGAAGGCACTCGGTGTACCGGTGCATCAGTTATTAGGGGAGAAGGTTCACGACAAAGCGTCATTCGGTTATTGGTCTATTGATATGACACCAGAGGAGTGGGCGGCTGAAGCGAAGCACGCTTACGCGCTCGGTTACCGGCTCCACAAAATTAAGGCACGTCCATGGTTTGAGGTGCTTGAGCAGGTTGAGGCAATCGCCTCCGTGGTACCCGATGATTATCAGCTTCGCGTTGACGCGAATGACTCGTTTGAGACCCCGGACCGGACGCTTGAAGTTATATGCCACCTGCAAGATCACAATATAGAATCGTTTGAAACGCCGATTCCACAGGCAGATATCGCAGGCTATCAGGAAATCAAGAAGCACACTGATGTGCCGATAACAATTCACTTTGGGAACCCGGAGCCAGTTGAAGCAATTCGGGCAAAGATGAACGACTCGTTTATTATTGCCTATCCCGACTCACGTGCTGCTAATGCCATCAGGGAGGCGACTATCTCAAACGCTGCACATCTTCCCGTGTGGATACAGATTGTCGGGCTTGGTATTACAACTGCCTATGTCATGCATCTTGCGGCGGTAATGCGGAATGCTACCATGCCAGCGATTACGCTTAACGCCTTACGTGCCTTTGATCTTGTCACGCCGTCAACGATTCCGCTTGTCGATGGGTATGCAACCGTTCCAGATAAACCCGGATTAGGGGTTGAATTGAATGAGGACGCACTTGACAATTGCCGCGTCTAAGGAGAGGTAAAATGAAAAGCGTAATTTCTGTTTGTCAAATGCAGGCTTTCATAGTCAGTTTGGGGCTGCTAATGCTCATGATGGGGTTCGGTGTTAATGTTAATGTCCACGCTGCGAAACTCGGTTTGGCGAGTGCTTGGCTCTTTGAGGATAGTAAAGGGAAGACCGTCAAGGATATCGTCAGCGGACACGATGGCGAAATTAAGGGTAGCCTTGAGTGGGTAAAAGATGGCAGGTTCGGCGGCGCACTGAAATTCCCCGGAAAAGGTGATAGTTACGTTCGTGTTGATCATGACGACGTTTTCAATTCTGATCCGTACTCGTTTGTCGCATGGGTGAAGTTGGAAAACGCCTCATGGCAATATGTTGTCTGGCGGAACGGGGATGTCTGGCCCGAACCCGAAGAGGTGCGCCACCTTGATATATGGATTCACACTGATGATTATCCGGTTTTTATGTGGCATGTCAAGGGAAACGTCGGACGTATTGACGGTAAAACTATCATTGCTGATGGTAAATGGCATCACATCGCTAAAATCTATGACGGCAAAAACGTTCAGATGTACATTGATGGAAAAGTAGATGGCGAGGAGCCGAGCGGCGGGACGCTGGATACAAGTGAGTCACCCATCTGGATCGGCGCGCGACCTGGTAATGTTGCTGCAACTGGACTTTTTGACGAAGTTGGGTTCTTCACTGAGGCACTCTCTAAAGACGAACTCAACGATGTCATGGATAGCGGATTGGCTGGCTATGCTGCCGTGGATGCAGCAGGAAAGGCGACAACAACTTGGGCTTTACTCAAAGTCAAAAAATAGTATTCTGTCCAAAAGATGGACATCCGAACTGAACTAAAGATAACCCAAGTTACTACTAACAGGTTTTGCGCACTTCCGAAGGGGTTTTCGTCTTTTCCCCACCCCAGAGGGGTGATATATCTATAGAAAATGGCGTATTTGCGCGCTTGCACTCCAGCGGAGTGCTATGTATATAAAAGGTGGCAACTTGCGTTAAAGATAGCAGCACTGCATTCTCACTGCGAAGCAGGCGCAGCGCGGGTTACGCTGAGGCGCACTATAGGTCTAAACCCTGTTGACCGAACCCGTTAGGGAATAATTAAAAAATCAGAAATGGAGAAAAACGTATTATGCAAATGCACGTAGGTGGAGAATGGATTGATAAATCCGACAAAATTGATGTCTTGAGTCCCTTCGACGGTTCGGTTGTTGATACCGTACCCAGAGGGGATGCAAACGACGTTGAAACCGCTATTCAAACGGCAGAACGCGGCGCAAAAGTCATGGCGGGGTTGACCGGCTATGAACGCTATGAGATCTTGCGAAAAGTGGCGGATTTGATGGTGGAACGGGCAGGTGAACTCGCCGAGGTTATCACCCGTGAGGAAGGGAAAATCCTCGCTGAGGCAACGGTTGAAGCCACACGTGCTTCCGAGATTATCGCGCTCTCAGCAGAGGAAGCAAAACGGTTAACAGGCGAAACGATTCCGCTTGAAGGCGCGCCCGGGGTCAAAAACAGGCTCGGTTTTACGGTGCGTATGCCGTGCGGTATTGTCGCTGGTATAAGTCCTTTCAATTTTCCGCTGCACCTTGTCTGCCACAAAGCCGGTCCCGCAATCGCTGGCGGCAACGCGATTATCATCAAACCCGCAACAGATACACCGCTTTCCGCTCTGAAACTCGTCGAACTCTTTTTAGAAGCAGGCACGCCGCCTGAAGCGATTCAGTGTGTAACGGGACCCGGCGGCGAAATTGGTGACACGCTCTGTGCGGATCGGCGCGTTCGGAAGATTACCTTTACCGGTAGTCGTGATGTCGGTGAACATATCTGTCGGGTTGCTGGATTGAAGCGCGTTACAATGGAACTCGGATCAAATTCACCGCTCATCGTTATGCCCGATGCCGATCCTGAAAAGGTTGCACGTGCGGCGGCAGCGTCCGGTTATTCCAATGCAGGACAGGTCTGCATCTCGACGCAAAGAGTCATTGCCCACGAGGGTATCTACGGCGATTTTCTCGATGCTTTCAAATCAACTGTTGAAGGTATCTCAACAGGAGATCCTCTTGATGAGCCGACTAAGATGGGACCAATGATTCGTGAGGATGACGCCATCCGCGTTAGCGAGTGGGTCGATGAAGCGGTCAGTGATGGTGCTGAACTCCTCACCGGCGGTGAAAGAAACGGGCAGATCTACGCGCCGACGCTCGTTGCCAACGTCAAGCCAGAGATGAAAATCTCATACGACGAAATCTTCGGACCAGTTGTCGGTGTATCGAAGGTTTCAAACATAGACGATGCTATCGCCCTCGCTAACGACACCAACTACGGGTTGAGCGCGGCAATCTTCACCGAAAATATCGATTGGGCGATGCGGTTTGTGCGCGAAGTTGACTCCGGCAACCTGATGGTAAATTGGGGAACGCAGTGGCGGGCAGACCTCATGCCCTATGGTGGTGTGAAAGAGAGCGGCATGGGCAAAGAGGGACCGAAGTACGCTGTGCAGGAGATGACTGAAACAAAGATGGCAATCTTCCATCTGAGCGAGTAAGGTGTGAAATGCAAAGCGTGAAACGTAAGAATTGATTACATTTCACGCTTTGCTTTACAACGGGAAAAATGAAATACCTTCCGAATATCAACACAATATTTGGGGTTTGATGTTGAACCAATCCCTCAAGAGGTATTAACTCGTCCTCTGCCGATAGAACTCACACTTGACGGAACCATTAATTCAGCCTACCCTGTGACTGGTGACTTTATGATAACATGAGGCCTAATATAATGAATGATATTAAAAAGTTTAAAATTCAATTAGAAAAGCCTTGGATATGGGAAGGGCTTACCACCCCCCAAGACACACTTGGAGAACTCTCTGATTTTGAACGGAGATTACGGCGTTTATGCTTTGAATGCAACGATCGCGTGTTAATAGAAGTTGGAGATGAAAAGTTTGATGTCTTTTTGGATCCGGATATAATTCTTATTTTGGAGGACCTCCCTCAACAAATCTCAGAACTTTCACGCGGTAAAAAGATTCAAATAGAATTCCCTGAAAGTTACCGTGAAATCGCATTTATGCCCGCTAGTGGTGAGATCCACTGCATTTCAAGTCGGTTTGGACAAGTGGTTGAACGTGAGCACTTTTTACTTGAACGAACTCAAGTGTTAGAAATGTTAGGGTGTTTCTTGGATGAAGTCGTCTGTCTGGCTCTGGATGGAGGTTACATCACTCCAGAGCAGGGACATGAGTTCCTCGCAGAGATGCGAACTAACATATATTTGCGTGGTTTTGAACATAGGGAGGTCAATCAATCCGAGTGCGCTTCATAATAAATAACTCTATCCCTAAATAGAGTTCTCCCAACTTATTTCCCGCATCAAACCATCGTTCAAACCCCGCATTTTTCTCACTCCTCTATAAGAAATCAGATAGAATTCCTCGGAATGAATAATAACCTTAACAATCTTCGCCAAACTGTTGAAACTATTCTGCGTTGTAATCTCTCTGAGACAACCTGTATTTCAGAAACGGCGGAAGCTGAGAAGCTAGTCCAGCGATTTCTTCAGGCTGTTTCGGGACGCATGGGCGATCAATCGGATCAAACTCCCCAAGATTTAGAGCAACTTTCCCGCCAGATTGATCCACAGTGGGTTATTCTCGCAGCCGGAAAAGGCACCCGTATCGATCCGTCGAGTCGTCTGAATAAAAACTTAGACTTGTGGTTTGGTGAGCAAAATACCCTGCAACTATCCCGAAGTTACCTGCCGGGTAGCCGTCCCCATGTCATCGTTGTCAACGCCCAAATGGCGGCGCGCGTCTCAAAAACAGATATTCCCTCTACCGGTATCATCCCTCCTTCAGCACTTGATTCAGATGAAACTGATCGGCTGTTCGGACCAAACGCCATCCTGTGTGTACAACCCGACTACCCTTACGGCACAGGTGCCGCGCTACGAGTCGCATTGTCAGCGGTTACCGAATCCGATGCAGAATGCCTCGGTGTTGCCTTTGGCGATGAGCCGTTTCTGAATCACACCATTTTTGTGGGGACATTCCTCTCACATTTTACCGCCGGTGCAGATGTTACCCTTTGCGGCAAAATTCCAGATACCGTCGTCGATAAAGGGGGATTGTTCTTCGACAGCGAGGGAAAATTCATCGGTACAAAAGAGTGGTACGACATGACCGACGCGGAAAAAGAGACAATGTGGCGTCGATGGGAGCGCGGGGAAGCCTACACCAACACCGGCATCACCTTAATCCGCCGCGATGCAGCGATTGCACGGATAGATCGATTGGCGCCTCACGGCGACAAGGCAGAACTCCATCATGTCGACCTCATCCACCACTGCTATGAAGATGGCTTAAAAACCAACGCTTATATCCATCGGGTCGAGATTATGTCTGGAATTAACCGTTGGTCAAACGTCCTCACTGGTGAGGAACATCTGTTTGCAGACGCTAGGAAAAAGTTGATTCAGAAGGGGGTTCGGGTTGACCCCGCGGCGCAAATTACACTGGCGAATGACGATATCGAAATTGGGCATGGCTGCTACCTTCTGGGACGGGTCCATCTCGGCAAGGGAGTGGAAATTGGGAGCTATTGCCGCCTTGAAAATGTTACGTTGCTAGGGAACACAACCGTCGGCGACCGCGTGGGCTTGAAAGATGTGACCGCAAGCGACACAACCTTTGAATCAAACCCACTTTCAACCGAAATTGCCGCACCAATTGCGGGGCTAGCTGTCGGCAGCTATATCGAAAACAGCCAATTCGACTGTGCAAAAGTCGGGAGGATGACAAGCCTGAAATCAGTTGCTGCGCGGGCAATAGTGCTTCCATCAGAGCTCTCCATAAGAGACAAACAGTTAGGCGTCCCCTCCAAACCCACCAGCCACCCATTACGCAGCGCACCACACGCTTCAAATCAGATTTCTCAGACCCTTTTGGATCAGCTGATCTTGCCCGGCTATAAGCCCGGCGTATTCACCTTCGACGACAAACGAGGATTACCAGACTGGGAAAATCTCCGCCGGCATGTTAGTTCACATTCAGAGCGCGAACTGATTGAACGTGCCACCCGCGACGCGACACTGTGCCAAGCTGCGATAAACGCTGTTGAACAACTACTGGAATTACGGAAAGCTGATGGTACACATATCATCAATGATTTAACCCCTGAAGAACTTTGGGGGAGCATTTTCAAAGCAGTTACGCTCTGCACTGGAAACCCCGATCCATATCGCAGCGACAAACGCAACGCAAGGCAAACAGGATT
>JAGFCB010000122.1 GCA_022394775.1 Candidatus Poribacteria bacterium
CCAAGATTATCGAACCGACAGATTACTCACCCTTACAATAGATCAGGACTCACGCAAAAACAACCCCCTAAATCCCCCTTATCAGGGGGACTTTAAGAGGGAACGCGTTTATCAGTGGACTTTAGGAGGAAACGCGTAAGTGCTAACTACGTTAGATCGGAAAGCGAAGCGCTGTCGTTTCAAAGCGAAGCGCTGTCGTTTCAAAGCGTCTAACGTAAAATGGCGAGTTTTCCCACCTGTTGTATTTTTTTCTCTTCCGTGCGGGCAATGACGCGATAGAGATATACGCCATTGGCGCACCGTATCCCGCCCTCATCTCTGCCATCCCAACCGGTTTCGTTAGTACCACGACTTGCGCTTGCATCCTCAAGCGTCCGGAGAAGTCTACCATTGACACTATAAATTTTGATCGTGACAGTATCTGGTGCCTGCGCGAGGTGATAGGTGAAAAAAGTCTTTCCATCATACGTCGGGTTGGGGACATTGAAAACCTCACTGAGTGTGACTTTTTCATTTAAAGTGAAAGAGGTAATAAGTTCTCCTATATTTCCGCTGGTATCTGCAGCGGTAATCTGGAATTGATATTCCCCGTTAGCGAGGTTCGGTGCATACGTGAGAGAGGCGTTCTCGGGGGCATCCGGGTCGAAAGTTGCGGTGTAGCTACTTGGATCTAAAAGTTCAGGCGTATCAAACACGTTTCCGAAATTGAATTGAAAAGTGGTTTCATCAAGCGCACTATCATCTGTAAGGATAACCTTGAATTTAGGTTGTTCTGTAAGTACTGCGCCGTTTGTTAACGACGTATCAAGTTGTCCGTTTGCATCACCTGTGATCTCGATCTCAATAGTCGGTGGCGTAACGTCAGGTTCCTCAATAACAAAGAACCTATAGCTGACAGTTCCAGTATCGCCGCCGATAGTGTTTCCATTGAAATCTTGTGCCCCGATATTGAAAGTATACTCGCCCGGGAAGAGGATGGGGCGGTAGTCAATTGGTACCGTTTCAATACCACTCTGTGTGCGGAGTTCATAGTCAGTGATAGGTTCAAAAGGCCCATCATTTTTTCGTTTATCAAAAGTAAAAAATTCTGCATCAACACCGTTGGCATCTTGTAGAACAATAGAGATTTCAGGCCTCGGTGGAATGACGCTGCCGGTCTGTGGTTGGATACCGTCTACCCAGAGGTTAAAGGTAGGTGGCTCGGTATCAGTGCTACGCATGAGGGCAAATCGTGTGAGTTCATCGGCTTCCGCTGTAATCGTAGCAACCTGAGCACTGCTGAACTTAACTTTATCGCCGAACCCAAATTCTTCGGAACTCGCGGTAATGGTGATTTCAAAACCGAGATGGTTCAGGAATAGCGGTTCGTTTACCCGCCCATGGACTTTGACACCGTTAGGGAAATGGACGGGTTCATTCGTTGCATCACGGAGTTCATAGTGCGTCGAGTCAATGAAGAAGGCAAACCAGTCGCCTGTTTCAAATTCCTCTTTGGGCCCAAGCCTACTATTCACCGTTGCAGTGCCGTTGCCGAGATTCGCATTCCATGTGTCTTCAAGGATGACATCGCCCTGTGGATTATAGTTGGTCTTAAAAGCGAGTATATCGGCGAATTCAAATGCATAATTAACATCAGTTGATGGATTTTCTTGACGCGGAATCCGCAATTCCAAACCGTAAACTTCCACTCTGAACGGGTTATCAAGTTGCCCGGTTTGATCAAGTTTTTCGATTTCAGTCCGTTGCTCACCTTTCCGTTTGAGAAAGACCTCGTACTCATAGGCATCAAGAAACATGATAATCCAAGTACCTGCAGGGGTAAGATTAGGGTTGATGGTTATAGCATCGGTTTCTAATTTTTGCTGACTTGCGTTCTCCATCTGTGTGGGTGTAACATAATTTTCGAGCAGAAAATCGCCTTCAGGGGTATAGTCAATTTGTGAAGGCAGGCGCCGCCAAGCAGACAGATTAACATTTACTTCAGCAGGCGCGGACGCGGGATCCTGTTTCGCACTTGGTGCCAAATTTGTCTGCCACGCATAAATTGCGACCTGGTTTGTGACTTCATTAAACTCATATTCAAATGCCGGGTTGTCAGGTTGGATTTCAGTTTCTTCCCGCACGATATCTTGCAAGGCACTCACATCAAAACGAAGTTTGATCTCGACGGGTTTCTTGAGGACTGCGGTATCTGTGCGAAACGCGGTTTCATAGTATTGCGCAACCGCCGTTCCTTGTCGAATGAGTCCGCGCCGCAGTGCAGCGACACGTGGAATAGGAGCAAATTGGAGATCAGGTTGAGACGGATCTATAGGGGATTGCGAGGTAACAGAGAGTGGGATACCTGCCCTATTTTGGGTTTCAGTTTCAAGCGCGTTTGCTGGGAAATGGATGTCGAACACCCTGTCTAAGCTGAAAGCTGTCAACTCTTCCTGTGATTTGTAATTGAAATCGTTGACAATAAAAGAGACGTGTTGCTTGTTATCAAAGAGACGTCCTTCTTCGACGTTCCCATCCTTAATGTTGTCTTCAATATCCGGGTTTTCGGGGTCTGCGAGGGCATAAATCTTGTGGACACCTGTCTTAAGCGGGGCATCAAGTTCCAAGATAGCCGTTGCACGTTGCCACACGTACGTTCCTTCTGCCCAGTCAGTGGTTTTGATGATCACGGTCCCAAGGAGATTTACATCTTCATCAACCACGAGATCCCCATCTGGATCGGGGTTTCCTGCTGCAAATACAACCTCAATATCAGCAATGACGGGACGACCGCCATTATTGATTAACTCTGCGACGAGTTGGAAACCGTTTTTCTTTTCATCAAAAACATATCGAATTGGGGCTCTGTCTATCTTGTCTGTACCGATCGCAATATTGGGGCCTTCGGGTGCTTTAACAATGTTGCGTTCGAGTTTTGAGGGAATAACGATCTCGTGTCCTGTACTATCAGTGATGAAAATCCTGTAGCGTATCTGTCTGCCACCTTTAGGGAGAAAGATAGGCGTTTCAAGTTCATACCACTGTCCACCGGGCGGCACATCTCCAAGAGGTGTCCGTGCTGGAACCATGGGCGTTGTTATCTCAACAAAGTCGTCAGTATTATCCCATATAACTCGGATGCTGCGTATACCGCCTGGTCCTTTGTCATCAAGGACAAGTGCACTAATATTAAGGGTATCCGTGATCTTAGTATCCAGTGTTTCTCGGAGGTCGTATAGGACAGGTGTATCTATCCAGAACCGTGTTCCTCCGATAGCGGCGTGAGTATCATCAAAAGCAAAGACTCGGGCAATACCACCCCCAGGCTGTGCGTTGTTTGGAATATCAATCCGAACAGTGCCGTACTCGCCTTGCCAAACTCTACCGCCGGTGCGTCGCGTAATATCATTGCGTAGGTTATCATCAAAATTATTTGCGAAAATTGCGAAAGCAGAGAACGCTTCTGTACTAAAATCGGCTATACGCGTGAAACTTAGGCTGCCAGTGCCTCCAACTTCTGATTTAAACGACAGCACTTCGTTTTCTCGGACGATGCCTACCTCATTTGCCTTCATGATGATCTGGTGTTTACTACTGAGCGCAACGCGCTCCAACTCGACCTTTATGTCGAGCTGCGGACGCGCAAGGCGGGATGCGGGGTCACCGAAAAGTGTGTATTGTTCGGTGCCAGGAATCCAACTCGGATTGCGAATCCGGTTGATAAAACTTATTTTCGCTTCAGCAATGATGTGTCCTATCGTTGGTGGTAAGGGGATACTTTTGGTTGCGACTTCTGGTGATGCCTGCGCTACACGGAAAAAGGCATCAAAAAGGTCTTTATCAAACTCAGCATTCGCTGCGCCGTAGGTTAACCGAGTTGCAGAGAGGGTTGCAATAGCACCGTATTTGCCGAACAAAAATTGCTCGCTGAGGCAAAAATTGCCAGTCTGTTGTGGTTTATCAAACTGCCCATTGAGACAGGTCGTTGTGATGACAAAAGGCAAGTGTTGGTTTCGCAAATTGACAACATCTTCAATGCGGAAAATAGACTCATCCGCCCAGGTCTGGATGCCACCGTGCCCCGTGTACTCAATCGCAAGTGCACCTTTATTGATTGCGGAGCGGATCGTTGAACGTGTGAGTTCAGGGCTTTTAATCTTTCGGAGGTAGATTTGGCGAGTGTCATATCCGAAAGGTATAATCGCTTCTTCTACCAGCTCGTCGCGTGATTTCTCAAAGATGCCATCAGATGGGTTATCTGTATTGTCGTCTGCTACTTGGATTAAGGTGCCTTGCCACAATCCTGTCTGAAGATTCTTTTCATAGCCGATAATTTTTTCAACTATACCGTCAAGGGCTTCAGAGGTTTGCACCGAGAGCCTGCCGATAAGCATATCGGGCAGCGCATCGTCTCCACTCACGTTGACGAAACGCTGATCCATAGCAGTTTCACCACTTTCCGGTGACCACCCATGGTACGTCGGCACGAAGATCGGATAAAGATTATAGATGGTGCCAAACTCTCGCCGGTGAATCTCAACCGTGGCTCTTTTGTAATCGTAGTGTGCATCACCCACAAGGAGGACGTAAGTCGGCGCAGGCTGTTGCCAATTGTTATAGGCATACCGTAGGAACTTTTGGATTGCGAAAGGATTGAAGAGACCGTCGCTAAATTCGTTGTAAATGTCATCAATATCAACTATCATGGTTGTTAAGCCTTGCGAACGCCGGAATTCGACGAGCGGTTCAATACTCTCAGCGAAGGTCGAATGTGTAATGACGATATAGTCGACTTGGTTCGCGGGGTTTCTTAAAGGGGTAGGGGGGACTGAGACGAGCGCGTTGATGCTACGATAGGCACCACGACTTAGGACAAAATAGCGCATATGTTGGTTAACGGTGTCTTCAAAGCGTATCTGATGACTGGCACCGGTTCTGGTAACTTTCCCACCAATGAGTTTGCTGTTAATGCCATTTTCATCCAACTGATATACATCTATTGTTTCACTAAAAATATTTTCGACTCGGTACTGAACTTGACCACGGTTGCGGGGTTCAGTATTGGTGTTAAATTCAAGGCGGTTTACCTCTGCCTGAAAGTTCCGCCAATAATCAAGTTCATACCAATCGAGATAAAAGTCGTAGGATCCTGGCGGTGTATTGTTTATATCATGTGCCCCAATGACCATAAGATTCTTATGATCATTAAAGATGCGCTCGTGTGAAATATCGCGGGTTACAAGGTGAGATGTTTGACGTTTCCACTCCTCAGGTCTACCAAGTTGGACGTTGTTGAAGCTGATACTTGCTTTGTGGCGCGCGTTCCCCTTGCGGGAAGCACCTTGGAGTTTGATACGCAACTTTGCCACACGGTCAACTTGAAACCGCGGCGCGGCGTTAGGCAGTTCTATATCAAAATTTTTAATCTCTCTGCCACGGAAGGCAGCTGCGAAATAGTGGTCTGCGAGTTCCGATTTAACGTCATGGCCGTCCAAAACATCATGATGTCGATTCTCTTCAAAGCGGGTGCGTGTTAAAAAGGCTTTGGGGGTCACCAAATTTTTCACTGGTGTTACGTCTCGTGTCTCTACACGGGATGCCTCAAGCCCTACAGCCGGTTCTCCAACCAAGCCGAAACGCAGCCAGTAGACGTTTGTGTCGGTAAACTTGTTGTCTGCTAACGCGCGCCCGTAAAAGATAATCTGTTCGCCAGGATCAAGCGTATTGTTCTCATTCTCATCAAAAATGTAGATGCCCTGCTTCTTTCCACCGCTTTCCAATTGAAGCGTGTCAAGATTTATACTTTCTGGTTCAATGCCGGTGTAAGCCTTGATGTTGTTATAGGTGATACTATATAAGTCCGTTTTGATGACAGAGATTTTAAAACGACGTGTGTTCGCTGTTATGGGTGTTGGGGCGCCGGGCGCACGGTTTCCGTCCATAATACCGCCGTAAAGCGTTTGACGCTGTTTCCGCCACGGCTTTGCTTGTTCGTAATTCCACAATGTTCCTTGGAATAGGTCCTCAAAAACGCGCGGCGACTCTCGAAAAGAGGAGGGTGCAGCAGGAATCGTGCCGCCAGCAGCTGCGGCACCCGGAAAATGGACTTGAAACGTCACAGATGCGAAGATTTTTAATTGCTTCGTCGCTGGATTGTATTGCACGGGGTTGATTTGTAAACTGCCGATACGCTGATCTCTTACAAAGCCGCGAGGAATAGCCTCTACAAGTTGTGCGGGATAGAATTTTTGTAAGAGCGGAAGGTTCGCGGAAACCTGCGTTGGAAAAACCGGATCATCAGGCGTGACACGCACGTTTTCAATCGTCTTGGTTTCCGAACGCGCTTGAATGATCGTAACAATTGGTGTCCCGACTGTAGGGATTCCAATGCGTTGTGTATAGATCGGCAGGCGGGGTTTGCCTACGTCAAGTGTCCAATCCGCGCCCGCAAAATGAATCTCGGTGCCTATATCTATAGTATTGTCCGCTGTAGCATCAGAGTGGGTCGTTATCTTAAGTTCTGGCAGAGTAAAGCGTGCTGTAAAAGTATCTGCTGTCGTCGTAAGCACTTGGAGTGGTGACTGCTCCTTTGTAGTAACGGAGGAGATTCCCGGATATGTTTGACCCACAGCAACCAGTGTTGGAAGAATAGCGAGTATAAGGGTTAAAAATAAAAAAATGTGCCTCTTTTTCATTTTTTGCATTTCCTTGCGGTTAATCAGGCGGATCTGCTCTTTATTTTTAAAAAATTGCGAGTTGGGCGGCACAGTTTAGGGCCGCCATCAGACTCGTTTCGTTAGCGATACCTTTACCGGCTATGTCAAATGCTGTGCCATGGTCTACACTCGTACGGATTATTGGTAAACCTAAGGTAACATTTACAAGTTCTCCAAAGCTGAGAAGTTTTATTGGGATATTACCTTGGTCGTGATACATAGCGATAACAGCATGCCATTCGCCTTGATTCGCTTTGGCAAAAAGCACATCAGCAGGAAGCGGACCCTCTATTGGCAGCCCTGTTTGTGCCTGCGCTTGTGTGATGGCTGGACGGATAAAACGCACCTCTTCTTCCCCGAACATACCCTCTTCACCCGCATGAGGATTCAATCCAGCAACAACGAGTCGAGGTTCAGAAATACCGCAGCGGATCAATGCTTGTTGCGTGATACAGATAACATTCATAATCCTTTGGACAGAGAGGTGCTTTGGCACGTCAGCCAATGGAATGTGATTCGTCACAAAAGAGACAGCGAAAGCGACTCGGTTATTCTTAATTTTAAACGACAGCGCTTCGCTTTCCGGGCGAGGCACTATTGCCGAAACTGGTTTAAACGACAGCACTTCGCTTTTGGGGGTTAATGCCTCACGTGTACAAAGCATCATCACTGCGTCAGGCGCGTTCGTAAATGCGGCAAGCATTTCCGTATGTCCCGGATACGGGGTTCCCGCTCGATTTATGGCAGCTTTACATATTGGAGCAGTCGTGATGGCATCGAGTTCACCGTGCATCGCGAGATGTGTTGCTACCTCTATCGCTTCGACAGCAGCGGCACCCGCGTGAACATCTATGGTGCCTAAGGAAATATCTTCAGGGGAGACTGAAGATATTTCAAGTACATCTATTGTTCCGTGTATAGCGCTTGCTTGCTCCGAGGTCTTGATGGTATTAACTTTTAGCTGCGGTGCGCTGGAGGGTATAAATCGACAAGCATCTTGAAGAATAGCAGGACTCCCGATCACAATCGGCTGGCACACCGAATATATGCTTTCGTGTGTCAGTGCCTTGATAATGATTTCGGGACCGATGCCCGCTGCATCCCCCATCGTTATACCAATTTTCGGTCTATTTTCAATGATCGCAGTACCTGATCGGTGCGTGGCATCTCTGCATTGGGGCTGGAACTCTTTGCGGGTCATTTTTTAAATTACTTTGCAGTTCGGTTAGGTAGAGTGGTGGTTTTCACGTTTAAACGCAGCACTTCGTTTTCAACGCCGTAGATTCCTCTGCGGCTGTTTCGCAGTGAGAAAGCAAAGCGCTGTCGTTTAAATGGCTACCGGTTTAATTGACGATAAAGCGTCGGAGCACGCGCGCGTGAAACGTTTCCGGTGGGTAGTTCAAGAACCTCATACTCAGCCTCAGGAGGATCCTCAAGACCTGTTGAAAGCAAAGCACTGTCGTTTTGCCCACCCTCAGTAGTTGATGTTCCCGGCATGCGGATCACATCGCCTATGGAAAGCATCTTCCCGGCTTTTGCGACGTGTCCATTGACGCTCACCGCGCCTTTACCACAGAGGGTATTCGCAATCGTTCGCCGCTTTACGAGGCGGCTGATCTGCAGGAATTTGTCTAATCGCATTTTCTTCTTAGTCGTTTTCAGTACGATTTTTTTTCAAAAAATTTTTCAGCGGTCAGTTAAGAGGTTATCGTTTAGCAAAGCCTCTTTTCTTTGCTGACTGCTGACAGCCGATGGCTATTTCCTCTGAAAACTGATAACTATTCTACACAGATGGCTGCGAGGGGACTGGTATTTCTACAGGAACCTCGGGGTCCACGATCGGTTCTGTCAGTGCTAATTCCAGTACCTCCATCATATCGTTGACTTTATGGAAACGAATCCCTTCACGAATTTCTGTAGGGATATCAACTTCATCTTTTTCGTTGTCGACAGGAATGATGATGTCAAAGATACCGTTCCGGTAAGCAGCGAGTGCTTTCTCTTTTAAACCGCCGATCGGCAGGACTCTACCGCGGAGCGTAATTTCACCAGTCATAGCGATATCTTTACGAACAGACTTACCTGTCAGCGTAGAGAGGATCGCAGTAGCGACGGTAATACCGGCGGACGGACCGTCTTTCGGAACTGCGCCTTCTGGAATGTGGATATGAATATCCTGCTGCTCGAATTGCTTGTCAGGAAGCCCGAAGAATTCAGCACGGGAACGGATATAGGCAACACCGGTCTGGACAGATTCACGCATAACTTCCTGAAGTTGTCCAGTCATATTCAGTTTACCTTCTCCGTGCATCGTTGTTGCTTCAACAGAGACGATATCGCCCCCGATTTGCGTCCATACCATCCCTGTAGCGACACCGATTTCATCGTGCTCTTCGGCTTTAGTACGCGTCCACTTCGCGGGTCCAAGATAGTCGCTCAAATTCTCCGGTGTCACTTCAATATTGAGATCTGGTGTCTCTTCAGTAACAATCTCTCTGGCGACCTTCCGCATGACAGTAGTGATTGTGCGTTCCAAGTTTCGCACCCCCGCCTCGCGCGTATATTTATGTATCATTTCGTAGATGGCTTCATCTGTGAAGGTAATATTGTCGTCTGACAGCCCATGGCGTTCAAGCTGCTTGGGGATGAGTCCATTCGGCGTAAAGGTCATGATATTATGCTTCTCGAAATCGGTATACCCCGGCAATTCAATAATTTCCATTCTGTCTTGGAGCGCAGGTGGGATCGGGACGCGCGTGTTAGCGGTTGTGATAAACATGACATCGGAGAGGTCGAAGGCAATATCCATGTAATGGTCGCGGAACGTGGAATTCTGCTCAGGGTCTAAGACCTCAAGAAGTGCAGAGGCGGGATCGCCTCGGAAATCCGAGCTGAGTTTATCAATCTCATCAAGCAGGAAGAGCGGGTTTTTCGATTTCACGTCCCGGAGCCCTTGGATGATCCGTCCCGGAATTGCGCCAATATAGGTGCGTCTGTGTCCGCGGATTTCTGCTTCATCTCGAACGCCGCCAAGCGACATTCTGACGAACTCTCTACCTGTCGCGCGAGCGATTGATTTACCGAGAGAGGTTTTTCCTACGCCCGGCGGTCCGACGAGACAGATAATGGGACCCTTAAGGTGTTTGACGAGTTGTAAAACAGCGAGGTATTCGAGGACATTCTCTTTTGGTTTCTCCAAACCGTAGTGGTCTTCGTCAAGTATGCGTTGAGCTTCGGGCAGCTGGAGTTGATGCTCGGTACTCTCTTTCCAAGGGAGTGAGAGTATCCAATCAACATAGGTACGGATGACACCAGATTCAGCGGATTGTGGGGGTATTTGTGCGAGTCGATCCAGTTCCTTAAGAGCCTTTTCTTCCGCCTCTTCAGACATTTCCGCATTTTTTACCTGTTCTCGGAGTTCATCGACTTCGGCGATCTCATCTCTACCGAGTTCCTTCTGTATGACCTTCATCTGTTCCTGAAGGTAGAACTCTCGATGTGTTTTCTGGACGGATTCACGAACTTGGTTGTGAATATCATCTCGAAGTTCGTTCCGCTCCAACGCCTCGTTCAAAAGTTGGATGACAAGTTGCAGCCGTTTAATAGGGTTAAATTCGTCAATAACACCTTGGCGTTCTGTAACATTGAGGTCAAGAAATCCAGCGATGATATCCGCGAGGGGACCAGGTTCATCCTGCTCTTTAATAGCACGTTTGACTTCTTCCAAGGTCAAAACATGCGGTTGTTGTGAGCTGCGTCCTTGCTCCTTTGGCCGTGTTTTTGCGTACTCATTGAAAAGTTTCTTTGCTTCTTTAACGAGAGATCCAGCGGCATCTGCTAACCCGATCTCCTCATGGACAATTTGCACGTCTGCTTGCAAAAAATTGGCAGCCTTTGTATAGCGGAGGACAATCGCGCGGTGTTCTACAGCAACGGCGATGCGGATCGTGTCGTCACCCGGTTCATACGATTCGATAATATGTGCGACAGCACCAATGGTGTGTAGATGTTCAGGTGAAACATCTTCTCCCTCCTCTAACGCCACGTTTTGGTGGAGGAGGAGTATCCGCTGATTTGACTCGAGTGCGGCATGAGTCGCCTGGATTCCCATCTTACGGGTGGCAATTAAAAAAGATTTCGTCTTTGGGAAAGGCGAATATCTATCGAAATCCAGAGGCAAATCAATGACTGGCAAACTTAAGGTTCCGTGTTCTTTTGTTGCTGTCGAATTCATAGTTTTGGTTCCAGTGCCAGGCATCAAATCCCGGCATTTTTAGATTTCAATGTACTGTGAAAATCTGCATTGCTGTTCACAAGGGATTTAAAGCTACCCCTAAAGAAAATGCAGACAGCACCTTCTATCTGGGAATCGAATGTATTGATTTTGCCAAAGAGGCAAACGGTTCATTTACAAATATGTGGCTAAGCAGTCTTAAGTTCTTCAGATTTTCTATAAGTGAGTTCTGGTGGTTCACTGTTGCGCACGGAATCTTCAGTAATCTGGCATGTTTCAACATCGTCAAGCGATGGAAGCCGATAGAGTGTTTCGAGCATAATCTTTTCAAAGACGGCTCTTAATCCGCGTGCCCCTGTTTCGCGTTCAATGACTTCGTCTGCAATAGCAACTAAGGCTGCATCGGTCGCCTGGAATTGTACGCCTTCATAAGCCAAAAGATGTTGATATTGTTTGACAAGGGCGTTTTTCGGTTCTGTGAGGATACGGACCAGTGCGGACGCGTCCAATTCATGTAGCGTTGTAACGACCGGAAGCCGTCCGATTAACTCTGGTATAAATCCGTATTTAATGAGATCTTTTGGCGTTACCTGTGCAAGGATTTCGTGAATTTTTGTCTCGTTTTTCGGTTGAAGGGGCGAACCGAAACCGATACTCTGCTTTCCAAGTCTATCTTTAATCGCTTTATCTAAACTGATAAAGGTTCCACCACAGATGAATAATACCTTTTTGGTATTTACCTCAATCATCTCTTGATGAGGATGCTTCCTACCGCCACGTGGCGGAACGTTTGCTGTTGTTCCTTCAAGAATTTTGAGCAACGCCTGCTGAACACCTTCGCCAGATACATCGCGAGTAATGGATGGATTTTCGGATTTCCGCGTAATCTTATCGATTTCATCAATATAGATAATACCTTTTTCAGCACGTGCGACATCGCCATCCGCTGCTTGCACCAGTTTCAAGATAATATTTTCGACATCTTCACCAACATATCCTGCTTCGGTCAACGTTGTAGCGTCGGTGATAGCGAAAGGGACATCCAAAACCTTAGCCAGTGTTTGGGCGAGAAGTGTTTTTCCTGTGCCTGTTGGTCCGATGAGGAGTATGTTGCTCTTGTCTAATTCAACATCATCGGTTGTGTCACCATGATGCAAACGTTTGTAGTGTGTGTAGACCGCGACAGATAATGTCTTTTTGGCGTGTTCTTGACCTATTACATATTCATCAAGTTTTGCTTTAATCGCTTCGGGTGAAGGCGGCTCAGCGAATGTCCCACTATCATCTTTTGGTCCTGGGGTTGCTGTGCTTCTTTCGGTCCCCGTTTGTTCAAGAGCACTCTGTCCACGCACCGGCTGCGGTTTCCCTTGGCCCCCTTCGATCTCGGACCGTTCGTGTGAAAGCGAAGTGCTGTCGTTTAAATCCTCCGTTTCCTCAAAGGCTTCCAGGGAGAAATCAAGGCTACCATCTGGGTTGCGAGTAAGAATGTCATTACAAAGATCAATACATTCAGAGAGACACCTCTCACAGATATTTGCCTCAAGTCCATTAAAAAGTTTCTCAATGTGAGTATTATCACGCCGACAAAATGTGCATGCAGCAGTATCCGCTGTAGATGCTGATAGGCGGACAATACATTCAA
>JAGFCB010000123.1 GCA_022394775.1 Candidatus Poribacteria bacterium
GTCGGGAAATTCTGCACACCCGAAAACCCGATCGCATCTATTTGCTGTAAAAAAACATCCATCAAGCGAAACGGATCCGTGCCACAGACACCTGCAAGGACGGGTGTATCCGGGACGACAGGGAGTACTTCGCTCGCCATCTCAACGACAATCTGGTTTGCGTCGCCATAGGGCATCATGCCCGCGAGTGAACCCCTACCTGCCATTCTGAATCTGCCGGAGTTGTAAATAATAATCAAATCAATGCCACCAGCAGCTTCACATTTAGCGGATATACCCGTACCGGCACCTGCCCCGATAATGGGTTTACCAGCATCAATATTGTTGCGCAATTGCGCTAAGATTTCTTCGCGTCTAAACTTCATGAGTAGCTATCCTTCGTCTATGAAAATTGGATGTGATATTACTGTAAGCATTATAGCAAAATATTAGATTTTGTGTCATATTTTCCTTCCGTTCAACCCATCGTAAGAACTTTTCGGACAAACGCTACGAATTGCGGCTTAACGCCCCCCTGTTTTCCGTGCTTTCAATGCGCCCCAAGTTGTCACAAGCGCGTCAGCAGGTTCAACAGCGTAGGCTTTATCGTCCCAATCCAATGAAAGCACAGTGTCCTTCATCGTCATCAAGATAGGCTTAGGTTCACCCCCTGTCGCCGGAATAACGAAATTACCACGTGAACGGAAGAGTTCAATGTTTTTGATGCGTCCTGGGTCTATATAAGAACCGTAGGCAATGAACTTTCCATCAGGAGACCAAGCATCAACATTATAGATATAATCCTTTTTAACGTGTACTATTTCAGCGTCTGCATCGAGTTGCACCGGGGCAACGGCTATAGCCTTTGTCGCCCATTTTCCATTTCGCTCAACAAAGGTACTAAAAGCGATCTGTTTTCCGTTGGGTGAAAAAACGGGCGGCGAATCTGCACGCTCTGTGATGCGAAAAATGTCTTTTGTTGAAACGTCCAACAAAAATAACGCCTCAAGTGTAGAAAAGGCGATGTGCTTGCCATCGGGTGACCATTCTATATCATATATCTCCCATGCGCCAATATCCAAGAGCAGTTCAGGTTCAGGCTCAGGTTTGGCAAGTTCATCATTGCGAATAAGCATTAGCCCGGGGCGCTCTACAAAAATGACATCGCCGTTTCTCGAAATATCTGCATCTATGAGGTTCGGAAACCTTCCAAGTGTTAAGTTTTTTGCCTTTCTAATTGGGTTTTTCCGATCTAAAAGATAAATATCATAGTTGCCCAAAAAGGCACGGATACCATCACCAGCTGCTATCGCTTTGTCTGCAACAACAAGCACATATTCTCCATTTCCCTGCACTTCAATTTTGTCAATATCCCCAAACATTTGGCGAAAGAGTTTACGAGCGGTGCTACCTTCCACGTTAGAAATCCAAATTTCGCTGCGGTTTATCGGATGAACAAAGATAATTTCGCCTGTCGGCGCGGCATTCAGAGGCGTTAGCAAAAAAAACAGACCCATGTATAAAAAACATAGACAACCACAGGTGCGAAATATATTATTCATGACGTCCTCCGTTTTCTGTTTCACGTTTTAATTCACCCCAGGTCGTCGTAAACTTCGCTATAGGTGTCAGTGGAAATGAGTCGCGTGTCCATTCCCAAACTCGGACGCCGCCTTCAATATCCTTAAACATACTGCGGAGCCTTCCATCTTCAACCGATACTGCGAAATTCAAATATTTCCTAACAACACCGCCCCACCCTACGCCGCCTGGTACATCGAATGTAACCTCAACGAGTACGTAAGCGATAGACGTGCCATCCGGTGTCCACGTGAGATAGCCAAGGGACAAATGCGTTTTTGTCCGTTCAAATATCTTTACATCTTGTGGCACATGCAGCGGAACAACACCGATTTGGCTATACCCTTTTCGTCCGTTGTCTCCAGGCGTATCAAAAATAAAAGCCAACTTTTTACCATCTGGCGAAAAAACAGGGCGATATCCATATTCCAGTATCTGTGATACCTGCTTTGTCGTAATATCCAGCAGAAAAATCCCTTCACTATTGGAAAAAACAACTTCTTGCCCGTTTGGTGACCAATCTACATACCCTGCCGCCCCACCGAACAATTTTTCTGCCTGCGGGATAGGTTTATGCACCTCATGTTTTGGAATGAAATAGATACCATCAGGAAACTCATTAAAGATCGTGTTTGCAAAGACGACATCCCCACTAAATGAAATGGATGCATCAGAAACAAAACTGAACCGTCCCCATGTTAAATCCCTTCGACCTTTGTTCAATTTCTGCGTGTCAAAAAGATATGCATCAAAGCCATGTTCAGTATCGATCCCCTCTCCAACACATAAAATGTATCTGTCGCCTTCCTGTATTGAAATCTCTTGGACAAGCACCGGTGGATCAAAAAGTCTACGCGCATTGCGCCCATTGACATTGCTAATCCATATTCCCGGTTGATTCTGCGGATGTGCGGCGAAAATTATTTCTTCTGCCCGGAGAGTATCTACTGTGAAAACAGCACAGAGAAAAAAAACAGATAAACAGCACATTTTCCGGCAGTTTTCAAAAGAATGCGTCATAGCATACCTCCATGCTAACGCTTTTCGCTCAGGTCAAGAGCAAGTGCCTTAGACGAGTTTTGATATAAAAGCGACCACTTGACATTCTGGGCAACACAGACCTTGGGGATGGAAATGATTTAACACCCACGCTTGAACTTGTTCTTCACCCTTGAGAATCTTATCGGAAAATCCATAGTAACACTCTAACGTAACTTGAGGAAAATAGCACACACTTTTTACATGAGCCAACACAAGAACAACCATAACCATTGAATCAAACAATCTTTTGAGAAATATCAGTTTATTTTTTCCCAAAATGCACGTTTTCTACCACAAAATTGTGTCTTTAACAGCAGGAAAGATATGTTCTGTGTTTTTTACGCGCCCCTTTTTAACGCATTCCCTTTCCGGCAGAAAGCGAGCGGCAGGAATATGGAATACATATATTATATCCTCGTTTTACCGCCATCTCATGTTATAATGCGAATTAAAACAATCCCTCCAAAAAAGGATAATTTCATGCAAAAAACACTGTTTTTGATTTTAGCGATTGCGCTGGCGATATGCGTTATTCCCGAAAACACTATCGCTCAAGATACACAAGATTGGCATTTGCGGCACTTACCTGATGGTGTCCAAGCACGGTTCGGTAGAGGCAGAATAGCAGGAAATATAGCGCGTTCCAGTGATGGAAAACGTTTGGCAGTCGCTTGTAGCATCGGTATTTGGGTGTATGATACAGAGACCGACAAACCACTCAATCTGCTGATAGGACATACAGATTGGGTTAGCAGCGTAGCATTTAGTCCAGACGATACCCTGTTGGCAAGTGTGGGCGACGATAGCACCGTCCGCGTGTGGGACGCGCGCACTGGTACTGAACTACACACGCTGCAAGGACATAAGGATAAAACCACAGACATAGCGTTTAGTCCGGATGGGAAGTTGCTGGCGAGTGGGAGTGAAGAC
This sequence comes from Candidatus Poribacteria bacterium, assembly GCA_022394775.1. GTDB lineage: Bacteria > Poribacteria > WGA-4E > WGA-4E > WGA-3G > WGA-3G. The sequence goes on from JAGFCB010000123.1 coordinate 3,532, forward strand.
TATACCATCCGTCTATGGGATGTCCGCACTGGCAAGCTACTACGCACGCTTGACGGACATATTGGGGGTGTCACAAGTGTCGCATTTAGTCCAGATGGAAAAACAGTAGCAAGTGGGAGTTTGGACAAAATGTTGAGGCTGTGGGATGTGGAGACAGGGAAAACGCTGTGGCACTTCATAGCGCATCAAGACAAAGTCTTAGACATAGCGTTTAGTCCAGATGGGAAGTTGTTGGCAAGTGCAAGTGAAGACTATACCATCCGTTTGTGGGACGTAGAGACACGAGAAGCTCTACACAGGTTTCAAGGGGGTAACGGCCATACTTTCTTTAGTGTAGCGTTCAGCCCGGATGGAAAGATGTTGGCAGGTGGAAGCTATTACATGATCCATCTATGGGATGTACAGACTGGAACATACCTACATTTGTTAGGAGATCATGTTGGCGGGTACAGCCTTGTATTTAGCCCTGATGGTAAAACGCTAATAAGCAGAGGCTACGGCGTATATCTATTGGAGGTGAAAACCGGTCTTGAACTTCGGAAGATGATAACGCATACTGGCTCTATCGGTAGTATCGCTTTCAGCCCGGATGGAAAGATATTAGCGAGTGACGATTTATGGAATATACAGACAGGCGAGTCTCTTCGGACGGAGCCTGTAACTTGGGGTTACCTCCCAAGTGTAGCGATCAGTCCAGATTTAAAAATAATCGCAGGTGGCGGCACAGAAAGGATCGTGTTTTTGTGGGATATCCAAACAGGTGTAGCATTGCCGCTGCAGCTTGAAGGTAATGAACGTAATGTTGATACTGCTCCAGTAAGCGTCCTTACATATTGTTACGTTGCATTTAGTCCAGATGGCAAAAGGCTTGTGAGTGCGAATAGTAGGGGCGTTATCCATTTGTGGGATATGCAAACAGGGAAACGGATAAAGACGATAATATTGGATGAACATATAATGAATAGACATAGTTTCACAAGCGTAACCTTCAGTCCAGATGGTTCTATATTGGCAACCGGGAGTAATAAAAACACCGTGCACACATGGGATGTGAATAGCGGGGCACCGCTTTTGACGTTGGATAAACATAGAGATAGCATTGATTGCGTCGCGTTCAGTCCGGATGGAAAGATACTGGCGAGTGGCAGCTTAGACAAGACCGTGATTCTTTGGGATGCTGTGTCGGGTGAACGCATTCGGATGCTAAAAGCGCATGCGGGACGTGTTAATAGCATTGCGTTTAGTCCGGATAGCAAAACATTCGCGAGTGGTAGCGATGATCGCACCGCAATGTTGTGGCAAGTAAGCACGGGCAAACAGCTGCGGACACTAAAAGCACATCAAGGATCTGTCGAAAGCGTTGCGTTCAGTCCGGACGGTAAGACGCTAGCGAGTGGCAGTTGGGATGGCACTGTGCTGTTGTGGGATCTCGCAGCTGATAATGTGGATTAGGCTGCACATCACACATTATGAATGGGCGGGTACAGGGACCCGCCCTTACGTTTACTGCCGCGCATACTGCGATTCTGCAGGAGCGTGGTATTCAACGTTGAGATGCGGCGTTTCCAATCTCACATGTCCTTGAAGGCGTGAAGTCAGGCAACTCTCCAGGGCACCACTCACCAACAAAGTGCGTTCCGCTGGATACGGTGCGATACCCGTTTCAAATAATTCCTCAATTTTGGCAATCAGACATGCGGAATAGGTAACGTTCGGCGTCGGCGTTAAGAAAAACTGCGTGGACACTGGCACAGGTTCATTTTTTAGTTTCGCGGCGAAGCAGTAATCCCGGACTGCACCGTTGAGCATCAGAAGTGTCGCTTTCAGTCCGTCATTATATTCAATGAAATAGGCGGACGGGTTTTCGACGAGTCGGTAGATTTCACCGTTACCGATCATATCTTGCGTCCTACCGTCTTCATCCGTTAAACCGCACGGTGTATCGCTTCTCGAAAGTGCCGCTTCTAACAATTCCATAGACCAGCGTCCGTCTTTACCTGCTTCCCAGACCTCCTCACCATCTATTAATTGGACAGCAGCGACCCCAGTTTCGCCACCTTTTCGACGTTCTATCATGCACTGCATCGCCTCCAAGGCGTGATAATCCATCGGGTCTGAACCGCCAACACCGACCATAAGTCCCTCTTCTATCTCACACTCCAACGGCAGTTCGACATCTGGTAATCGCCATGTGACAGGTAAGGACGAACCCGAAAGCACGCCAAAACCGAGACGGTGTCCATCGTCCACCATCTCTTTTGCCTTCTCAAAACTGTAGGAAAGGTGTTTATCGTTGAAAATCGGCACGGCACGTCCATCTGCCTCGAAGACCTTGACGCATTCCTTAAAAAACTCATACCGAGGATATAGCACCTGACTTTTCTCATTGTGCGGGTAATCGCCATGCTCACCAATCGAAAGCACTGCATCCACAGCGATTTCATCACCACCGCAACGGAGTGCTTCAGCAATGGTCGAGTAGACAGAAAATCCGAATTCTCTGGCACGGTCTTCGCTCTGCTCTCCCTCCGGTTTCTGATCAACATAAAGAGAAACGACTTTCATATCTGGACGATGCCATCTGCCTTCTTTTGGATAGCCGACAAGAAAACGATCTGCAAAATGTTGTGCGTGTGACAGATAACGATAGATCGTGGTAATAACAGCAATTCGTTTCATATTTTCTCCTATGCTAAGAATAGTAAAAAGGGATAGAAAAAAGGAAGGATGGAAGGGCGGAAGAAGATCCGCTTTCCCAATCCTTCCAACCTTCCACCTTTTACGTCCTCCAGAAAGTTGAATCTTTTGTTGACTGATAGGCGATGTCCAGATGAGGTGTCTCTTGTTTTGTGCTGTCGGTGAAGAGGCTATCAACACCTGCCGCTACAAGTCCTGTCGTCAACAGTGTGCGTTCAACCTGATATGTCGCCTCACCTGTCAGGAACATCTGCTCGATATTGTTAACCAGCGGTGAAAAGAAGTTCGCCAACGTCGTCCGTGCAGGTGGCATCGGGAGATACATCTGTGTTGAAAGAACCTCGTCGTTGGCCCCGATATAAGCAGCGAAGTTGAAATCCTGCACCAACCCGTTCATCAGAATCATGGTAGATTTGAGTCCGTCGTTGTGTTCATACTGGTATGCTATCGGGTCTGTCACGATCTCCTTTAGTTCGTCCAACGTCGGAAACGGGTTATTAAATCCGGGGCGCGACGGTGTAAGCGTATGACTCCGACAGAGCGCGGATTCAAAGAGTTCACGCGACCAGAGTTTCGTGTGATGCGCTTCCCAGAACGCGTCGCCGCGGTATGCCTGCAGCCATTTCACACCGCTCTCGCCACCCTCGCGTCGTTCTACCATACACTGTAGGGTCTCCAACGCGTGGAAATCGTAACTATCTACACCGCCATAACCGACACACACCGCCTCAGAAACTGGTACATCAAGCGGCATATCAATAGAAGGGGTGCGCCACGTAACGGGTAGCGATGAGCCTGCCATAAACGCGAAGTCCATAGATTCAGAGATGTCGTACATCTCACGCGCCCACTCCCAGTTCCATGAGAGGTGCTTATCGTTGAACGCTGGTACCCCGCGCCCACTCCGTTCAAACACCTCAACCATCTGTTTGAAGTGCTCATAACGCGGATAAAGGCGTTGTCCTTTTTCGTTGGTCGGATATTCGCCGTGTTCACCGACAAGCAGGACACCGTCGACAGCCAATTCCTCACCGCCAAGTGTAAGTGCTTCGGCAATCGTGGGGTATCCCATCACTGTCGGGAAACGCTCCAATCGGTCGCGACTGAAGTCGTTGTCTCCGACCTGTTCGACATAAAGCGAGACCAGATCCATCGGCGGGTAGTGGTGTCGGCTGTTCCAACCGTAGCCTTCCAAGAACCGATCAACAATGTGCTGTGCGTGCGAGTATTTGTGGTAAATCGTCACAATCGCAGCGATTTTGGGTCGTTTTTCCATAATCAATTTCCTTGTTGCAAGGCAATCATACCTAAACGAGAATTATTAGGTTGTGGTATTGCGTTCCGAAGGGTTGGCTATTATAGCATGTAATACGAATAAAATCAAATAAAAAAGCAGAAATATAGGGACTAAACCTCGTTTCGGACATCTATCTTACCGATCACCGCTTCGGAGATGAGGGATTGACGGTATTCCTTGAGGAGTTCGATTTTTTGCTGCTCTGTTGCTATCAGTTCGTCAATCTGTTTTGTCTTATTATTGAGGAAGTCAGCGATTTGTTGCTGTTCAGAATCAGTAGGTATAGGTAAAAGTAGGTTTTCAATTGGTGCTTTTCCCAAACCGTATCTGGTGATTCCATTTGAATTCACCTCAAAATACCTTCTCGTCCTATCCGATTGAATAACTCTAAAAATGTACTCTCCATGACAAGCGAGTGGTCTAAGCATTGTCAAATGATAACCACAAACAACACTGTCCAAATCGTCTTTGACATAAGTTGGAACGCCAATATCATCTGGGGTCTCAGAGTCTTTGGTAATAATAACATCACTTTTCTTCAAAGCGAATTTTGCAAATTCACTTTCCTTACAACTACCCTTTTTTAAAACGGTATCGACTGTAATATAATCGTTGTAATAAACATCTGTATAATTGCATAACCTGACCTGGATCTCATCTGGATAGATGTGTTTATCAACATTACTTGGCAGTATCTTCGCAACGTATTTGAGTTTTTTGATTTCCCAATGCTTTGGTATCTCTCCAATCCACTCCACGCCGCTCTGTTTATATTCTGGATAACGATTCATAATTCTAATACCCTACTGTCTGAATCTTGGATTACACGGATAACGCGGATTTTATAGTAGATTCTGTAATTACTTGGACACTCAGCATCAGTGCGGTTTCCTAACCACACCATAGGTGTCAATTTAGGGGTTTTTCACGACCTTTTAGAACAGTTATTATAAACATGCCACCCTTACAGGGCTATAGCACGGGAAATCCACGCTGATTTGACATCCTCTCCGTCCTAAAGGACAGAGATTCCTTTAATATTATAACCCAAGTTGCTACTAACAGATTTTGCGCACTTCCCAAGGAGTTTTCGTCTTTTTCACCACCCCAGAGGGGTGATATATCTATAGAAAATGGCGTATTTGCGCGATCGCACTCCAGCGGAGTGCTATGTGAATAAAAGGTGGCAACTTGCGTTATTATACGGTAGCATGTTTGTGTTAACCTATATTAACGTGAGTTTGGTAATTATAGTAAAACGTAAAAATCAAGAGACACTTTCTCCCCGGTAGGTGCGGTTTTGCGGCGGAATCATACGGGGCAATTTAGCGTCTTCTCGCCTTATTTCGTCGCAGTGCTTCTACAAATGCCGCACCTACGGTGCTTAGGGCTGTGAGGTAGCCTGTTTCTACAAAGATACCATCCCTACGGGATTCAAGAACGGAGTGAAGCAAACTTCAACGTTTCTGTGTAAAACTCGGTTCGGTTAGGAAACTCAACCATAAGTGTCAATCTTAGAAAAAACAGCTGTTTAGCAATCCGATGGATGATTGTTTCCTGATTGCAAATCTCACTCGCTTTGTGTGCAAAGTGAGGTGTTTTGATTTCGCCTTTTCTGAGAATTACAGTATCCTTGCAAGCCAGACAAAAATAGTGTTTTCCCTTTTCTGCTATGTGGGGATCGTACAACCGTTTTTCATCATCAAAGGCAAATGGAACCTTTAGTTTTACGCTTTTAGACATGACGAAAGCGTTCCTTTTCGTGATAAGGTGCCTAAGACCCCGCGCTTACGGGGACGGTATTGTGGAATCAACATTTAGCGGTCTTTCAATCAATACAACCGGTGCCTGACAGCAGTCACAATTTCCCGGTGCGACTGCGCGGATATAGCATGTATCGCAGTAGTAGTAGAGTTCATGGACAGCACCATCCTTGATTGAGGAAAAGCGGGTTACTTCTAACAATTGCGTTTTCGGAAAGACACGACCGTTGATGATCAAATCTTTCTCATGTAACCGATCGTCGACAAAGAGTGCCTCCGCCAGCGATGTCCGAAGGAGGGTGTAGTATTTGCCGTCTTCGGTCTTGACCCCGTACAGATGTTCATGGTTACCAAAGAGTTCAACCTTATAGTGCGTATGCATCTCTTCCGCCAAGCAGACGACATTACCGCGGAGTTTAACCTCCTCCGGTTTTTGCTCCTCGGTTGATGGGGTCGCACCACTCAATAATAAGACGAGAATAACAAAAAATGGGGACAACCGTTTGAAATTACGCATCATTCGTCTCCTTCAGAAAACTGAATTGTTGCAATCCTGTTTTGGTCTTGGCAAAACCGGTTTTTCGACAACGGAGAAAAACCGAGCAGAAGTCGCCATATTTAAAGATTTGCCCACCGATTTGGACCGGGACCGGGTTGGTGTTCATCACGAACCTGTTTAAATTCTTCAGGCGTGGTGATAACATCTTCAGGGTGCAGTCGGCTCCGTGCGAGAAAACCGGCTTCTGGTTGATAGCCGGTCGGTTTCGCCGCGTCCTGATAGCGTGAATCAATGCTCCATCTGACTTGATTGCTAACATTCGGAATAGAACGATGCGGCGTTAAATTCGTGAACAGGAGAACGCTACCAAACTTGACGGGAACGACTACCGATTCAACTTCAGGCAATGCATCATCGGGTATTTCAAGATAGAAGCGTTCAGACTGACGATGTCGGAAAACACCGTCCCGATGCGCGTATGGGATAACCTCCATACACCCGTTTTCAACAGTCGCATCTATCAACGGAATCCAGATTGTGAGTTGTAAAACGGAATCGCATTTAGGCTCCATATAACCTGCGTCTTGATGCCACGGGACGAGGGTCCGATCGTGTTCAGGAAGCTTCGGACGGACGCGGTACGCTGGATGACACATAATCTCCGGACCGACGAGCGACTCGGCGATGTCGAGCAGCTTCGGATTGACGAGTAGATCAAAGAGTGCTGGTCCCGTGTGTGCGCCACTAAATACCTTCTGAAATACGGCAGGGGATTGCGCCGTAATTTTCGCTAAACGGGTGTCAAATCCTTCAGTCTTAAATTCCGAGTCAATTTCACCTTCCGCGTAGAGTTTCGATGCCCCTGTATCAACAATCTTCTCAAACTCAGCAATAAGGGGATTTAGGTCATCAGGAGCAAGCGCGTCCTCGATTAAGAGATAGCCATTTTCGTTAAAATCTTGGATTTGGGAATCAGTTAATACCTTCATAACGCCTCTCAGATTTGGACAAGTTCAATTAAAATACCATCGGGATCCGGCGCGCATGCAACACCGGCGGCATCGGGTGCGCTTATGGGTTCAGAGCGGAATTCAACACCGTTTTGCTTCAAGTTCTCAACGGTTTCTTGAATATCTTCGACAAAAAAAGTGAGCCAGCGGACACCTGCCGAGAATTCATCTGCTGGTTTCGGTGGCGGTGATTCGATCTCCATCAGTTTGATGAGCGTATTGCCTGCCTTGAGGCGGACTTGCCGAAAGCCGGTCGGCGCGAGTCCAACATCGCGGGCAAGATTATCTGGAATCTCCAGATCCAACACAATCTCAAAACCCAATTTATTGTGATAGAAGTCTAATGACGCTGCAAAATCGCTACAGGTAATAGCGATGTCAACAGTAGAATGTGA
>JAGFCB010000104.1 GCA_022394775.1 Candidatus Poribacteria bacterium
TCGACTGTGACATGGAAAGAGTCCTTCGCCGTATCTTGGGCAATCACCCGCCCCCACATCGTGTACTGACCGGGTGTTCTAACGTTAATCACGAAATCGGCTTTACCGGGGTGGCGACCGCCCCCGCCCTTTCCCGCCGATATATACATGCCGCCTGAAGCTTTCTTATCTTCATAAATTTCCATGATTTCTACAATTTCATCTGCGTCTTCGGCTTCAAAGCCAATCTCAGTAGCAATGCAATAACCGACCCATCCCAATACAAGCAGTACACATTGAATCAATAACAACCCCATATATTTCATGCGTATATCCTCCTTAGGTTTGTAATAGCTCAATTCATTGTGCGTGTTTTTCTCCTCGCTTTACCAATACAAAACACTGACTTTAGCGTCTTAGATCTCAAAGCGCACTACCGGAAACTGAAGTATTTACAAGAAACATTAAAAAGGCTTCCACAAAAACCTGAACCTATTGTTATTGACCAACTCACTGAACATCTGACTTCTATTGGCTCTATTCATCAAACACCTGCTCAACTCAGGCATGGATAAGTTGGCGAAGGTATTGTTGATACTAACAATATTAACAATACCTGCATTATTTGTCAAGAGAAATTCCATTTTTCCTTTTTCCTTAGTGTTAGAGCAATTTTCATGCCAAAATCAATTCAAACGTAAAATTACTCTAAAATCGGATTTTTCGCTAATTTTGTCTGACAAATTAGTTTTTAGCAGTTCAATTTCTGGACACTTCTGTCCAAAAATCATGTTCAAACGATCTCGAACAGATTATAGTAGATTTTAGAATTAAGAGGGCACTCTCAAACAATTCCTAATGCTCTCATCCTCCTTGAAAAGTGCCACAGGCTAACAGCCTATGCTACAGAAAGAGTGCCACAAACTAAAAGTTTGTGCTACAAATATGTAGGATTAATTTTGAGTTCCACTATAAACAACAACTAAGCGATCACATCCCAAACCAATAGCGGCACTTTATCAGGAAAATATTTTTCCCAGGATCCGTAAAACTATCTCTCAAGCGATGTACGGGTCGAAACTCAAGATCCGCTTCTCCAATATCTTCCAACGCAATCTCGCGCGATTGAGACCAAACCAAGAACAGGGTGCTGCCCGGACGGAACTCCCAGCGGAGGACAGTGTTACCACGTAAGGCACGTATATGGAAATCAGGATTTCGCTTCAGCGGATACGGTTTGAACTCATAAGACCTCGGCTCAACCAATTCCTTGAAATTGGTATAATCGCCGATGGTAATAAAGGGTTGGACGTAGAACTGAAGGCTCAACGTCGGTGTAAAACTGATGTTCGCGCGCGTCGTAAAGTCAAGTGTTTGCGCTGTCAACTCCCCATAGACGTAGTGTTTTTCGATACGTCCGTTGATGTTTTCTTCAACTAACTCGATCCACTGTGCATCGTAAATTCGGTAGCGATACATCGGTCCAATGCTCAACTCAATGTTCGACATAGGACGAATGTTCAAACGAAGACTCACCTCTTTTTCAGAACTTTTGGTATCATCGTCCCAAGCAAAAATCGGATTCAGTTCAAGCTGAACCATTTTACGACTGTCAGTCCTAAGTTGGGTAAAAATCCACCAACCCGCCGGATTCTTAATCAACGTTCCACCACGTCGGACATCCTCATCCCGAAACGACTCTAAATTCCGACCAACCCACAAATCATATTCCCAATAGTTCTTCAGTTTACCATCTGTCCATATCTCGGAGTAGCGACCGATGCTGACACCGTCATAATTCCATTCTCGCCACCCAAAGAACCCCAAAGTAACTTCCCGGAAAATGCTAAACGGCTGCTCTTTTTTGAAGAGAAGATCATAGAACCACCGCATCATATCGCCGCGCTGTGTATAGCCTATGTCATTTATGTCTAAGCCTGGGGAGCGAACATTAAAACTGGTATCAAGCCGCCACCAGCCACCCTGTTTTTCAAATTCAATATTTGCAAGATAACCCGATTTGCGTGCCTCCAACTCTCCGGCTTGGCTTGCAGCGAGCATTCCGCTTATTTGGTACCGCTCTTTCGCAAGTTTCAAGTCCCAGTCAAGCCCACCGATATAAGCGGCGTTGGAAGTCTGTCGATTGACCGCTGTCGTTATCAGTCCGACGCGAGAATTCCCTTCCAAGACATCTTGTGTCACCCGCCCGACAAAGTAGTTCGTTAAAGGTTCAATCAAGTGATCGTGGTTCTCGCCTTTTTTCGCAATTTGCGCATACTCCGGTGCCGTGACAGCCTCCATGATACCGAAGGAGGTATTACTGTTAGTTCTGCCAACGATTTTGGCAGCACCGAGAATTGTTGTCGCTTCCGGACGACTCAGTTCCGTGGTACCCTCTGGCACCTCAAAATATCCGGGTTGTCGCCCGATGCGACGTGAGTAAAAGAATTGACTTTCTCCCGCTCCAAAGTTAAAAATGGATGAACCTTTGACAAAAAAGGGTCTACGTTCCTCAAAAAACTCCTCATAGGCAGAGAGATTTAAAGTGGCAGGGTCCGCCTCTACTTGTCCAAAATCAGGATTGACTGTTGCATTGAGCGTGACACCAGAAGTAATGCCGTATTGAACATCACCGCCAACATTGCCCCACAAATCCGCTTCACTATTCAAAGTCGTCCTGCCCATCGCGTAGGGTATCAATTCTAAATGGCGAGAGGGATGGATATTCTCAATACCCGTCAGGTCACCGAACCGTGAAACCCACCCCGGTTCTCCCTTCTTAATCAAACGCCAGTGCGCACGCTCTTTTCTACGACTAATTTCGCGTTCTACTTGCAGCCCCCACGTGTATTTATCCTTCGGCGAGAAACGGAACATATAAAATGGGATTCTACATTCTACTGACCACCCATTTTGGTGGATACGGGTCTTTGCTTCCCACACGCCATCCCACGCATTGTTCCAACCATCCCGCCCCCCACCTCCTACAATACCATCTATCACAGACCCTGAAGGATAAATAGTAAACGAGAAGGCTCGCTGTCGATTGTAATGTGGATCGAGGAGTATTTGGATTTTATCCGAGTCAACGTATTCGTCGCGTCTGACAAGGCGGGAAACGATTTTATCGGGTTCACTGTCATAGCACATGACCCCAAAATAGACCGCTTCATCGTCGTAGGCAACTTGGAAGGTGGTGTGCTGGGAAACGGGTTGCCCTTCATCGGGGTCACGTTGACGGAAGCCTTCATGGAGGGGCCCGGTCTTCCAGATGTCGTCGTCTAAAACGCCATCTAACTGTGGGGGTGCGTCTTTAATGCGGACGGCAGTCGCAACTCTGTGAGCGGATTCGGTTTCGGTCTCAGCCTTTATTATCCTTGGGAGTTGTAAAGTAAAAAACGCCGTCAACAACACCAAAGCGCACCAAAACTCTGAGTCAGTTTTCAATTGTTTTTCCTCAGCTTTTTGTAGGTTGTTTATTTATCCAGTGAAACCCCATTGAAACAAAAAACTTCGGAATTTTTGAGGATTAATCAGAAATTTCCGCGCCACATTGTGGACAGGTATCGCGCCACGTTGAACGCCTACCTTCACCACAAACATGACATTCACCGAACGGATGTTCATCCGGTTTTGCGCGAGCACCCCCTTTTTTATACGTGATGATGCGCCATACCGTTTCGCCATCTTCCTCGTAGCAGAGCCAAACCCCTTCTTTTCTGCCATCAGCGGAGCCGCCATCATGTTTTCGATAGGGACCACCCCATTTGCGATTTCCATTCTCATAATAGCATACGTAGTCGCCTTCGTTCTTGCCATCGCGAAAAGAGGCTTCGCTCGCTTTATTCCCGTTTTTGTGATATTGGATCCAAAGCCCCTCTTTTTTGCCATTGTTGTAACTACCTTCACTCCGCTTATTTCCGTTCGCATAATAAGTGATCCAATAGCCGTGCTTTTTACCATCAACCATCTCACCGGTATCTCGTGAACTTGCCATAATTTCACCTCCTTGGCAGCGCAAAATGTCTATCTGTTACAAATTTTCATTAAGGTATTTCTCAAAATTTTCTATCGTTTTCTTACCGATGCCTTTGATTCCTTTCAACTTACCTTCATCAATCGCTGTTCGGAGTGATAGGAGACTGTCAATGCCTGCCTCCTGATACAGAAGTTTAATTGTTTTAGGACCAAGTCCGGGGATAGGTATAAGTTCAACAATCGTCTGCGGTATATCACTTGCATATTCTTGTAATTTTGAACACGTTCCGGTTTCAACATACTCCGTAATAATTGTAGCGACTATATCTCCAACACCCGGAATCTCCGCTTTCAACCGTCCTTGAGCGACCAAATCCGCTACAGATGCCTCCATACGAGAAATTATATACGCTAAACGCGGGTAGCGCGCTGCGTGGTCTTCTGGGTAGTCAGCAACAATAAGAACAGTGTGGAGTTCCATCAGTTTCTGTGCGATTTCATCGTTGGTTAGTTCCACAGTATCGTCTTGTTTTGCTGCTTCAATTGAACTTTCATCTAATGCGTTTTTACTTTCCATATTAACTCCCGGGATTTTCAGGATGATAGATGCGTTTTTAAGACCAACGCGTTTCACAGTTTTCATAGCAAAACTGTAAATTCAATATGTTTCTCGAAAGGCTATAACCCCTTACCGTGATTGTGTTTTAGGCAATTTTGTCAAAGGTTGCTATGAAAGCTGCTATGAAATTTGCTATGAAAATTTCGCGAGTCAAGGGTGTCAAGTGGTCATTGAAATTCTCAATAGTTTCTGGAGATATGTGTTTGAGGTTTGGCGCGCGTAATATTATACCAATTCTAATTGATTTTTCGGAAATATATCACTTCGCTTCTGCTCTTCGCCATCTGCGTCTCGGCAGCAAGTGCGGATTCAATTAATTGAGGGTGTTTCATAAATTATTGCGACCCCAACAATAGCAAGTCGTGCTGCAACTCGTAAAATCTAACGATAAAACCTCTTTTGTACCATAATCTGTTAGATTGTGGTCTTTGAGGGACACGCGCTATCCATTACGGTCTGTTGATTGCCCGCAAACTCTCACTGCGAGGCAAGTTTACGGTAGGAAACCGCCATGAATAATGAAACACCCTCATCGGAGACCGCTCCTACCTTTTATTTCACCCCAAGTCACCGTTAATTTGCCAACCGGTGAAACAGCAAGAGCCTTCTCCAGCCCGTCCTCCATAATAGTGGTCAGGTCATCTTCGCTGAGCGCAGCATTGAAGATAGCAATTTCGTCAAGGACTCCCACGAAATCCCAACCGGGTCCGCCTTTCCAACGAGTTAACCAGATCGAACCACCATCGTGTTCCTGACTGAAAGTCGGTTCGCCCACATCTAAATCTGCGACGATCTCGCCATTGACATAGAGGGCAAGCGTCTTACCGTCGTGTGTTAAGGCGACAAAACTCCACTCTTCCATCTCCCATTCCCCGCCCCGGACTTGGCTATTATCTATCGCACCGTTAAACAGAAAACTCCCGTAAAAGTCGGTTGGACCGATCAGAATGTTCGGGTTGTGCCAATCCCGTTCTATGAGTCGGACGTGGGGACCGGAAGGGTTACGAAGCGGTTTCACCCAGAGCAGATACGTAAATCCGTCGAGGAAGTCGTTCGTAGTCTTGCTCGCTGGGATGACGACATGGTTGCTCCCATCGAATTCAATACCCATACCTTCTTTGCCTTCGACCCGTTTGGCATCAACAATTTTTCCATCATTACCGTTTGGAGAAGAATCTTTAACCGTCCCGCCTTTCCCCTGATCAAAGTGCCACATACCCATCAGAGATTCTGGGTCGATTTCCGATATGCTTTCCTGAATCCATATCCCCGAAATAAAGAGCACTGTCATAGCGATTAAAGCACTTATAACTCTCATCGTTTTTAACCTCCTATTCAAATCATGCATTTAGTTCAGATTTGCCATCTTTTTCCGGTGATCTCTCAATTGGGTCCAATTGCGTTTGAATTTCAAGCCATGAATCCCAATTGTAACTTTCCGCTATAGTGCGTGCGAATTCTTTCCCATTCTCTTCAAATTCTTTCACGAAATCAGGAGGCATATCAGTAAAATGCCTCATATGCATTACAATGGTATTTCCATCATTGCTAAGAGTGTATGCGTATTCAACTGTTTCTCCAGGTATCGTATTCACGTACTGAATCATGGAATTTAGCATGACTACCAGCCATTCTGAACGAGAAGGTGTGTATTCCTCAAATCCTTGTACTTTTTCAGACATCGTTTTATCTCCTTTACTATTTCTGAACAAGTAGGGTAACAATGATACCAATGAGTGCGATAAGACTGGTTATACCGAGCCCCATTAAAGCCATCACTTGGGTTCTTATGCCCTTGAGGTCATCCTTAAGATCTGCCTTGACTTCTCTAAGGTCATCTTTGAGATCCGTTTTGACTTCCCGAATGTCTTTCTCAAGGTCAGTTTTGATTTCTGTTATGCGAGTTTCCAAATGGGATCTTACTTCAGATAACTCTTTACTATACTGCTGTTCTTTTTCACTGAGATAGTATTCAAGCCCCACAGCGACATCTTCCTCAAACTTCCTGTTTGCCATAAGTTGCTCCTTTGGTCAGGGTTCATCTTTTGGAAATAGTAAATCACATTTGTGCTTGTGTGTCAATCGGTATTTCTCAGTCTATTTCAAGGCGGTTCCTAATTTGAGACTTGCTATTTCAGGACACCTTGTGCTTTCAATCGTGAGATCAGTTCTGCTTGCGTACCTTTACCTTTCGTTGAGTTGCAGGCAGCACAAAGCAGCTGCAGGTTCTTTATATGGTCAGTACCACCGCTACTTTGGGGTGTGATATGGTCCACCGTCAAGTTGCGATAATAGAACGGATATTGACACCCATTGCATTTGCCCTGCTGCCGACCAAATAACTCCGGTTTGTGCGTTTGGTATCTCGGTAAATGCCGTTGAACATCTATCGCCTCGGCGTTGTCCGTCCGTTCCGGCGCGTCTTTGCGAACAATCACATCTGCCAAGGGATTAAATAAATTAGCGGCTTTGCTGACCTCATCCGACAATCGTAGCTTCGTGATGTCCTCAGCATCAGGTGATATGTCTATGCCAACCCATTTCCGATGTAACCGCTCTGCTGCGACACATGCTGTCGCACACCCACAGAACGGGTCTAATACTATGTCCCCTTCGTTTGATGATGCTTTGATGATGCGTTCTAAGAGGGCGAGGGGTTTTTGCGTCGGGTAGCCAGTGTCTTCTTTACCTTTTACAGGTGGCGTATCAAGAACCAAGTCACCTGCGACAACACCCGGCATCGCGGATAAATACTTCTTCCACCGCGGTCTGCCTATTTTACCTTTGGGCCAGTGCAGGAGTCCAGCATCATCAAGCGCTTCACATTTTGCGAGTTGGTCAAGCACTTCATAATTATCTGGCAATAGTGCCTGTGCAGAAGCAGGAAATTTGTTGCGAGCCGGGGGTGCCCATGCCCGACCGGGCGGAGGTTCGATGCCTTTCAATGGCATATAGGCTTCTTTGCTGCCCGCTTTGCCACCCGATAAATCAACTGTTCCGTATTTACCATGTCTGTCCCGACCTCGAAAAGTCTTCTGTATATAGGCATCGTCGTAGGGCGCGTATTGTTGATTCCAAGTCGCGCCATTCGACTTGATATAGTAAAGAATTCGGTCAGTGTTCACCGCGTAGCGTTTCGCCAACGATTTCGTCGATGTCCGCTTCCAAATCACTTCATTCCGAAAGTTATCACTTCCGAACAGCGAGTCCATCAAGGCTTTCAGATAATGGCTTGCAGTCGGATCACAGTGTAGATAGATGCTACCTGTCGGCTTCAAAATACGGTGCATCTCAAACAATCTCACCGCCATTGCCGTTAGGTATATCCTCATAGACTTGTCATAGACAGTTTCAGAGGCTTGGATAATCTGATACAATTCCTCGTGTTCATCAGCGATCACCCCGTGCCATTCGTATTTGATGTCCTCGTCGGTCCAGATGTCTTTGAATTCCGCGCCTTCTGCGGGTGAACCGATCGGTGCTTTCCACTGTTGACCCGATTTAAACGGCGGATCCAAATAAATCAAATCAATCGTATCCGAATCCATACCCCGCATAATGTCAAGATTGTCAGCGATAAAAAGCGTTCGGTTCTCAAAATTCATCGTGTACTCCGTTTATAGGGTAAAACTATCTATAGTGCAAGACTTTCCAGTTCGTTACCGCACTTCGGACAGGTATCTTTCCATGCCAAACGTCTGCCCTCACCACAAACATCGCAAACCCCGAGCGGATATTCATCAGGTTTCGCGCGAGCACCACCTCTTTTGTAAGTTACGATGATCCACACCGTCTCGCCATCCTCTTCGTAACCGTAAAACGGACCCTCCTTTTTGCCGTCGTAAGATTTACCCACATGTTTCGGATAAGCCCCCTTGGATCTAAGGTTCCCGTTTTCATGATAGGTTATGCAAGGTCCTTCGTATTTGTCATCGCGGAAGGAGGCTTCGCTCGCCTTGTTCCCATTTTTGTGGTAAGTGATCCAAGGTCCGTCCTTCTTACCATGAATGTAGCCACCTTCGCTCCGTTTATTCCCATTCGCGTAGTAGGTGATCCAATAGCCGTGCTTTTTGCCATCTACCATTTCGCCATCAGTGAGTGATCTTGCCATTTTTTAACTTTCATTTTTTTAACTTTCCTTGCGGTTCAACAACATGAACTTGAGCTTTGATGTTCCGTTCTCAAGCCCGCTCTCCATTTCATTTTTTTACTTTTCCTTGCGGTTCAACAACATGGATTTGAGCTTTGATGTTCCGTGCTCAAGTCCGCTCTCCATTTCATTACAAGCTACGCGCTTTGATGTACTTTTTTCACTAAAAACCTAATGTCTCACCCCAATTTTCTCTTAATTCAAAAATTGGAATTTCTACTCTTTAAACCCCTAAAGAATCAGAATCAACGGTATGAAGCCCGTATGGGCTTCCCCGGGTATGAATGCCTTATGGGCATTCACCGCCCCTTATCAGGGACTTTAAGGCAAAATGCGTAAGTTCTAACAAGTTTAGGACGCTACACTGTTAGATGTCGCTGGTGAGGATGAACCCCCAATCCCACTGCTCCATACGATGATGGACGACTGTGGCTGTGGCTGACGGATAAACCCCTTGATGCTCCAACACTTCAAGCAGCGGATGGTCCATCGAAACACAGAACATGTGGACATAACCCTCAAGCGGTCTCGGATGCCCCTGCTCCGCACACGGACCGAACTGGACGTGTAACAACGGCATTGGGGCGCCAGTACTTTGCAGAACGATGTCCTTTTTACCTGCCAACGACAAATAAGAGACGCACCCAAAGTGTTCTCGCAAAAGCGGTTCGACTTCTTGCATTCCCTTAGCATCTAAAGAAATGATTCCTAACCTTGTTGCGATCGACATCGGGGCAAGTGAGAAACGTTTTAGCATGAGCGCAACGCGATTCGGACGTTCTCTATCCGCATCCATCGAGACAGCATATCCACGTGAACAGACCGGATACAACTTTGGAAAAGCATGCGCAAATATTGAGACAGGAAGATACCGCCCGCGGTATTCGGGGTGGACTTTCAAGTCACACAGATACCATACCGCCTTTGGCTTTTCACCACTCGCCAGCGGCACCCGACGCAAGATCGCAGCGGCTACCGCTACCACCCGTTCTCCATCAAGCACCACATAGTAGCGGAGCTCCCCGAGACGCGTGAAGAAAGCAAAATAATCCTCACCGTGATCAATCTCAAATCGATCTTCACCCAACGGATAGCTCATTCCCCTTTCTAAATCCGCGATCCGGGATTGGAAAACTTTCCACGCTTCAGCGTGTAATTCTCGGATATTTAAAGAACGATTCATCCGCATCCAACACCTCAATACCGCTACGATGCCCGTGTATGAGGTCCGCGCACCTCACGATAAATGCGACGCTTTCGTGCCTTGTATAACCCTTCATAAAGCGAGTTAAAGACACAGGCACCGAGACGCAAGCCCTGTTCAATGTAATACCTATTTTCGACATCAGCCTCCCACGCAGGACGAAGCACATCAAAGAAATCGTCCGCGTGTTTAATATCAAGGGCTTCGTGGAGATTATAGTGAATCAACTTTTCCGCAGGGAGCCAGCCGTGCCGCACAACTTCTTCACCGAGCCAACTTGCGATGTCTGAGAACATCCGCTCAATGATTCCCATAACGCCAGCACCAATCAAGTATTCATCCATCACACAAGCACCGACAAGCACGGTATTAAAGGCGCGAACTTCGGGCCACATTGCCCGTTTTTCAATATCTTCGGGTTTAATTCCGGCTAACCTGTCAAGAAACGCAAGAAACGTTTTCTCGTGCATGAGTGACGTATTGCCTTCGCCGTGTTCCTCCCAAACGTTACGGATAACCTCTAAGCGCAATTCTGATGTCGGGATCTTGGCAGCAAGTGCCGCCATCGGACGATTAAAAAACACGACGGCAAAATAGAACTGGATCTGTGTTTCAACAAAATCATCGAAATCAAAAGTGCCGTCGCGCAAAGATTGAAAGTATGGATTCGCCCGGACATTCGTCTCTTTCAGGATATTATCAATGCTTACGTTCATTGGCATTCATCTCCTTTTTCCGACATGAACACTGGAATAAAACAGACTGCGTTCGCTTTCTTGGAATTGGATACCCAATGCCGCGTCAAACTCGAATGCGGCACCAAAGTAGGTTGAAAGATCAGTATAGTTATTAAGTTGGCGATAGAGAACACTTGCCCCGGCGCGCATCTCGTTTTGAAGATAGCCAATCAGCGAGGTAATCTCAGTTAACGGCATCCAATCCATGATATTGGAGACAGATATGAGATCAAAGCGTTGCAGATCCGAGACCGCGTCCAGCGTGCCTTCGACCATCTGAAAACGGTAATCGGCAGGCGGTGCTAAGAGATAGTAAGGTAGGCTGGCAGAACGTTGGAGATAGTAGCCGAGAAATACATGGTGAAGAAAATAATTATCAAACGCGCCCGCAGATGTCAACCCCTTTTCAAATAACGTCTGAAAGTAGCGCGGATAACTCCCAGCTTCAGCGTGCTGTGTAGCATCCGGACCAAACATTGCATTCAGAAGCGAGTCGCTAAAGTAGAGATCGAACGCCACTGACCAATACTTGCTTGAGAAGAGAATCTCTGAGACACAGGCAAGCCGATCGTCCTCTTCAAACAACGCGCGAATTTCCGCTTCATCAGCAACCAGATCAAAGATGAATTCCCGTAATCCCCGGAATAGCGACTCAAAGTTACCGCTCTGATTGAGTCCTTTTGGATCGTTGGTCTCAATATTAAATCGCCGACACCGTGTCCCCTCATCAACATCGTGCAGGGCACTCATTTTTTCTCGAACCCGTTCTAACTGTGCCGAATTAAAATCGACCAGCGTGATATGCAAATCCGGAAACAAGGCTTGCAGTGTTAAGGCAGTACATCCGCCAGAGGCAATCAATAGGACGTTGCTCGCGTTTGTCAAGCGAACCAACTCCGCTTCTACCATCGGATCTTCTCTGACGACCGCAAACTGTACCTTATTATCCCGCATATCCGTCAACTCCACAGATACCCACTGCGTATATTCCGCTATAATACCTCATCAAGATATGCCTCAATTTTCTCCAACGTCTTTTTGCCGATGCCTTTGAAACCTTTTAATTTTCCGTCATCAATCGCGGCTCGGAGTGAAACGAGGCTATCCACACCGACTTCTTCATATAACCGCTTAATTGTCTTAGCACCCATCCCAGAGATAGGTACAAGTTCTACAACAGTTCGTGGTGTATCGCCTGCGAATTCTTCCAGTTTCGCGGTCGTACCCATCTCCAGCAAGTCCTCAATGATTTTCGCCATGACTTCACCAGCCCCTGGAAGTTCCTCTATCAATCTACCTTGGGCAATTAAATCTGACATCGGTTCCGGAAAACGGGAGATATAATGTGCCAACCACGGATAGCGCGTTGCGTGGTCTTCTGGATAGTCAGCAATAATCAGAAAGGTATGGAGTTCCAAGAGTTTCAGTGAAAGCCGATCGTTCTCATGCCAACGCGTGCGTCCTTTCGCATCCACGTAAGAACCGTCTTCTAAAGTTTTCTCATCACTCATGATTTGCCCTCCAGTGTAATATCTGAATTGTGGCATCCCAGAGCGCGACTGCCAAATAGTCGCCATTCGGTGAGAAGGCTAAGGCTTGAATACCAGTCGGATAGGTCTCCCAAATGACCGATTCGCCTTCAGAGATGTCCCACACCCGAAGATTCCCTGCCTCATCCCCTGAAACGAGATAATCTGAAATTGGAGAAAAGGTGAGTGCGCGTGTCCAATACGCCTCAAACCCACTTTTCGCAAGCCGTTGCCTGCCTGTCCCAACTTCCCAGACACGGATCCCGGATTGCGCGTTTTTTTGTGTGTCAACAGCCAACAGCGTTGCATCCGGTGAAAACAACACGTTCCAAATCCCTAAAATCTCGCCAGTATCAAGGACTTGGATAGGATTTTCATCAGTTGTATTCCAAATCTCAATGACGGTCCGATGCCCTTCTCCATCTCTGTAACTTCCCTCGGCTGCTGCTATAAGTTGACCATCATTAGAAAGTGTAAGGCCGTTCCTAACCGGAAGATTTGTCGGAAGCGTTTTCATAGCCTCTCGGTTTTGCTTCGCAAGTCGCCAAACCTCGACTTCGTTACCACCTTTTGACAGCACTGCGAGTGTGCCATCCACAGACAGGCTACCGCTTTCATACTGCCCCTTCGTCAATAGTGTTTCATCACCACTTCCGAGCGAAAGGAGCGTAATATTGTCATCCGCTTTTCGGACTAACAACTGATCGGTGCCAGTCGCATAAGCGAACCACCGCTTGGTGTGGATGTTGACTATCTCTCGTTTTTGTCGGGTTTGGATATCCCATTCTACTATAGTGCCGCCCATTCCCTTTGCTACTAACTTCGTGCTATCCGTGTTAAAAACCATCTGCCGAGCGACATCGGGGAGCAGTTTGTCAAGTCGCGGTTGCTGCTTTTCGCCAAGTTCAAAAGCGAACTCCAACGTCGCTGCTTGAACTGACAAACATAATAACAAATTAAACAGAAAAAAGATAAACAAATTTTTCATCAAACTTACGGATTGGAAACCCCCTGCTTTAGCGGGGGAGGAAAATCCGCCCTCGTGTGTAAGGCCAAAGCGTTTTTTCAAAAAACACTTGACATTTCCAGTAAAATAGGGTCTAATAGATGTATCACAGTGGCAGACATGAACAGCGTAATCGCAAGGTTGCGTGTCGGTTTCCTACCCACTGTTCAGGGGTAAAACCTGTCAACTGTGAAATCTTATGAAAAAACGAAAGTTCACGCGCCGAACCTACAGATACCAGATACGCGAACATCCGAAAAACAAACGTCTTGGCAAT
>JAGFCB010000058.1 GCA_022394775.1 Candidatus Poribacteria bacterium
GGCTGAACCTCGCCTCGGAGACTGGAGGGTTACCGTAAATCGTATCTGAAAGTCATCGCCAGCGGTTACCGTCTGAAGGTCTCCTGAACTTCGGGTCAAGCGGGAAATCGCATCCGCAGAGTCCTGCATGCCAAACACCAGCACCAGGGTCATCAGCATAACGAAGGATGAATGCTTCGTAAAAAGTTGTGTTTTCACAAGAATCTCTCCTATTCAGTTTTGTCCGTTGTAGTAAAGGGTTCATTCAACTTGGGCACTTGGCATAGACCTGTCTCAAAGGTTGGATAGGACTCGGTGCGGGCAGAAGTCGCGCTCACACCGAGTTGAGACTCCTATCCGCCAAGTATCGTGAAAACGAAAGGCGAGGCATCAATGACACCCCGCCCCCGTTTGGTTAAGGTTAGTTCTGAATAGTTTATCCCTGAAATAACCTTGTTGTTGCTACTACCGTGAATAGTTGTCTGTAGGGGCGAGGTTGCCTCGCCCATCTAAAGTCCGTAAACACCTATTCTTGATCCTTGAGGTGTCCCCAGAGCGTCGTAAGTTTGCCTGCTGCGCCGACATGGCCTTTGAGGCGATGTGCGCGCGTCAGGGTCTGACGCTGTCCATCGAGGGAGACATCTTCGATCTGGTAGTAGTATACTATGTTAGGTTGCGCAGTCGTATCCGTGTAGGTGTAGGACTGCTTCTCTGATGTTGTACCTGCGCCGGGGATCATTGTCGGATTGACTGGGACGAACGTGCTATCTTTCTGTTGACTCCGCTTGATGAAGAATCCAGCGTTGTTCAACTCAGACTGCGTTTCCCAAGTGACAATAACTTGACCGGTAGCTCTGTCGCGTTTGGCCCCGAACTTCGAGAGTTCGACGGGCAGTGCGCCGCCAGCATCATAGCCGGGGGTTCCGACATCGTCTTTATCGCCGTAGTACGTCTCGACATAAACACCGAGGAGACTCGTATCGGAGGTGAGCTGCCAACCGGCGGCATCGGTTCCCATAATCTCACCCGTATTATCCATCTCGCGACGGATAATCGAACTACGCCCGGCTTCAGACATCGGGAGTTCCCATCCACCACCGAGGTTTCCAACAACATCACCACGATCGGTGACCCCACCTGCGAGGGGCAACGGCGGCTCCAGAGAGATACGGAAGGACATCTCACTGAGCATCGAATAGGTCGGTGAGGCGGGCTTGATCATGCTGTGGGCATTGACAATACGATTGGAATCGAGATCCCCTATATTGTTATCCCCTGCGGCACGCATTGCAACACCGGAGTTGCGTCCTGTCTTCGAGACGACGAGCGCGACCTGATTCGCATCCAACGTCACACCGTCGAGTTTAATGCTCAGCGACGACGCAACAACATCTGCGTCGGCAGGATCGTTAGCAATACTGACTCTCCAGCCATCAAGACTGACTTCCCCCACGGCAGTGTTTTTAATCTCAATCCACTGTGGGAGTCGCCCCGAGTTGCTGGCGACCATGATCTCTGAAATCATCAGATCAGACGCTGTCGCAACAGGTGCCATCGGTTCGGGTACGGGTTCAGGAGCCGGCGGCGGTGCAGCGGGTTTCACATAGTTGTTCGCTGCACCCGGTGTACCAATACGCAGTCCGTTTAGGTTCGCACTTGGAATCATCGACATTGCCCAACTCGCAGCAGCCGTGCCATCGGCAGTCTCCGGTATACGAGACATAGACACGAGGTCTGAAACGGTTGGGTGCTGCTGTGTGGCTACAGACACACCACTATTACCGGGTTGAGACCAATAATTGGCTATACCTCCCGGAACGTTACCGACCGTATCAATGACGGTACCTAATGCAGAATTGCCACCACTCGGACCATGGAAGGCAAGGACCCATTCGTTTTTGTCAATGCCAATCACAGACGAGGTGGTATTATGCAATTCAATCCATTGGCTCTTTGCTGCATCAGCCGCTGCCAAACCGTCATCCTGTCCCCACATAATTTCACTGATGATTACCTGACCGGCAGTATACGCGGTATCGTTAGCACCCGGATACCCTTTCTTCTTCTCAGCTTCGGCAGTGTTCCCCGCAACGTTTTGGTGGATCAACTCGATCGAGCCACCGTTTCGAAAGAAATCTACCAGATTGGAAGCCGGATAAGGGAAACTGAATTCATGTTTTATGTTGTAAATCTGCTTAGGAGCCGCGAGGTCTGTTTTGAAAGTTTCGTTATCATCATCGCTATACTTTTCAAGCGGTGAGTCAATGATACCTGTATGCTCTACTTTCCCTCGCGCCAGAACGAGATACCCGTTTGCCGGAATGTAAAACTTCTCAGGGAGGCGAATCGTGTTCGGCTCGTTCTTGATAGCCGTGTCCCGAGCCTCCTGGTTAGTGGTAGCCTCGGTCTTACCGGTCTTCACAGGAACAGACAAGACTTCGCGGAGGGCTCTCACATCCCTTACGCGCTTAGCACTATATGTCAGCGTATCCGCTAATATTTGTGCCTGTGTCAATGCCCCATACGTATTGGGAGTTGGCATCACCTTGTCATCAAATGTTTTCACCCAGACGGTTGTGTTACCTGTGAAATTGTCTTTCGGCGTAATCGTCACAGTGTATAGGTGATACTTGTTATCTCTACCAGTCGGTTCGGGGAACGGAGTGGTAGAGGTGTCACTCTCAGGGATAGCCCCATCCGTGATGATCCCTCCGTCATCATACATGTTCGCCATCCCATACCGTTTCCCAGGGAAACTGGTGTGATAAATTCCACCCATTTCCATTTTCATAGGTATCAGCGCGACAGGATCAGATGCTGTCCCATTCAAGACCATAATATGATCCTTGGTGAATTCTGCTGGCTCTTCAGTGAGGATGATCCGAACATCAAAGGCACCGGTTGCGACTGCTGCAATACCACTCCGTGGATCAACTCTTGAAATATCGACCACGCCCGGGTCCGACGCATCAAACGGATTTGGCAAAGTATTCAAGGCCCTAGGTGTGACACTGCCGGTAACACTAGCGTTAACCGCGGTATTAACACCGGTGATCCTAGCGTACTGGGCATTCCCTTCATCGTCATCCACGAGGTCTACTCGCATGAACTTAGGGCCCGCGCTCGTATCTGGCTCATTATCCTCCTTCGGGTCTTTCCGATATTTCTCAATCGCTGCAATACTTGCATCCGAAACCGCCCCTTTAGCTAATGTGAAGAATAGCGTGTGGATCTCAAACTGACCACCCGTGAGGGCATTGTAGGCTAGCTTGAGTACACCATACTTAATAGTTAGCCTGAATTGCTGACCCGGTAATTCACCTGGATCCGCAACGTTAATCGCCTGAGGGGTGCTGAAAGCAAGGACTGCGAAGGGGTCAATATTAACACCAAGTTGCCCACCGGCAGGGATACCGTTATAGACATTCCCCACCTCCGCATAGGTACTGGAATTTTCAATCTGATAGCGTTCGGTTACCACATATCCACCTAACTGTAACTCCCCAAGCGATCGACCGAGGTCATCATAAGCGTCAACTGTAAAATCGCTGAGTTGAAGGGGATTCTGAGAGGGTTTTACACTATCTACCCCTACATCAGGGCCCAGCTGTACAACTCTATCAAATGAGATTGAAAGTGTGATTTCTAAAAGAGGATCAACCTCTCTCGGATACCCTGCTGGATCAGGACTCACAATTACATTATCTCTGGTAAATTGTGCACGGTTACGGCCAGAGTTTATTTGCAGTCCCTCATCCGAAGAGACATCCACCATCAATTCACCCGGTGTGAAATATGCCCCAAACTCCCCTGCCAGGGCAGGCGTTATGGCAAGACCGATGGCGAGCAATATAATTAAACTTGTTAAGGAAAATGTCATTTTATTTGACAACATTACTGATTTTCCTCCATAAACATAAAAACATAAAACAAATGTAAAGTTTCGTCTCTTAACCTTATTGAAACTTTACGTAACCTAAGAAGAATGGATCCAGGGATTTGATAAATCCATTCAGTATTTGAACTTAACCTTTTCGCACATTTCGTTAAGTTGGAATTCGCCTCACAAACTTAAGATGTGCTATCTTCAAGGGTTGTCCGATGTGCTTCTAACAATGATTCTTTATGTGCGGAGATGAGTTCCTGTTCAAACTCTACCCACATTGGGTTTTTCCGCCAACGGGAGACATTTGAGACAGACGTTTCTAAAATAGTCGCTATCTCATTATC
>JAGFCB010000327.1 GCA_022394775.1 Candidatus Poribacteria bacterium
GCCCATCTGGATGGCATCCTTCTTGATCTTCACGCTTGATCTGGATGGTGGCGAGCATGTCACATCAAGCCACTCCGTCAGCACCAAAAATGCGACCAAGGATCTCAACAACCAAGGCAGTCAGTACCTTCCCGAAGAATCCATGCAGTTCGTCAACAAGATTGAGGAAATACTCAAGATTGCTGAAACGGATGGATACCCGATTCAGTTCAGCGCGATGACCGATGAACATATAGATTTTGAAAGACTGGATGAACTCCACGACGGCGTGCAGCTTTATGTCGGTTATCTTAAAAATGGTGTCGCTACGGATGCTAATCTTAACCTCATTCGTAAAACGAAACCGGCAATCGTTGTCGATTGCGTTGGTGGATGTATGTATCGCCCGATGCGTGCCATCTTTGAGCGGTTGGGAATTGCGAACTCTGTTCGCTGGCTCCACGTTGAGGCTGACCCACTCTATCACAACATCGGAAAACTCGATCGGAATCCAAAAACCGGCGGGGCTGAATTTTACGACCTCGGCTGTGATTTTAGTATCCTTGATGTCGTCAAATCCACAGATTATGCAACGAAACTCAAAGCACAACCTATTGGCACCATCATTGAAGCAACAGACCCAGATGGTGACCGACTTATCGTTTGTGAGATTGAAGACACCTCGCGGGCAGAGACGTTAGAGCACCTCGGTGTCGATTTCCTTGATCTCGGTGATGACCGACTTTTGACGATTTACACGCCGAATCAAGCGTTTCTTATGTTGATGGACTTCTATGCGAAGCAGCTCAAAGCCGACGCACTCTGGGAAAACCATCCGCGGTTCATGATAAAGACAACGCCTTCTGCACTCGCTTGGGATCAGTGGGGTACTGCGAACGATGTTAAGGTCATTAACGTGCCTGTTGGTTTCAAAGAAATCGCTGCGATTATGAAAAAGATTGAGCGACAGATCGCTGATACACCAGACGCACCCGTCGTTATCCAAGATATCTATGGCGAAACAATTTCACTCGGCGTGCAGCCGCGACTCATCTTTGCGGGTGAGGAAAGCGGTGGGATGATTACCGGTCCTGAAGTACTTATTCAAAGCCAAGGCGGTCGCACTGCGATTGCAATGCGTGAGAAGTCAGCAGGCGAATCTATGGTACTCGTCACCGCGCTCGCAGCGCACTGTAAGCAGATGGGTATCTCCTTTTCTGATTACCTTGCGGCTGTTTTTGCAGAGAGTCAAATCACTGCAACGTGTGACGTGAGAGAAGACATCACTTATTATAATGAATCCGAACCGAATCCTGAGAAGCTTCGCGCAGCAAAACTCGAAGGCGAAGCGAAACGCGACAAAAACGATCTGTTCTTCCTCGGCATTGCTATCGCGCTTCGCGACGGCAAAATCGACTTGGAGCAAGCACGCGTAATTCTTTCAGACGCGCTGCCGGGTCTTGATTTCACGGCACTTGAGGATGTCCAATTTGTCGGTGACGGGAGTTATCTTAAGTTTCGTGATAAGTTCGTTGAAGTCCGAAAATCCGGGACAGATGCGAAAACCAAAGCCTATGCCTCCGGTGCGGATAAAGACGAATGTCGAAAATTCGCCAAAGCCTTTGGTGAGGCAAGCGGCGATTTGACTGAACTTTACATTGAGCAGATCGGTCAAAATTATCTGAAAGATGTTGAGAACCGAGCACGACAATTTTATGACGCATTTCAGTCAGAATAGTTGTCAGTTAGCGGTTAACAGTTTTCAGTTAAGAGCCTTCGATAATAAATAACACTATCTTCGCAGTTTTTAGGCAGCGGAGAATTGTTACAGAAAGTCTCTTGTCTGATAACTCTAACTGCAAAGTAAACTGAAAACTAAAAGAAAAAGGAGACTCTCATGATTAGAACAGTTATCAGTCTTTTCGGAGCATTTATTACAGTCGCGCTCCTATTTTCCTTCGCGACAGTTGCTGAAGCGGATTGGAGCGTCTTGAGGGAAGACGATATTCTCCGCGGTGATGGCATCGACGGAATGTTACAGGATGTCCATTTTATGGATAACCAGAACGGTTTGGTCGTTGGAGATGGTGGTCTGATGTTGACGACATCGGATGGCGGCACAACGTGGGAAAAAATGGAAGTGGATATGCGTCCTCCGGGTGCCGGTCAAAGACCGGGTGGACCTCCAGGTGGTTTTGGTCGCGGCGGTCCCGCACCCCTCTATAATATCTACTTTGTAGACGAAAATGTCGGGTTTATCATAGGCGGTAGAGCCACCATTCTGAAAACTGAAGACGGTGGTAAAACCTGGTCCCGAAAGATGGCAATGAGCGACACGCCCGGACGCGGTGGAAATCCACGCCCGCTGCGTGCGAATTTGATGGGGATCCAGATGATTAACGAAACAACCGGTTTCATTGCTGGCAGTGAGAACACGATTCTCAAAACGACTGATGGTGGTGAGAGTTGGGTCGGCAGTTCAGAACGGGCGCGAGTTGGTGAAACCCGGAACAACCTTGAAGGGCTTTGGTTCGTTTCTGAGACAACAGGTTGGATTATCGGCTCATTCGGGACACTCCTACAGACCACTGATGGTGGCACAAACTGGACAAAACAAGACCCCGGCTTTGATAATAACCTGTTCGGTATCTATTTTGTTGATGAAAATACCGGTTGGATCAGTGGACAGGAGGGCTTGATCCTGCATACCTCCGATGGCGGAGCAAACTGGACCCAGCAGAAAACCGAATCCATTGACGATCTCCACGATATTACCTTCGTTGATGCTATGGTCGGTTGGGCAGTCGGCGGTTACAACACTATTTTGCATACCTCCGATGGCGGTAAAACGTGGACAGCATCAAATATACCGGGCAGCGCGAACCTCAAAGGCGTTCATGCAACGGATCAGAACCACTGTTGGACAGTTAATGATTGGGGAGTCATCGCAGCATATAAAGCAGAATAATTATTGGCTATTGGTCTTCAGCAGTCGGCAATCAGTAAGAGGGTCTTGCGGCCAGACACAAAAGTTTGGCATGCAACAATCCGTACTGATAGCCAATAGCCGGCTGCCGATAGCCGTT
This sequence comes from Candidatus Poribacteria bacterium, assembly GCA_022394775.1. Classification (GTDB taxonomy): domain Bacteria; phylum Poribacteria; class WGA-4E; order WGA-4E; family WGA-3G; genus WGA-3G. Next base: position 3,066 of record JAGFCB010000327.1, read on the forward strand.
GTAAAGAAAGGAACAAGAATGTCAGAACTGAGAAGCCATAAAGTCACGATGCTCGGTACGGGACTCATCGGAATGTTCTATACGATGACGCTCCATAACCAACGGGGTGCAGACCGCGTTCATTCTGTCTACTCTCGACGCGAAGAACGCGCAACCGCTTTTGCCGAGGAGTGGAATGTCCCGCACGCAACAACCGATTTGGCAGAAGCCATCAACCATCCTGAAACGGATACAGTTGTTATTGGATTGCCTAACAATTTACATCTGAAAGCGGTTGAACTCGCAGCAGCGGCAGGCAAAAGTATCCTCTGCACGAAACCGCTTGGACGTACTGCCGAAGAGGCGAAAGCGATGCTGGACATCGTTGAAAACGCGGGTGTGTTTGGCGGTTACCTTGAAGATTTGGTATATCCTCCGAAAACTTTGAAAGCGTTGGAATCGGTTCAAAACGGCGCGCTCGGCAAAATTCTGTGGGTGCGTTCCCGTGAAACGCATCCGGGTCCCCATAGTGACTGGTTCTGGGATCTGGAACAAGCAGGCGGTGGTGCCATCGTCGATATGGGATGCCACTGCATCGAAATTATCCGAAACTTCGTTGGAAAAAATAACAAGCCGCTTGAGGTGATGTGCTGGGCAGACACGCTCGTTCACCCGATTGATGCGGAAGATCACGGTATCGCACTCATTCGATTTGAAAGTGGCGCGATGGGTCAATTTGAAGTCGGGTGGGCGTTCCGCGGTGGGATGGATTTGCGAGATGAGGTCTCTGGTAGCGAGGGCACTCTCTGGCTCAACCACTGGCTCCGAACAGGTTTTGAGATGTTCACGGCGGTTGGACAGGGCGGTTACGTCGCTGAAAAAGCTGAAAGCGACACAGGTTGGCTCTTCCCGGTCGGTGATGAGGTCGCGGAACTCGGCTATCGGGATATGTTCCTCGATATGTTCAACGCAATTGACGAAGAACGTGAACCGATGGAGACTTTCTACGACGGCTACGTCGTCAATGCTGTCATCGATGCGTGCTACAAATCTGCAAAATCTAAGCAGTGGGAAGCCGTTGAGATTGAGGATTGGCGCGGCACAACCGAAGCCACGGATGCGCAAGCAAGTCAATCCGATGCTGATGAACGCTATGCACATCTCAAGGATGAACGGATGCCTGATGGCAGAATGAAACGGATCTTCCGAGACCGTGAAACGGGTGAGATTATTGAACGGGTAGAGGATTAAAAAGGAAGGCGATTGCCGTCCAGCGTTCATGCTGGCGTTGGCAATCGCCGCTATGTATCGCTCATGAAATTTTTCGCTATTCAATGAGTCCTATGTTTTTAGATTCATGTATCAGCTTTAACTCTATCTGCTTCAAGATCTGATTAATTCTCGGCTTGCTCAGTGCTAATATTTCGGCGATATCACACTGCTTCGTGTCCATCCGGATGAGGGTGAAAACCTGTTTTTCCCGTTCTGTCAAACCTTGTAGAAGTTCGGGAAGTGCTTTCTCAAAATCGGCGTTCCACATTTCCCAGATAAGTTTAGCCACAAAGTCAGTTTCTGGCTTCAAAGCAGATACAAACAATTGTTCTTGTGCCTCTGACTCTTCATAAGGGCAATTGACCGCATCGGCAGGAGACATAAAATGCTGGTAGTGTTGCACTTCATTTTTTTTCGCTTTTGTCAATGCCCCACAGATCCATGGCAGAATGTAAGTGCGAAAGCTTGCTTTTGTCTCATGGTGCGGGTCAAACAAAGGGCCTTTTTTCCATAGCGTTACCCGCGCAATCTGCAACAGGTCCTCTTGGAAACTGGGGAGTGCTGGATTTTCATACGCAGCGCACTGTGCACACCTATTCAGGTCGTATTGAAAACGGATTAGCATTTCGTCGGTTGCCTCAAAGACACCTTTATGTGTGAAAAGAGGACATTTTTTCTTTTTCCATTGATATTTCAGTTTCATAAGGGACCTTCTTGCGTATCTACATTTGCAGCGCAATGGCTGTTATGAATATGTTTATATCTATGACTGGAGTTGATGACTCCGATTATTTCAGTTATAATTAAACCACATTTGGCCCTATTGGTCAACAAAAATCGACCTCCCTTTTGGTAAAATAGGTCGATTTTTGTTGAAGCGTTTCATCATGTAATTCCACTTTTGTTACAAAGTGTACGCATTCCGTAACGTTTGCGTCAAATTTAAGGAAATCACTCGCTGGCAAACACAAACTCTACTTCTTGTGTTTTTCCAGCTTCAACTGTGACTCGGATTTTCTGCACGCCTAATTTTCCGTGCCACGCCTCTAATGTATAAGTGCGTGGCGGCAGTCCTTGAATTTTAAATGTGCCCGCTTCTTCGGTCACCGCAAAAAATGGATGTGGCAAAACATGTACGAACGCCGACATCCAATGGTGAACATCACATCGTAGCGGAATACCGATATCCATTTTTGTAAAGGTATGTGTATACTTCATACCTTCCCTCGGCTGGGAGATGTTAAAGGGTTTTTCTTTCAACGGTTTCTCTTTGGTTGATACTGTCCGGACGTTGTGAAGAACCTGATCACTGTTAAGAAATTCTACGGGTTGCCCAATCACTGCTCCTGCGACGTGTGGAATAAAAACACATCCGACTTGATCGATAACAACGGGTTCCGTTGGAGGTTCAAAATTGCCCTTCATGCTACCCTTTATATACACGAATGTATTCTGAAGTCCCCCTTTCTCGCTGATCACAATATCCTCGTAATACACTTTTTCCGTGTGTAAGTGTTTACATTGCAATTCTGCGCCGAAGTTGACTGCGCGCCGAAATGGAGCGTCCCCCTCAAATCTGACTTTACCTATAATTGTACCGGTGTCCGGTTTTGCATCTGTTTTCGATACCGAAGCATCTATTTTTTCCGCTGCCGCCCATGCACCCGAATCGGTCTCTTTAATACCCCAGTTTCGGTATCCAGTAACGATCAAGAGACCAATAGCGAACACAATTATGGTGATTTTCACATGTCTGATTTTCATAAATATAACCTCCTCAGGTTAGTGTTGTAAAATGTGTTGAAGCTGGTCAAATTCTACAATTTGACCGTTATTATTTTCTGCCAAGCTTTGTGCTTGTGTTTTTGTTTTCACTGCAATAATTCCGTAACCCATCGGAGTCAACAACTCCCGGCTTGAGACGAAGAACGCTTCTGTTTTATTTAACCAAGCAGTTTCAGCGTAGTCGTATACCCAAAATTGGCTTACCCATTCATTCTGTTCCGCGCGATGCAAGACTGCACATCCCACATCATCAAATTTTCGCAGAATACCCTCATCGGTCCGATAGGCAGATGCAAAGCGTTTCTCACTAATAATCATACGACATCGATCACAACTTTCCTCTCCGTAGCGAATCCGCGGAAGCGTTTCTTCTCCAGTGTTACAACTGATAGTGATTACGCTGATTAGGAGAGTTATGGGTATTAGGTATGCGCTGCCCCCTTTTTTTTCCTGCACTATATGCTCCTTTGTCGAAAGACACCTATCGCGAACAAAAGCGGAATGAATACCCAGAGGAGAAATAATACCATTAGCGTTGGGAATAGAAAACCTCTAAAGACATCGGCGGCGTAAAGTCCAGCCGCGCCAAGTATTTCCAAGTTCCCTTGTATGGTATGAATTGCTGCTAATTTAAACACTTGCGCTGGATTAATGAGTGTGAACGCAAGTAGGACGGAAGGCGCGAGCCGTAGCACAACAGCGGTCCCTATTAAACCTAAATCACTGATAAACACAATTATCAACCAGAGAATCAAGGCAGTGCTTATCGCTGTTGCACTTTTTGACATAAAGGCAGATATCAGAAATCCGATGCTCAAATGTACCAGGCCGATCAACAAGGTCAATCCAACCAAGATTAAGTAATAGCTGAATTGTGCCAGTCCACCCTGCCAAGCAATAACGATACCACTGAATCCAAAACCAAATAGGATTGCTGCCATGAGTGCGACTGCTGTGCCGAGGTACTTTCCGAGCAAAACTTCTGTTGGCATTACGGGTTGCGCGAGCAGCGGTAGCAGGCTCCCTCGCTCGCGTTCGCCTGAAATACTCATAGCGCCTAACATCAGTCCCATAAGCGGTACAATCAGCATAACAAGATTAATTAAACTCGCGACTGTCCGACCGAAACCGGCAATCCCGAAAGTTCCGAGCCCTGAAAATCCAAACAAGCTTAGGCTGAGAGCCAAGCCCCCAAAAACTATTGTGAATAGGATAAACCAGCGATTCCGTCGAGCGTCCGAAACCTCTTTTCGCATTACAATTGCGATGTTCGTAATTGCTGAATTTGTCACGCTTCGCCCCTTTTTTCGCTGTCGCTGAGTTCAAAATCATCTATAGGAATAGAAGCGGCCATCAAAATATGAAAGGGCTCCATTTTCTTCTTATGTGCCGTGCGTACCGAGACATCCAAGCGACTGTGGCGGACAGAGAAACCTTTCTCCGTGAGAAGAGTTGCCGCTTTGTCTTGAAACTTCTCGGGGATACGAAGATGCAACAATATGTCCGTTGAAAGATAATCGTCAAGCGCGGTAGGAGGGCCTTCTGCGACCTTTCTTCCAGCATTCATAACGATAACTCGGTCTGCGATCCCCATGATTTCATCCAGTCGATGTGAACAGAAGATCAACGTTTTACCAGCTGTACTGAGACGTTCAAGGGTCCCCCAAAACTCGCGTTGTGTTTGGCTGTCCAAGTTACTTGTCGGCTCATCCAATAAAAGAATCGGTGGATCTGAGAGCATAGCGATTGCCAGTGACAATCGTTGTTTCATGCCGCCAGAAAGTGCACTTATCTGTTTGTCTGCAATCGAAAACAATAACCATTCTTCCATCAGTTCTTCGATCTCCATTTGGGGAACTGACCGAAACCGCGCGTAAAACAAAACTGTCTCTTTCACTGTCAGGTCGCTCTGGAGCCTGACTTCTTGTGGAACGTAACCGATTTGCCTGCGTATTGCTTTGCCCACTGCAGGCGATACATTTGATCCCGAAAACTCCACAGCGGCTTCATTGTTATTGGCTACCGTTATTGTTCCGTCAAAGGGTAGAATGCCCAATATACATCTAAGTACGGTCGTTTTGCCTGCCCCATTTATCCCCCAAAGTGCAACCGTTTCACCGGCAGTCACATCGAAACTCACAGTGTCTACAGCCGTTACAGTCCCATAACGTTTCGTCAGGTTGCGGATAGAGATATGACTTGTCTGTCCTGTGTGATCCGGAGTAGGGTCTGTCTTGAGAGTTTCACGCTGTCGATTATTTCTTGAGCGCGACGCCCACTCGTTTAAGCCGAAAAAAGTAAGTCCTGGAAGACATAAGGCAGTGGAACCGATCAGCCACGCCACAGACACGCGTTTTTGAGGGGTTTCAAGCGTCAGAGCAGTCGGACGCATGAGTGGCACTTTATCAGTGAGTTTGGGTTGGGGTGTAAAAATCGGAAACAGATGGGTCGCAAAATCCAGTGCGTTTACCGATGGGCTATAGGTGAAAATGCGGAGCGCGGGGTACCGTTCTGTCAACCTCTCAAATAGACGCATTGATCGGTACGGCACATCCCCAACACCATCGTGGTCTGCGTCGTAACCGCTGTAATCACTCCAATAATTTCCATCCCACTGATTATTACCAATCGAGCCTTGTCCTTCTATTGTTACTTGTTCTCCATTATCAATAAAACTATTTCTGATGAATTCATTTTTTCGTGCGGACGGCAGGACCAAAATCCCAGAATCATTGAAGGCGATTAGGTTGTTATTAAAGGTATTCGTCGCGTTGTCCATAAACATTCCGGCCCGATTGTCTGCAACGAGGTTATCGGTGATTTGCCCGTCATGCATATCTTTCAACCCGATGCCATAACCGCTTGCGCCACGATTGTCTACGGCCCAATTTTTAGCGAGTTGTAATCGGTAACTGTACATCAAATAGACCCCAACAGAGTTTCCGATCAATCGGTTCTCTTGGATATTTGCATCATCACAATACATGAAATGGATGCCGTAACGTCCATTCCTGACTTCGTTGCGGTTAACGACTACTTTTTTTGAGTACCAGACGACTACATCGCGTCCATCAAATACGCGATTGTTCTCGACCCTACTACCGTCACTATACCAAACCCGAATAAGATCCCCCCGTCGTCCGACATCAAGGTCTTTACCTTCAAATGTGTTGTTCTTAACAACAGTGTCCGGCGAGTTTCGCACCTGAACGCCGAATAGCACCTCCTTAAAATGGTTGCTTTTAATAATTGTTTCTTTCGCGCGTTTTACCATAATGCCTGCGTCACCTTCCGAGAGTCGAATCCCTGTATTTTGAATTGTGAACCCAAGGATAGCAACGCCTGGTGCGGTAACTGTGATTACGCTGCCGGAGCCTGAACCGTCAATCACAGGATCATTTTCACCTTTTAGTGTTATAGATTTGTCTATGATGAAACGTTCTTGATAGTGCCCACCTTTTACAATGAGGGTGTCGCCGTCCGCAGCTGATTGCAATGTCTCAGCGATGCTTACGTCAGGTTCTACGATCCGGGTTGATGCGATACCAGATGATGTTATCCAGAGCGTGAAAACACTCAGAAACATTATAAGCGTCAGTTTCTGAAGGTTAAATCGCTTCAACCGTTGGAAATAAAGCGAAGTGCCAACTATAAGGGCAGCAGCCACAGCGAAATAAAACCCTATCTGGAAACTGGCTATAGTTGTAAGATTCCCTACCTTTTTTGTGCCGACGAGCGGCGGAGCAAACGGCTCCGTATCAGGATAAAGTGCCATCTCTGGATCAAGGTTCATACCGCTATCTCGGATCCACCAATAGAGCACACCGACGAAAATGAGCGGAAAACCCAAGCTCGGAAGCGCGCACCAAAATCCCCACTTTTTTGGCAAGACAGCCGACACGAGTAAACAGAACGCAACAATGGCAATTGAAGGCAAGGCGACTTTCCTTTCAAATTGTCCTGCTGTTTCTAATTCGCGCATACCCAAGTCCTGGTGAAGTTTATCAATTTGTCCGATATTTCCCTCAAGGCGGTGGGGCCGGACCTGAAGTATCAACGGTCTTGGAAATTTCTTAGTCTCAAAATCCACGCGCCAATATGGAAAAAGCAATGAGACAATTAACAACAAAGCGGCATCAACGATGAGGCTTTTCGCAAGCCATTCGGGCTTCATGAAGTAAAACGCTACTCGTGCGAATGCACCGGATAGCAAGGCAAGGAAAAATCCTGTCTGAAAGGATGCCTTCGCACTAAATTGTGCTATGACACTATCGCCGAAAAGAGGCGGAATAAACGGTTTAATCGTCTGGTTGAGCGGGGCATTCGGATCGAGATGCAAGCCGCTATCGCGCAACCACCAGTACAACTCACCCAAGAAAATTACAGGAAACACAAGTCCAGGCACCGTTAGCCATAGTGCCCATTTTTTCGGAACAAACGGTGCAATCAATAAACACAACGCCGCAATAATAATTGAAGGCACTGCGATGGTGCGTTCAAGCTGCCCGGCTGATGCCAACGTCCGCATCCCGATATAGTGGTTGAGTTTGTCGATCTCTTCAACATCCCCCTCAACACGATAGGGCCGGATCTGTAATTCCAATCCTTTGGGGTAGATACCTGTTTCTAACTCTACATGCCAGTAGGGAAAAAACAGCGAAGTGAGCAAGAGCGTACCGGCAGCTATTAACAACGTCTTTGCTAACCAGTTTTGGTGCATCTTTCTATCTTGCATAAGTGTTCTTTCTTTCTGTAAGATCTGATATCAAGGTTCTTTGTTCCGATTAGAAGCATAGGGTTCGTAGAAGCCACAAAGAAGAATCATTAAAAGATTGCCTTTGTGGCTTTTCTACGTTTACGCTATGAATTGGTGATCCCATATCACCGATGAGGTTACGGTTTCACGAGGAAATACCCTGCCATTTCCAGATGTAGTGCCGAACAGAATTCCGTACAGTAAAACGAAAATACGCCGGCTTTGTCTGCAACAAAATCAAGCGTAACTGTTTCGCCAGCTTCAACGCTTGCAGTGATATTGTAAGCCGGTAGGGCGAAACCGTGCGTTGCATCGTATGTACGCTCTAAGCTGGTTAGATGCAGGATAATTTTGTCGCCTTTATTAACCTCGACAATTTCGGGTTCATAATGGCTACGAATAGCAGTCATCGAGATTTCTACTGTATTTCCGTCCCGTTTGATAGATCCCTTTTCTGCAGCCTTTGGATGCTTCTGTTGGTTGATCGAATCCCATCCGACTTCAGGGTAAATTTCCCAGGCGGAAAGTTTATCGGCTTTGATAATCTGAGCATAGTGCGGTTCACCAATCCCTAATGGAAGATCGTAAAGCAACCCCATGTTATCTCCAGTATCAGATATATCGACAAGTTGGAGGTTCTGGGGCAATAATGGTCCTACGTTCAAAAATCGATCGACCGCCCATTTATTTAGTGCTACCAGATACTTACCATCCGGTTCGACCGTGTCGCCTTCGGCGGTAACAAGGTGCCCAATGTTGTAGTGAACTGGTAACTGTTGAATAAGCCGCCACGGACGTTCTGGGGCTTTATATTTTGCATCGGGACCGAGGGTCCATCGCGCAACAGCACTGTCCAGAAAGAGACTGGTGTATGCATAGCCTTGATTATCAAATTGTGTATGAAGCGGCCCTAACCCGACTTCAATCTGTTTTTCAAGGACAGCATCAAAACTCAGAATCGGGACTCCATAGTCGTCTAGGCCTTCGTAATCTTTATCCACAATTGCTTTTTCGATCTTATTGATATGATAAACTGTTACATGCGGGTCGAGTTTGCCCGAAACAACGATGTAGTTACCACTCGGACTCACATCTACACCGTGTGGACTCTTCGGCTCAGGTGTGAGATAAAGTATCCCTTCCGCAACAGCAGTCTCCAGCGTAATGACTGGAAAGTCTTTTATTTTTTCGACCTTTCCATCTTTAAAGGCTTGCTCGGCGCGCCGCCAATTGATGAGATGTAGGTAGTCCATATCTCGTTCAGCGGTGCCTGCCTCAAAAGGCGGATTCCCGTCTTCGACACCACCGGTCGCCATTTCAGAGTTAAAAGAACCGCAGAATATCCAGCCATCGCTTGATAATTTTCCTGCGTCCGCCAAATCTTGCCAATAGGGCGGCAATTCAATTGCGAAAGACTGGTCTTCGTCAATGCGACCCCTCTCTCGATCAAATTTCCAGAAAGTCATTAATCCACGGTATTTCGATTTATACTCGGAAATAGGGGCATATTCGTTGCCTAATGGCATCGCGTATTGCAAGCCTTCAATGACATATTCCGTATTAGGTGTCACCATTGTGGCACCATGGTCGTTGAGAGCCACTGGGTTTTTTATGATCTGTTTGGTCTCAAAATCTCTGAGATCAATTGTGGCGACGCGACCGTTGGCTTTGTCGTTAATGAAGAGATACTGACCATCGTAATCCCCCTCGGTTTCACTGAGTGCGGGATGATGGGTATCCGCCCACGTCAAAGTTTGTCCATCAACAGTTACACCAGGATTTGACGCATCTAACGGAGCGTCCTTCACGCCATATCCATAGCCCTGCCACGGATCCGGTGTAAAAACAGCGATGACTTTAAGGATACGCATTGAGGGCATACCGATGACTATCACTTGCCCGCTATGTCCACCCGATGTGAACATTACGTATTCATCATGCCGACCTGTAGGTGTGTAGGTCGCCAGTGCTGCCTTAATATCATCCGGGGTTAATTGTCTTTCCCGCACAATCTCCATCGCGTCATCTGGAAGCTGAGCATTAACAGACGCTGACATAACCAACACACACAGCGTAATTCCGAGAAGGGTGAATCCCAATACGCTCAGCGAGAATGGGGGGTTCCATATTTTACGTTGCAATTTTAAAACCTCCTTTAGGGTTATCCTAATAACCTAACAAGGCATTCAGCAAATGCCATAGTAATTTAATAGGACTTACGCAGTCCCCTCGCAGGGTTTTTGCTTGGGGTCTTTGATAGGGTGTTTCTGCGTATTTCTGCAGGGTTTCAAACCCCGCCTGCAGGGGGTCATACGTTCGTTATCATGGAAAAATGCGTAAGTCTTATTAACATCATAATAGTTGCAAATAAAAGTTGCAGGTTGTATTATAATATATATTACCCTTCAGCGAAAAAAGTTAAGAGTAAACTTACGATTTTTTGAAAAAAATGTAAGTTTGTTTTAAAAAACTTGAGGGTATTGGGTAAATAATGATTTGAAATTAGTAGGATACCTTTTGGCACTCACTGCATCACATTTCAATTTATGAAAATAATGAGGAGGGATACGAAATGACTCGAATGCTGACAGTTTTCGCGCTTTTGCTCTGTTTCGGTCTGAGTTGTTTCGCTGCGTTTGAAGAGGAAACAGTGTTACTCTATCTCTTTGATGAAGAAACTGACAATGAAGCGACAGACCTTTCCGAATTTGAGAATCATGGAGAAATCACCGATGCCGAATGGACGGAGGATGGGAAGATTGGTGGTGCATTGGTGTTTGATGGCGCGAGCAGTCTTATTGAGGTGCCGCATCATGAGAGCCTTTTTCCGGGCGGCGATGAACTGACAATTGAGGCATGGTTCAAACCGACGACATTCCCAGCTGGACATCCACCGATTGCAAGAAAAGGCTCCGTTGCTGAAAGCGGATGGGGTTTCGATACACCCGGCGGAAAAATTCGAGGATTCGTCTATACCGCACCCGGCGATCCGGCTGTTGCAAACGGCGCGACACCGATGAAGGTGGATACATGGCATCACGTCGCTATGGTCTACGACGGCAAAGAAATTCGCATCTATCTCGACGGTGAATTGGACGGTGAAGTTCCCCGAAAGGGAGACATCAATCAAAACGACGCTTCCGTTTGGATCGGCAAAAAGTCGATTGAGAGTGTCTGGATTGATGGAACGATTGACGAACTCCGTATCCTCAACATCGCAATCTCCCAAGAGCAGATTCAGGAGGATATGGAGGAAGGCATCGCGTTTGCTGTGGAAGTTACTGGAAAAGTCACAACAACGTGGGGACGGATTAAAGCCGAAGCCCGCCGTTAGCGGTTGGAGGAGATGACAATGGACACAAGTTGGCTGGAATACTGTGCTACGGAAGAACAACTCAAAGCGTTCAACGACGAGGGCTACCTTATTGTTGAGGACGCTATCAGTCATGAGATGGTGGACGCATTAGAGAAACTCGCAGATCGGCTTGATGCCGAAGAACGCGCTAAAACGGGGCTGGCACCCCACGCATTGATGTCAAAGTTCCGTACCGTCATCGAAGACGATATACTGCTGGAACTCCTTGATAATAAGAAAGTTTTTCCGCTCCTCTGGGATATCCTTGGATGGAACATCCAACTCTATATCTCACATCTCATCATGTATCCGCCAGAGCCGCCCGACAAGCAGCGGGTTCGCAAAGGCGCGCATTGGCATCAAGACGGCGGGAGACCTGTCCCAGAGATGGAACGCCCACACCCCCGACTCTCATTAAAGGTAAGCTACTGGCTGACGGATGTTACCGACCGCGACAACGGGGCAATGCGGATTGTCCCGTGTAGCCACAAACTCGACACCCGTCCACCAAACAGAGACGACGATCCTGATGGCGATCCTGAAGGTGCGATAGATCTGCTCGTCAAACGCGGCACGGCGGTGCTATTTGATCGACGGATGTGGCATTCGCGCGGTTGGAATTTCTCGGATGTCACTCGGAAAGTTTTGTTTATGGGATATAGTTATCGTTGGTTGCGGGGTTTGGATTACAACCTCATGCCACCAGAGATTCTTGAGAAGTGCGACCCGATTCGGCGGCAGCTGCTCGGTGACGGTGTAGACATTAAAGGCTGGTGGCAACCGACAGATGCGGATGTGCCACTGAAGACCTGGATCGCAGAGCATCGCGGAGAGGCGTATTTGCGATAAATGTTCAAAGTTCCACCCGTGTTTAGTCGTCGTCCTCCGATTTTTCTATCGGTAGACGCTTGGATGGATCATACGGGACATATTTGACTCCGTTCCGTTTTCCTTCTTCCTCAAGTGCTCTCACATACGCAAAGAATTCATCCAGATTTTTGAATTGAGCACTCAGTTCCGCTTTGATTCGATAGCACTCTTCAAGAATGGGATCCGTGTATGTTTCAGGATCAAACTCTGGATGTTTTTCAGGAACTTCTTTCATCTGAGTATCCTCCATCAGTTCTACCGAAGTTCCGATTCGTGGTTAATCATCGTCTTCAGATTTTTCTGAAGGGGTGTGTTTGGATGGATCATAGTACGAGACGTATTTTATTCCATTTCGTTTGTTCTCTTCCTGCATTGCTTTCAGATACGCGTAAAGTTCGCCCGGTTTCTTGAATTGCGCGCTGATTTCTGCTTTGATGCGATAGCATTCTTCAAGGATCGGATCCGTGTACGTTTCAGGATCGAACTCCGGATGTTTTTCAGGCGTTTCTTGCATTTGAGTTTCCTCCATCAGTTCTACAGGTGTGCAGATGGTTGTCGGTTGAAATCCTGCCGCTTGATTGCTGACTATGTCTGAAATAACAAACTCAAATCTATCCGCATAATCCTCCCATAACTGCTGGCTTGCTTTCTGCCGGGATGCTAAGATTGGATTGCTACTGGGCCTCGCTACCAAGTAACTAACAACGGTTGACTCAATATAGACTCGCGGTTTTATTCTTGTATATTTTAGCACGAAATATTGCTTCTTTCAAATCAAACTTCTGGCGTAGTGAAAGAATGGAAGGAGGTTTCTCTTCCATCTTTCCACCCTTCCAACCCAAACTTAAGATCACATCACGCCAAAACGTCTTCTCCATCCGTCAGCCACGCCAAGTCGAACTTCGCGAACGACAGCGTCTCGGAAGCACCATTCTCACCGCGTTCATAGAAACAACAGATATTCATATCCGAATCAATACAGAGATCGGAATACGCCGCGGGTCCGGCGTGCAAGACCTTGCCACTGCTCCAACTTTTGCATTCGTCATAACTGATGCGAACCGTCATCTGTTCACGACTCTCACTGGCAGGGTTGGAGAACAAGATACGGTTTTTGTCGTGCTGATTCGCATCCGTATACCGCACCATACTCGCCTGACAGATCGGTTCGACGAGGTCTTCTTCGTAACCGAATTCTGTGAATGTATCGCCACTGTCGCTGCTTCGCGCATAGGCACGCCGCTTCGGCGCGACATAGTTCCGACAATT
>JAGFCB010000105.1 GCA_022394775.1 Candidatus Poribacteria bacterium
GACTGGGGCGGCCAACGGGATTACATCTTTCCAGAGATTGTCCAAAATGGAACCGGATTACGGTTCGTCCTCTGGCCCGGCACAAAAATCCTTGATGTTCCTGGATTGAAGCCGAACGAATGGCAGCATGTCGCTGGTGTCTGGGACGGTAAAGAGATGCGGGTATATATTGATGGCGAAGAAAAGGGTGCCGCACCCTTTGAAGCTAAGGAATTAGCAGCGACTGCCGCTTCCCTATATATCGGGGTCGGTGATAGCCAAAATTGGTTCTGTACGGGTGCCATTGATGAAGTCCGTATTTGGGAAGTCGCTCGGACCGAAGATGAACTCAATGAATTCATGATGAAAGTGCTCAACGGTGATGAGAAGGGCTTGAACGCACACTACACTTTTGATGCGGGTGATGCCAACGACAATACCAAAAACGGAAACGATGGCAAGGGTGGGTTCGGAAAACCGAATTATATTGATGTGACCAATGACCTGGATCTCGAACCACTTGCTGTTGATCCGGGAGATAAGTTGACCACAACATGGGCGTGGGTGAAGGGGACCCGATAACCAGTTTCAGAATATATTGCGAGTCCCTGATAAGGGGCGGTGAATGCCCATAAGGCATTCATACCGTTGATTCTGATTCTGATTCTTTAGGGGTTTCTTGTCGGAATATACTGCAAGTCGCCCTGATAAGGGGGATTTAGGGGGTTTCTTGATTGCATCAACTTTCGGATGAGATTCTTACGTTCTATAGACAGACGCAAGAGTCGAAAAGACTGACAAAGGATGTTAGGGGACAGATAGAATTTATACGTACCCAAGAGATTATCACACGCTATCTACCCGAACCACCAGCAGTAATTTTAGACATCGGTGGTGGTTCGGGTCCCTACGCCTGTTGGTTGGCAAAGGCGGGTTATGAAGTCCACCTCGTGGACCCTGTGGATTTACATATTCAACAGGCGAAGGCAGCCTCAGACCAACAACCAGAACATCCGATCGCCAGTATATCACTCGGCGACGCGCGGGCACTCCGTTTTTCTTCGGCATCTGCGGATGCAGCTCTATTATTGGGACCGCTCTATCATCTCATTGATAAAAGTGAACGCTTGCTTGCACTCAGCGAGGCATATCGTGTATTACGAAACGATGGTGTTATGGTTGCTGCCGGTATCTCACGCTTTGCGTCTATGCTCCACAGTTTTTTTGAGGGGCGATTTACGGATCCCGTTCATAGAGACATCGTTCAAAACGACCTTGAAACGGGTTACCATCGCAACCTGACCAAAGACCATAAGTTCTTCACAGATGCCTATCTTCACCGTCCTGAAGAACTTCGCTCTGAGTTAGTCGAAGCAGGTTTTCAGCATCAGGCGACGCTTGCTGTGCAAGGTCCAGTCTGGCTTTTTGAGTCGGTTAAAAATTATTGGTCAGATCCCGACCAGCGTGCCACTGTTTTGGATCTCATTCGGAAGGTCGAAGCAGAACCGTCCATACTCGGCACGAGTGCACATATCCTCGCAGTAGGCACGAAATAAAGGGGGACTGATAATGCCTGAAGGTCAGGTAGTTCACAAGACGAAAACACTTTGTACAGTTGAATCACTGCAAGCTGATTTTAAAGCACTTGGTATCGAAAAAGGGATGGTCTTACTCGTTCATTCGTCCTTGAGCGCGATGGGATGGGTCTGTGGCGGTGCTGTTGCTGTTATTATCGCGCTTCAGGAGGTCTTGGGAGAAACAGGCACCTTAGTGATGCCGGCCCACTCAACCGATCTCAGCGATCCGAGCCAATGGCAGAACCCACCTGTTCCCGAATCCTGGTGGCAGACGATACGCGAGACGATGCCCGCCTATGATCCTGACTTAACGCCAACCCGTTCGATGGGCAAAATTGCCGAAACCTTCCGAAAACAGAACGATGTTCTCCGTAGTGCTCATCCACTGCATTCATTTTGTGCAAAGGGACCTCAAGCATCATATATCATAGATAACCATTCCTTGGCTTATGGTATGGGTGAGAATTCACCGCTCGCCAGAATCTACGACTTGCAAGGTTTTGTCCTGCTTCTCGGTGTCAAGCATTCAAGTAATACGTCCATACATCTTGCAGAATACCGAGCGGACTTCCCCACCAAACGCGTCGTCACGGAGGGTGCTCCGATCTCAGAGACAGGGTCAAGGATATGGGGCACCTTTGAAAATATCGATGTGGACGATTCGGATTTCGATCACATCGGTGCGGATTTTCTGCATTCCGACGCGGGAGAGTTGGTGCAGCGCGGCAAAGTCGGCATCGCAAATTGCCAACGCATGCCACAACGCGCGGTCGTTGACTTCGCTGTTGATTGGCTTGCGAAAAATAGAGTGTAGCACTACAAAGTAGTAGGCACGCGCCGTGTGCCGTAACACTTTCGTTTGTAGTAGGGCAACCACTTATTGTCCATCCTTGAACTGGAACGTGCGATGAATCGCACTACTACAAACTCACCCTTAAATTCAAGTCGATAAAGTACTACCTCTGTCTTTTGAACCTAAAAAATTGATTTTTCATGATCTATGTGTTATGTTATAATAGATAAGCACACTGATAAGCATTTTGCAGAATAATATCTTGAACAACGGTTTTGAACACAAGTAAACCGAAGGAGAAGGTCAGATGGCGGAATCATTAAAAGAACTTCGCGTATCCAACGATGCGATGAATGATCCGGAAGAATTGCGTCACCGGATCTCGGAAGAGGGGTATCTCTTCTTCAAGAAGCTGCAAAACCCCGACAAACTCTGGGCATTGCGGCGAGAGATGCTAACAACAATGCAGGAAGGCGGTTGGCTCGTCGCGGGGACCGACCCGATAGACGGCATCGCCGATATTTCCACGCAGTGTACCGAAGGCGATTCCGAATACACGGATGTATATCACGAAGTCTATAAATTACAAGCGTTCCACCGTTCTGGACATTGGCACGAAGTCGTCGATATGGTGGAGAAGATTATCGGTAGAGAGGTGCTACCGCATCCACAGAAGATTGCGCGCCTCTGGTTCCCTAAGTACACCGCACATACAACGCCGATACACCAAGACTTCGTTCACTTTCAAGGGAATTTTCAGACCTATACCTGTTGGGCACCCGTTGGGGATTGCCCAATTGAGTTAGGGGGCTTAGCAGTCCTACCTGGTTCGCATAAAGTCAATAAGGTTATGGAACACCATTTCTCGCTCGGTGCTGGCAGTCTGTGCGTTAATGAGGACGAGTTGTACGGTGAATGGCATTCCACGAACTATGAGGTCGGCGATACGCTCATTTTCCCGGCTTTGACGATTCACAAAGCACTACCAAATTTGACCGAGGATCGGCTTCGCGTGTCGCTCGACAATCGCTATCAGGCTGTGGATGACCCGATCGCTGAACACATGCTTGAACCACACCTGAACATATTTAATTCTCTTCAATGGGAAGATGTCTACCGCAATTGGGAATCTGAGGAGCTGAAGTATTATTGGAAAAACCACGACCTGACGGTGCTGCCGAGAGATTTCAGTTATGGGAACAAAGGGTTTGAGGAAGCGTTGGCGTTAGCGAAAGACGGAGATGAACGCGCCATCATACACTTAAACCGAGCGATCAAACGGGACGCAACAACTGAATTGGCGCAGCGGGCCGCAGCAGTTTTACAAGAAATAAGTTTTGATGCTGCTGATTAAGAGGGATTCTACGCCATGTCTTACAGCAATTTTACCTTAGAAACAGTGCGGGAAAATTTCCAGTTAGAGACTATTGAATCCCCAAATATCTTTTCTGATATAGAACCTATACCACCGAGCGAAGCACTCGTTGCAGAATTGGCGAAGAAGGTGCAGTTAGCCATCGCTATAAGGACAGAAAAGGCACGCTCAGAACTTATTGTGACCAACGTTCTCGTTGAGCTGCGGGAGCAATTCGATCGGCGGATCAGTCTTTTTTCGGGGATCGACTTTAGCGTTGATACCGAACAGGGATTAACAGGAACATGCGATTTTTTGATAAGCCTGTCGCCAGAACAATTTTATTTAGAGGCACCTGTCATCATTCTTGTTGAAGCGAAGAATGCGGACCCAACACTTGGCATTGGGCAATGTGTCGCCGAAATGCTCGCGGCACAATGTTTTAATCAGCAAAAAGGCAATAATATCGCTTGTATTTATGGGGCTACCACCACCGGCACAGAGTGGCTCTTCCTCAAATTGGAAGGGCGGAAACTTTACATTGATATGACACTGTACGCGATTGAGCGGTGCGACAAAATCCTTGGCATCCTCTCCAGCATGGTTAACCAAAAAGCATGAGGCATCCCAGAAGGACATCTGATGGATTTTCACTACAAAGACATCGTGCCGTGGGGTCGGTCATTCGACGAATACTTGGATATGTTCAACCTCTCTGAGGACGACTTGGCGCGCGACATTGTTGATGTAGGCGGTGGTCCCGCGTCATTCAATTCCGGGATGCACCGGCGCGACACACCGATAATCTCCGTAGACCCAATCTACCGGTATTCAGAGGCGGAATTGCGCCAACGCATTCAGGAAACCTACAAAGACATCATCACGCAAGCTTTCGGAAACCGGGATAAATTCGTCTGGACAAGATTCTCGTCTGTTGGTGAATTAGTGGCATTCAGGAGACAGACGATGGAAGAGTTTTGCCAAGATTTCGAGACAGGCAGGCAACAAGGACGGTACGTCGTCGCAGCACTCCCAAATTTACCCTTTCCTGACAGGCACTTTGACCTCGTACTCTCCGCACATCTCCTCTTTTTTTACTCCGCCAATAGAGATTTGGCGTTCCATTTCGATGCCGTCCGAGAACTACTCCGCATCGGAAACGAGGTCCGAATTTTCCCGCTCGTCGATGTGAACAATAGTTTTTCGCCCTTCGTGTTCCCCATTATTCGCGAGCTAAAAAGAGACGGGATCACTGCCTCAGTTGAAACCGTGCCGTATCATCTCCAGAAAACGGGGAATCAGATGCTGCGATTATGGAGGTCAGCACTGACACCACTTCATTTGCTGGGAAGGTTTGAAACCTCCCCAGCGGCGTGTATCCGTAGCGATTCGTAAAAAAATTGCGTAAACCCTGAGTATGGACGTAGGTTGGGTTGAGCGGTAAATCATAAGTGTCAATTTTAGAAACAGTAACCATCTCAGACCCAGGCCCGGTAGGTTCGGTTTGCAACCGAACTGGATTCTATATAGAAACCTTGAAGACTTCAAAACCCTCTTCAGTCGCGTAGCGACGCAATGTTTATAGCAGTGTGTGACCAAAAAACCTCAGCCCCGTACGGGCGGCATTTGTAGAGACATTCCTATTAAACAACCGGAAACGTGGATACCGTATCAATTGGCAAATTCCAGTGCCGTGCAAATCGTTCTTTATGATACGCGCGGCATCGCAATTCGACATTTAGCATTAGGTCATCAACCGGCAGGATACTATACCACTCGCAATCGAGCAGTCTATTGGGACGGTTGTAACGATTTAGGTGAACGTGTGGCAACTGGCGTTTATTTTTATCAATTGCAAACGGATAATATGTCCCTTCTGCGTAAAATGGTCATCTTGAAATAGTATCAAATGACCATAGGATGGCTGAGATGCTGATTTTTATTAGCTTCCCGGTCATCGCTGATGAGTAGAGTGTGTAAAGTTGATAGCAGGAAGTCAAACAATGCAAATTAAAATAGTAGTCTTATTCGCGATGACGTTTGCAACGATAATCGGACTCGTTGGATGTGGTCCTAAGTTAATAGATCCGCCAGATAATTCAGGTAGGGCTACAACTGTTAAGGTCGGTAGAACAGAAAATGGGCTATTGTATGAATTTGGCGTGGTGGCAGTGCGGTACGACGAAGCAACGCAACAAGAAACTGATCTTACGGATGGGATCCCCTCGGCTGCTGTGAACGATTTTTTTATTAAAAGAGGGTATACACCGAAAGTTAAAGGACTTATTATAGATTATGAAGTCATCTCTTTCAGCAGCGACGTTGATCCGTATCCGATGTTGGAAAAGATAAGAAATATCCCAGGGGTCGTGGAGATAGATTTACACGTCTTTCATAAAACTTCTGAATTGTTGTTCGCAGCTTCTTTAGATTACAGTGAAGCGGAAGAGCACAGCGATGTACCATCGGTCGGTCGGGCAATAGTTGAAGTCGGCAGGATGAAAGACGGAGCGTTATACGAACTCGGCGTGGTGCTGATACAGTATGATGAGATGCGTGCGACAGAGGCTACCGCTACAAAGGCTGTGAATAATTTTCTTGTGCGTAAAGGGTATGCACCGAAAACTATAAACTCATTTTCCGATTTTGTGGTTATAGATGTCGGAAAGAGTGTCGATACCACACCAATGCTGAGAGATATTGAGGCGATCCCTGGTGTTATCAGTGCGCGCCTCAATCTGTTACATACCACCCTTGAGGTACTACGAGGCGAGTCAGATGTCCCCGGTATGTCGCTGTTCTGATACTGATGGTAATTGTGTATTGGTGTTTCTAAATCACGGATTACCATTTGTGTGTTGGTGTTTCGGAGAGGTCTTTGATAAACTCATACGTCCAATCCACAGTCCGATAACCGCAGTTGCTGTAAAAGAGAAATGCGCGATGGTTATCCCAAGCAGTACTAATCGCTGCGTGCCGGTATCCGGCTTTGTGCATCTCTTGAAGTTCATATTGGAGTAAGTAACGTCCTAAGCCTTGTCCCTGAAACTCGTCTTCAATTCCGAGCCAAGTCGTGTGAAGCCAATTTTGTGCATCAGGATGACTTGAAAACTCACCACCAGAGACAGACCAACACTCGCCGACCTCTTTATCATCTTGGAATGCCCTTACGGTGCAGTTCGGGAATTGTCCGCGTCCCTGTTTCCAATCTACAGAAAGCGTCACAGGTAAACTTGAAGGGACTGGTGTAACGGTGTAGTTTTCCCAATCCAAAAAGACTTCGCCTTCAGAACGATGGTACCCATTATATCCGAGCAGTGCTTGGACCTGATCGAGCGTATCCGATAGATAGGCGTGATCAAAATGATAGAAACTATATCGATAGTCTTGTGAAAAGGCGAAGATTTTGGAAACGTTAAACGCTTTCAGATAGGTTTCCGCCTTGTCAAGCACGGTTTGTCCGACACGCCGCGCACCACGTTCATAACCCATAAACCGAATAACGCCTACGTTTTCTTCTCTATTATCTCCAATCTGACCGATACCGACATGGATAAATGCCTGCACAGCACCGTCCACCATCGCAACAAAAGCGGTTTCGGAGTCGATGCCCCCGTCGCTTTTATCTGATTTACCGGTCGTAACACCTAGTATTGCGGTTGCCAATTCCTGTTCTTTCACAGGATAGCAATGCGGAATGTTGGCGGTTAGACGGTTATAAAATTGCGTTACCGATGTTTGCATATCGGTGGTATATTGAAGAATTTCCATCTGTTACTCCCAATTTCTTGTTTACTTATACACCAGAAAATTGGCGGGGTTTGTAGCCCCGCCAGCAAATATAGGAATTTTGTGTAAATCCTGAGCAAAAGTATCCGAGCATTCATCGTTTCTGGACTTGGAAACTGGCATCTAACGCCTTCGCAACTCGGACTTGTGATTCTTCGAGGTGTGCCAAACTATAATCATCAAGTCTGCCTTGCGCATTTTGAAGCACGCGCTGTATTTCAGCGTTGATTTGTCCGAGATGGCGACGCGCAAGGGACCTCGCATCTTCAGGAGTGCCACTATCCGCATCCAGTATCAGTTTGATGAGCTGCTTCAGATGTTCACGTTGCAGTGCTCGGCGGAAACTGGAGATAAATGCATCCGTGTTTGACCACTGCTTTTCTCCGACATTCCGATCCAGTTCTGTCCAAACTGCATCCGTAATACCTGAGAAAAGTTCTGGCAGTGTGAACGCATCTTCACCCTTCGGAAACTTCAACTCTGTGTCTTGAATCCGTGCGAGGACATTCGGATAGAGCAATCGTCCCAAAATTTGGGTCTGATTGCGCAGGATAACATTATGCACCGGGTAATCCAAACGTGTAGAGCCTCCTGTCCCGGAACCCCAGTCGCTCCAACGCGTGACAGCGAGACTGTTGAGTAGATCAGGCGGAAAATCGAAGGCTTTGTCCGAAAGGGCGTGCTCTTTGATAAATTGCAGAGCCTCACGTTGTTTTGCCGCTGGAACAGGTACGAACGGTAAACGACCATTCTCATCGCCACGATGATCGCGGTGGTGGTATTGCCCACCGATATAACGGCTCGCAAGGTACATTGAAAAACCGTATTCACCGAGCAGCGACCCGAAGGCGCGTCTGACCCGCTGATACCCCATTCCCTCTTTTGTAACCTTGTCAGCAATTTTGGACCAGAGTTCAACGACAATCTCGCGGCGCTGTTTGGCAAAATCGAGCGGATCCGAACCGAGGTCCCACCGATTGACTAGCGGATCCAAATCCCTATATTGATATGAGGACGCATCGCCGTCTGTGCCATACGTCAGATCTGGTGTTGCGACACGCGAAGCGATCTCGCCCAACGCCTTTAGTTCACCTTCAGGGTTACTGGCAGTGATCGGTTTATAGGCATACTCGACCACCCAATAGTCCCAAGGTCCAATTGTTGACGTATAGTAATCGCCCTGTTTTTTGCCTTTGGGCGCGATGTTCACAGCGTCGTATTCCATCACAGAGCCAAGGAGTGCTTCATCACTTTTCTTATTCAGGTCATCAAGCGAATGTATCGTACTTGCTTTGAAGTTGTGTCGCAGTCCCAATGTATGTCCGACTTCGTGCATTGTCAGCGATTTTAGTGCCTGACCGATAAACTCTTCCGGCAACTCACCGTCTTCACCGACCACGCCGCGCGCCTGCAGAACGCTCGCCATGAATCCCATCTGGCGTTCTAAGCCGGATGCCATCTGACAATGGAACCGTGAGGCGTGATCCATGGGGTGGTCCCGTTCATAATCAAGTTCATCAAAGTACGTCGTATACTCTCGCTGCCACGATCTAATGAAACCGTCGCTGATAAGAATATCGGCATCCAAGATCTGACCCGTCAATGGATTCACGCGCGAGGGGCCGATTGCGAAGCCTGCGTCAACCACCCATCGGATCGTGTTATAGCGGGCATCTTCGGGGTCCCAATCCTCATAGTCTTGCTGAATGCGTGCTTCAATTGCATCAGCAAAGCCTGCCTTTTCAAACGCCTTGTTCCATTCCAGGATCCCTTGACGAATGTACGGACGGAAACGATGCGGTACCGTTTTCTCAATGTAGAAAATGATGGGGTCCATTGGTGGTGAGAGTTTCGCTTTTTTGTCCGCTTTCTCCAAATGCCATCGATTGACGTAGCGGATATACGGTGCATCGCTGGTTTGAAGCGAGTAGTCCTTGACTGTTGTCATGAAATGTCCGAGGCGATCGTCAGCGAGTCGCGGGCGATAATTGTTTGATGGGAGTTTCGCAAGACTATAGTGTAGCGTCAACTGGATACCACGACTGTCCGGGACGGTTGTCAAAGAGCCACTTGCCGCGTACACCGCCTCAACCCGCAGTTCAACATTCTTCGGAAACGCTTTGATTGTGCCCCAGGTACTACGTGTTTTATCAAATCGTGCGCCCCCACCGATCTGACCTGCCAACGGTGGTAAATCGGACATAAAGATGGGTGAGATATTCACCAATAGACTCCGCCGTTGGGGATGTATGCTTTCAATCTTAAGAGAGAATAGTACAGAATCGCTGTAACTATAGTCAACCGCTTGCGCGGTCGGTGTCCCTTTATCAGCGCGGAAACGCACATTCTTTCGCACGAGATGCACACGATCGCCAACCCGCCGCCAAACGAGCAACCACTCATCCATCGTCATCCCTGAGATAAGGTATCCTCTCCCTAAGCCTCGCGAAAGGCTGATCATGCATAGGAAAGGCTGGTCTAATTGTGAAGGTTGTATTTCGCAATAGAGGTTTTCTTTTTTCTCGTAAAGCCTAAAGAAACCTTGATAACTTTTACTGTCTTCAGTGACTTTAGAAAAATCTTCAAACTCTTTTTTCTTTTTCGCGGGGGCTTCTTGTGTCTCGGGTTTTGCGGCCTGTGCTGCTTCCTGCGCAGCTACCGAGAAGCAATAACCGCTTATTAAAATTAAACAGATCCAAAAAGTCAATAAGTATCGCACTGTATTTTCTCCCCTTAGTGTAGTTTCCAAAACTTGCTGTTAAAAGTAGGCGACCAATGTGACATCTCTCGCCGCCAACCGCTGTGTTCTGAGTTATATATATATTGTTCTAACCTAAACAAGTATATCATTTTTCTCTGTTCCCTGCTACATGAGTTCTCACCTATCGATCTCGCTTGTAGGATTCTCACTGCGAAGTACTCCGGATTACGGCACTCACTGACATCTGATAACTGGCAACTGAATGCTTCTGCAGCTTAATGATAGTGAATCCGACGACTGCCGTCAAATGAAATGCGAGGCCAATCGCGCTCCCAATTTTCGGAGTGATACGGAATATAGTGACACGCCAACGCATGTCTACGGGTACCGGGTTTCAAAATTTTCGCGCCGCCGTGAATCAACTTCCCATCAAAGAGGATGACATCTCCTGGGTTCACCATAACTTGAACTATATCCGTGCCATTTTCGCGAACGAGTTGTTTAACGGCAGGAAAATATCGATTGTGCTGTTGCAGCTCGTATGTCTCTCCGGGTAGCAGGGTCATAGGCACATCACTTTTCGTAATTAACCGCCGCCTGCTTGAACCGGGTTGCACGATGAGCGGTCCGTTGTTCTCATCTACTTTGACCATCGCAATCCATGCCGACATACAGTCCGGTAAGTAGTATTGGTCTTGGTGAAACGGATGCTCCGACCCTTCATAAAAATGCATCGTCTGGACACCCTCCGGTTCGTCTCCAAAACAGTCCGCAAGAGGCTTATGTAAGCGGGAATCAATGAGTACATCCAATACGCGCGGGTCGTAGAGGTGCTGATTAAAGGTCCGAGATCCGTACTTATCCTGTTGAAAAAACCCGTCAAGCTGCTTACGTCCTGCATGGAGGTCTTCAAGGTGTTCAACGAAGCTTTGGCATTCATCCACTGCAAAGACGCTCTCAAGGATGAGATACCCGTTCTCTTGATAGAATTTCTTTTGTGAAGGTGTTAATCCTGTCTGTTCAGATGTCATCTTTTCCCTTCTAAACTTCCTTTTTCAATGAGGTAGCAACTTGGGTTTTGTTAGAATAATACCATATTGCGTGGAATTTGTCAAAAAAGCCAGCGTGGATTGCATTAATTTTGCGTTGATGATTTTGATTGTATATGCTATGGTATTAACACATTTTTCAAGGAGGTAAGTCCATTCTCTTCGCGGCAAAATCCTGTTTTATCAGGTATCCGAAGTTTGGGCAAAATATATATGAAAGTAGCAGCAATGTTTGGTGATCAAAAAGGGGGCGTGGTAGACAAACCAGACCCTCGCGCAGGTGGAGATATCGCTGTCGTCAAAATCCATGCCGTCCCGATGTGTACGGAGTATAAAGGGTTCATCCATGGCGGCACCGGTGAAGGTTTTGGTCACGAAGCCGCTGGCGAAGTTGTGGAAGTCGCACAACCGGGTCGCGTCAAAGTAGGAGACCGCGTGGTTGTTCAACCACAGAACACTTGTGGTAAATGTCAGATGTGTGTCATTGGTGAACACATCCACTGTATGGGCGGTAGTCGCCCAAGTATCCGGGATCTCGTCGGAGAAGAGGTGGCTTCGGCAACCTATGCACAGTATATGCATAAAATGGAGGATATGTTATTTCCGATTCCAGAGGGTGTCAGTTATGAACACGCCGGGATGGCATGTTGTGGACTCGGACCGACGTTCGGCGCGATGGAGCAGATGCAAGTCAATTCATTGGATACCGTCATGGTTACCGGCTTAGGTCCCGTCGGGTTAGGTGGTATTATCAACGCACACTATCGTGGTGCTCGCGTCGTCGGTGTAGAGAGCCATCCGTATCGTGCTGAACTCGCAAAAAAGTTAGGCGCAGACCTCGTCTTGGATCCAAATGATGAAGATATTCTCGATCAAATTCGAGATTTTACAGATGGGGTCGGGATTGACAAGGCAGTGGACTGCTCTGGTGCTTCTGCAGCCCATCGTTTAATGGTTGATGCAGCCCGAAGAAAAGGACAAGTTACGTTCGTCGGCGAAGGTGGCGAATTTCCGCTTGCAGCAAGCCGGGATATGATTCGGAAAGGCTTAGTCCTACGTGGGAATTGGCACTACAACCTCGGTGTCTATCCAAAATTGATGCAAGTGATCCAAAATTCACCTGAAGTTTTAGACACATTCATCACGCACACCTACCCGATGTGCGATGTCCAGAAGGCGTGGGAATTACAGGCGACAGGCGAATGTGGTAAAGTCATATTGCATCCGTGGGAGTAGCCGGTTCTCAGACGGTCGCGTCTTGAAGGCGGCGGAATTTCTGTTCAAATGCTACTTTGCGCCGCCTTCTCGTAGTCCGCTCGTGTGATCTTAAAATCCAACGTTTCGCCGTCATCCATTTCTCTTGAGACAGTAAACGCAAGCGACTACCATAACCGTTTTGAAACTGCTCGGTGTCAGTATCGATTTGGCTGATGATTATGATCCCGCCCGGTAGGCACGCTTTGTAAACATACATACCAGAGAGAAAAAACAAGCAATGGCACCGCCATTGCATTAGCATCCGCAGCCTCAGCCGCCCGATGTTTCTACCGGTTCGGTAGTATCTGGCTCAGGCGGTGCTACCGTGCCATTCAGGTCTCCATAGCAGAGAGCGAAACCGCCCTTACCGAACCATGAGCCCAATGTTAGGCGGTAATTATCAATCTCGTTGTGGGACAAGAAATCTGCCCGCTTGGTGTGGTCGTGTCGCGCAACGAAATAGTGACGATCTCCATCCCAGTACAGTTCGCCGTTCATTGAAACGCGATAGTGGGTATTCGGAATAGGTTCCATATCCTCGGCATTGACATACTCAAGCGGTATTTCAAGTGCCGCGATGAAATCCTTCAACGATCCACCTTCTCGGTAGTAGGCGAGAATGTCGTTCCAATCCGCGAGTCGAACGCCTATACCTAATTTTTCCTTACATGCTGTTTTGAGGTCGCCTGTCTCGTCTAAATTGTGGGCAACAACGTGAAAGTTTTGATAACTCACTACCGGGGTCAGTACCGGTTCTACCGGTTCAGTGGCATCTGGTTCAGCAGTGGCGCGGCTTTCCAGTGCGTTCGGCACGGACACATCTCTTGATGGCGCAATGACCTCTGGGTCTGGGGGCGGTACCGTACCATCTGGATCTCCGTAGCAGAGTGCGAAGCCACCTTTACCGAACCATGAACCCAGCGTTAAGTGGTAATTGTCAATATCGTCATGCGCTAAAAAACCTGCCCGCACGGTGTGGTCGTGCCGCGCAACGAAATAGTGACGATCCTCATTCCATATCAGTTCACCGCCCATTGAAATGCGATATTGCTGACTATTGGCAACCTCAATAGGTATTTTGAGGTTTGCAATGAGGTCCGTCAATGAACCGCCTGCTTCGTGGTAAGCGATTAGATCGTTCCAATCCGCGAGCCGAACGCCTGCGCCCAATTTTTCCTTACACGCAGCTTTAAGGTTATCTGTCTCGTCCAAATCGTGGGCAATGATGTGAAAATTTTGGTAACTCGCTGCAATTTGTTGTTTTCGCATCGGTCAAACTCCGTTAGAAATGGTTTAAGAGGAAAAGTCGGGTACTATAGTGAAGTCTAAAAATAAAGAGACATTTTCATCCGCTAGTAGGTTCGGTTTCCTAACCGAACCGGCACAGAGCGTCTTATTAATTTTAAACTTTACTATAAACAACTCTATTTTCACATTTATTATTATAACCGATCCACATAAGAAATATCAAGAGAGAATTCAGCGTATCACAAGCGGGTACTCGCTTCTACATTCAAAATACCCTTAAGCGTTAATTCCATAGAGTCTCTCATATTCTGATCGTGTGATTTCATAGTCCAACATCTCTCCATCGTCCACTTCTCGTGCGATCATTAATCCGAGTGACTGCCACAACGCTTTTGAACGGATATTGTCCACTGGAACATCCACTGGACAGAACCTGTCAATTTCCAACTTTTCAAACGCGTGTGCCATCAAGCATCGCAC
>JAGFCB010000270.1 GCA_022394775.1 Candidatus Poribacteria bacterium
GCTTATAATCCTACCCAACACCATCCCCTCTTGATTCCGACGACAGGTGCCTCCGGTCCGCATTGGAGTTTTGAGGATTTCACATGGGCACTCGCCGAAGCAAAGGACGGGAATATCGCCGTTCTGACGTTCCATGGCGTGCCAGATATTGAACATCCGTGGGTTCACACGGACCCCGCGCAATTTGAAGCGTATATGGCACACCTTGCCGAAAACGATTACAGTGTCATCGCACTCAGGGATCTCGCCGATTATGTGCCCCCAAACCCTTCATGAGCAGTTACGATGTCCGCGGTGTTAAAGTTTCCCACTTCTCTATATACTCGAACAAACGCTGCTATCGCGCATAAAACTGAATCGTAATAAAAAGAAAAAAGATTTGACCTTTATTTCTATGTATGATATAATACCTATTGCATTGCTGGTAGAGGAAGCCTCTCGCTGCTCCCTACTTCAGTGACGGGAGTAGATCCAAGAGAATAAAAGGAAATAGAGTGGGTCGGTTTTATACCTCTACCTGCTTATCTTACAAACTATGCTAAGAGAATTTACAAATAATCTGACTCGATGGGATAGGTTGTTGTTCGATCGCATCTTCGGTTGGGGCAATGAACGCATCATCCTTAACCGTTTATTTCGTTTGATCTCCTGGAGTGCTAACGGATGGTTTTACCCATTTTTAGGACTCTACATATATCTAATCTCCAGTCCCACCATTAGCAAACCATTTCTTTGGTCAGCCGCAATCGCGTTCCTGCTCGAGAGACTCTTATATCACCTGATTAAGCAGTCGATGAAGCGGGACCGTCCGTGTGAACGGATTGTGGACGTCGAATTTCGAGTCCGTCCACCGGATCAATTCAGTTTCCCATCAGGGCACACCGCCTCGGCTTTTCTGGTGATGACCCTCTTGGCAAGTTTCTTCCCAATGCTACGGATCCCAATGTTTCTCTGGGCAGCTACAGTCGGTATTGCCCGCGTATATCTCGGTGTCCACTATCCGACCGATGTGCTCGCCGGTGCGATTCTCGGTATTGTCACGGCGCGAATCGGTATATGGTTCATCATGTAGCCGAAAACACCTTTTTAGTAAAATCCGAAAATACATTCACATTTATTGTAGTTACAGACTATCTACAAGTTTTCTCAAAATTTCTTGTTGTGTTTCTGCCAAAGTGTTTGCGCGTCCATCTTGCGTCTATCACGGCTTGTTGTCGCTTCATTCGCTGTATTCATAAACGAAATCACCCAAGTTGCTACTAACACATTTTGGTGTTTTTGCTTAGGTATTTCTGCGTATATCAACTTCTTTCCTCACCCCAGAGGGGTGGTATGTCTATAGAAACCGATGTATCTAACCTCTTGCACTCCAGCGGAGTGCAATGTAAGTAAATAGATGGCAACTTGGATTGAAATAGCAGTTGATAAAGGGTTTTACTTCATCAATCCTGCCAAGACATGTTCTTGGCTATCCCATTTCATATTTCAACCGGACTATAATCCCGTTTACGTTGCGATTTCCATGCGTCGAAAACAAAATTTCGCATAAAATGGAGGTTTGTTCATGAAAGTAGTGTTTGCTTTATTTTTCCTCGTTTCTTCCGCGCTATACTTGCCAAACGCTTTCCCGCAAGCACACATAAAAGGTTACTTACCCGAGGGCGCGAAAGCCCGCGTCGGAAAGGGATATGTGTCCGATATTGCATTCTCTCCCGACAACACGCAACTTGCCGTAGCGAGTTCAATAGGTGTTTGGATGTATGACAAACAGACTGGAAAAGCACTCGATTTGCTCACGGGTCACACGGGTCGCGTTTATTCAGTGTGTTTCAGTCCTGATGGAAGCACACTCGCGAGTGGGAGTTCCGATCATACAATACGGTTATGGGATAGCCGGACAGGTCAAATGCAGACAACGCTAACAGGTTCCAAAGGGAGTGTTTATTCCGTAGCCTTCAGTCCTGATGGACAGACACTTGCAAGTGGGAGCAGAGACGAGTTTATTCGGTTTTGGGATGTGAAAACGGGCGCGCTGCTCCGAACTATCGCTGGACATGTTAAAAGAGTCGCTGGCGTGATGTATTCACCTGATGGTAAAAAACTTGCAAGTTATGGCCATGATAAAAAAATCAACATCTGGGCTGCGGAGACGGGTGAATTCGTAAAGACACTTGAACTTGACCCTGAATTGGACACGCGTGCTTCAGGGTGGGTTTACGCCGCCATGGCATTCTCTCCCGATAGCCGGACAATCGTAACAGGAGGTAGACACGGTCATATTCGTGTGTGGGATATTAACACTGGGCAAATGAGATCAAACTCCCTTGCCAATCCAGGGGGTGTCTATTCGGTAGCATTTAGTCCTGACGGACAAACATTCGCTACGGGCGGTGCACATTCTGAGGGGACGGAGGTTCTTCAGTTGTGGGAGCTCACTACCGGTAAACGTGTGAAAACCTTTAAAGGTCATTCAGATCGGGTTACATCAGTCGCGTTTTCTCCAGATGGCGGAACGTTAGTGAGTTACAGTGCTGATAATACGCTCCGTTTTTGGGAGGGTGCGACTGGTACTTCTCTCCACATCACTGATCATATTGCAATGGATGCAAGTGGTTTAGTGTATGCTTCACACGGCAAAATACTCGCCTGCTTGTTGCATAGTAGAAGCAGCATTCAGTTATGGGATTCGGATACAGTTAATGTGATAAAAACTATCAATATCGGACGACAATGGTGGATCAGTTGTATCGCCTATTCTCCGGATAATGTGACGTTCGCTTGGGGGAATAGGGCAGGTACTTTGGGTATCCTTGATGCGGGTACGGGTGAGCAAAATTACACGATCCCGGAGGCGCATGCAGCCCAAATTGCGTCGTTAGCTTTCAGTTCAGATGGCGGAACACTTGCAAGTTGTAGCCATGATCGTAATGATACGGTTATCCACTTGTGGGATGTTAGCATAGGCGATTTGAAGGGGACGCTTATAGGACATGCGGATGTGGTTGGAGATTTGGCGTTCTCGCCCTCTGGGGAGATTCTTGTGAGTGGGAGCCGTAATGGTAAACTCCGATTCTGGGACGTAAAAACCGGAGAAACCTTAAACATCATTGCGGCACATGACAAGCAGGTGAAACAGGTGGCATTCTCACCCTCTGGGAAAACGGTTGTGAGCGCAAGTAGTGATGAGACACTTCGATTTTGGGACGTAAAGACAGGCGAACACTTAAAAACGATCTCGCCTAAGAAAAATATTTTTTCTATAGCATTTTCGCCTGATGGACAGACAATCGCAAGTTCGCATTTGGGGGCGATTCATCTCTGGAATGTAGAGACAGGTGAGCTCCGGCGAACCCTTACGGGACATATAGGATATGTCGATATTATTGCTTTCTCGCCAGATGGTAAGACGTTTGTGAGTAGTGGTGAGGATAGCACTATGATTTTTTGGGAGATACAGCCATGATGAATCCATTACGCGTGATGTTCTTTGCATTTTCTGTAATGATATATTCAATGTTCGTATCAAACGCTTTTTGTGAGCAATATATAGGCTGGGGTTTACCGATAGGTGCCAAAGCCCGATTCGGAAAGGGCAAAATATTTGATATTAAGTATTTTCCAGATGGCAATAAAATCGCCGTGGCAACAACGGTTGGCACTTGGATATATGATGTGCATACAGGCACAGAAATTGATCTGCTACCTGCACAAACTGGATATGTCATATCCGTGGCTTTTAGTCCGGATGGCACCCTATTTGCTACCGGAAATGGCGACGGCAGAATCGGGTTATGGGATACACAGACTGGCGAAAATAAAGCGACCCTCGCTGGGCACGACGACGGTGTAAGTTCAGTTGCATTTAGTCCTAAAGCACAAATTCTGGCGAGTGGTAATTATGACGGGACGGTTCAGTTATGGAGTGTCCACACCGGTGACCCTCTAAGAACACTCAGAGGGCATGCAGGAAGCGTGTACTGCGTAGCATATTCTCCGGATGGCGAGACGATTGCAAGCGGTGCAAGGGATAGTACATTAAGGTTTTGGAGTGCCTCTACGGGTGAACAGCTGACGACTATTTTTGTGCAAGATACATGGGTAAAAACTGTGGCGTTTTCCCCGGATGGCAAAATTGTTACATGTGCCGGAGACGATGCTATGGTATATATTTATGATGTTACCACAGGAGAACGCTTAAAAACTCTCGCTGGCCATAGCACATATATCACTGCTGTTGTTTTCGCACCCGACGGTCGTATGCTCGCGAGTGCGAGCCATGATCGTACAATTCGGATTTGGGACATTAACACTGGGGACCTTCTCAAAACACTCAACCATCAACGTTTCGTCGCAACAATCACATATTCCGCAGATGGAAAAACGCTTGTCAGTGGAAGTTTAGATGGCACGATCCGGTTCTGGGATAGTAGCGATTGGGGACTTTTAAAAACCATCACTGGACATACATCTCGGATCGATGCAATCGCATACTCCCCGGATGGTGATAAACTCGCATACGGAGCTGGACCTAAACTCCGATTGCTGAATTCCTACACAGGCGAACGTCTCAAAACCTTCACTGGTGGTTTTCACACTCGTTTCTATTCTGTAGTGTTTTCTCCCGATGGGAAAACAATCGCCAATGGCGGGAAAAGAATATCAAGAAAACCCGTTCACTTGTGGGATGTCCAAACAGGTCGGTTCATGGGCAGTTTCACTAATGGCACGGCTCTGACGACCGCCATCGATTTTTCGCCAGATGGTCGCACGCTTGCGAGTGGGAGCCGCGACGGTAGCATTCGGTTATGGGAGGTTCGCACGGGTGAACAACTGCTTATTGGGGAACTGCTAAGAACTCTTAATGAACATACCAATTCTGTGAATTCCGTTGCGTTTTCGCCAGATGGTAATCAACTCGCCAGCGGAAGTTCCGACAACACAGTTATGTTATGGGATTCCAAGACCGGCAAACATTTGAAAACGCTTACTGGACATTCAGATCATGTTTATGACATTGTATTTTCTCCGGATGGTAGGAGTCTTGTCAGCGGTGGCGAGGATGAAACTATCCGGGTGTGGGATGTGGCAACTGGTGAATTGCAGTTTCCGCCAATTCCGCATATCAGAGATGTCAACGCTTTAGTGTTTTCACCAGATGGCAGCCTTATTGCGAGTGGCAGTCAGAACACCAGCGTTTACCTTTGGGATGCCCAAACGGGAAAAGCGATACACAACTTTATTGGACATGCGTTATATGTCACTGATCTGGCGTTCGCGCCGGATGGTCAGACGCTGGCGAGCAGTAGTTACGATGGCACGGTTCTGTTGTGGGACCTGACGACATTGGCACCTAATCGGTAGCGTGCAACGTCTTCGTTTTTCAGGAAAATTTTCTCAAAGTGCATCCGTGAATGTGTATAGGATAACGCAAGTTGCTACTAATGGGTTTGCCTGTTTGAAGCCCCTTTTCGGCACCTTTCTTCACCCCAGAGGGGTGGTATATCTATAGAAAATCGTGTGTTCAACCTCTTGCACTCCCGGGGAATGCCATAGGGCATTCATACCGTTGATTCCGGAGTGCTATGTGAGTAAGTAAGTGGCAACTTAGGTTAGGATAGCATACTGTGTCAACAACTTTGCATTATAGTTAAATGCCGGTTCAGTTAGGAAACCGAACCTACCGGACCGGGGGCTGAGGGTTATTTTATGAAAACAGTGCTTACTTTTTTCGCGCTCCTTGCTGCTTCTGTGCTATGCGGTTCAAATGTGTTCGCGCAAGCGCATACACAAGAACACTTACCTGAAGGTGCGAAAGCGCGTATCGGGAAAGGCAGGGTTTATGAACTTGCTTACGCCCCGGACAGTACGAAACTCGCCGTGGCGAGTACAATCGGCATCTGGATCTACGATGCGCGAACAGGTGAAGCCCTCAGACTGCTTACGGGACATACGGACTATGTTAGGTGCGTTGCTTTCAGCCCGAATGGTAGAACGCTTGCGAGTGGAAGTTACGACAAGACAATCCGTCTGTGGGATGCCCAGACAGGTGATCCGAAGACAACACTCACAGAACATATGGATATTGTCTATTCAATAGCCTTCAGCCCGGATGGACAAACCCTCGCGAGTGCGGGCAGAGACGAGTTCATCAAGTTTTGGGATGTACGGACGGGTGAACTCCTGCTGACCTTCGCGGGGCACGCGGGTAGTGTCTCCAGTGTGGTGTATTCGCCTGATGGAGAAACACTTGCCAGTTAT
Source organism: Candidatus Poribacteria bacterium (assembly GCA_022394775.1). Classification (GTDB taxonomy): domain Bacteria; phylum Poribacteria; class WGA-4E; order WGA-4E; family WGA-3G; genus WGA-3G. The sequence continues at coordinate 6,259 of JAGFCB010000270.1, forward strand.
GGTGCGGATAGAAAAATTCATCTGTGGAACGCGAAAACTGGTGAATTCCTGATGGCTCTTGATCCGACATTTAAAGATACCCCATTGGAATCCGATCGTATCTACGCTATAGCTTATGCTCCAGATAGCCAGAGACTTGCGAGTGGGAACAGTGACGGTACGATTCAGGTCTGGAATACCCGTACGGGACAACTCGAATCAACGTTGATAACACATTCAGGTGGCGTTACATCGGTAACGTTTAGTCCTGACGGACAGATACTCGCTGCAGCGGTGTCCCTTGAGGAGAGTAGCACTATCGAGTTCTGGGACGTTGCCACCGGTGAACGCTTAAAAAGCTTCACAGGACATACGGATAGGGTTACATCCTTAGTGTTCTCGAAGGACGGCAGAACGTTTGCGAGTTCAAGTTATGATGAAACGATCCGTTTTTGGAATCCTGCTACTCGAACGCCTTTGCAAACGATCACTGGACACAATAGGGAACGGATCTTCCATGTAATGTATGCATCGCACGGTCGTATACTCGCCTGTGAGCGTGTGAGCGACATTCAGTTGTGGGAGCCACACACAGGTCGGCTCATAAAAACTGTGGATTTGGAAAAACGAATTTTCGCTACTACCTATTCTCCAGATAATGTGACGTTCGCCTATGTAACTTCCGGAGGTAACGTGTGGTTGCTGGATGCAAACACGGGGGCGCCTAATGAAACCCCTTTGATTAAGCACACTGACGGTATTTCGTCATTAGATTTTAATCGCGACGGCAGCATCCTCGCGGGCGGCAGTTACGATAGGACAATCCAGCTGTGGAATGTAGACACTGGTGAGTTACGCAAAACGCTTGAGGGGCATACAGACGATGTTCAACACGTGACGTTTTCACCGACAGGTCTTATCCTCGCAAGTGCAAGTGATGATGGCACTATCCGACTCTGGGACATCAACACAGGCGACGTTATCAAAACCCTTGAGAGGCATGCAGATAGGATTAGGCACGTAGCATTCTCACCGACAGGGCTTATCCTTGTAAGCACCGGTAATGATGGTACGATTCGACTCTGGGACATCAATACAGGTGAACCTTTAAAAACGATCACGCCAGCGTCAGGGGCGTTTTCTACAGCGTATTCACCAGATGGCAACACGCTTGCCAGCACTGATGGAAAAGTTATCCAGCTTTGGAACGCGCATTCCGGTGAACTCCTGCGAACGCTCAAAGGACATATAGGTCATATCTATTCTATTGTGTATTCGCCAGATGGTCAAACACTTACGAGTGGCGGGAGTGACGGCACAATGCTGCTTTGGGAGATAACGCCGTAAAGGCTAATTAGTCACCAGTTAAGAGGGTGTGTGGGGCAGCTACAATGAACTCGACTGGCACAAGAAGTTAACTTATAACTTATAACTTATAACTACTTTACACAACCTAACAGGTCATGCTACAAAACTGTCCTGAATATTGAGGTGCTTTATCCATGAGACGATCCCTTATAAGAATAACGCAGCTATTAGGCATCGCGTTGCTGTTTTTGGGTTTTCTGGCAAACGCTTTCTCCGAGGCGTACACACGTTGGCATTTACCAGTGGGTGCGAAAGCGCGACTTGGGAAAGGCACGGTAAATGCCGTCCAATATTTTCCGGATGGCAACAAACTCGCTGTAGCGACCGCCATCGGCACCTGGATTTATGACGCACATACCGGCGAAGAACGGGACCTACTCACGGGGCATACAGGTCAGGTCTATTCGGTGGACTTTAGTCCCGATGGAAAAATGTTTGCCACTGGAAGTGACGATAACACGGTTCTGTTATGGGACGCACAGACAGGTGAACAGAAAGCTGCGCTTATCCAACACGCGGGGACTGTCTCTTCGGTCGCATTTAGTCCTAATGGCGAAACGCTTGCCAGTGCAAGTCATGACAATACGATCCAACTCTGGGACATGCGCACCAACGAACCCCAAAAAACACTTTGGGGACATGGCGACTCAGTTTATTGCGTGGCTTACGCGCCGAATGGCGAGCGGCTTGCGAGTGGTGCTGCAGATGGCACGATCCGGTTGTGGGATGCATCTACCGGCGAATCTTTGAAAACGATTGTTTTACAGGACATCCGGGTCGAAACGATTGCCTTTTCTCCAGATAGTCGTATCCTCGCGAGTGGCGGAAATGATGGCACAGTTTATCTCTGGGATGTTGGTACAGGCGAACGCATAAACACCCTAACAGCACGTCGTCGTTATATCGATTGTGTTGCATTCTCGCCGGATGGAAAGACCCTCGCGAGCACAAGTCATGACTGGCACGCCCATCGGGGCGGGACACTCCACCTTTGGGACGTAAATACGGGTGCCACCCTGAAAACGCTTACACATCAAAGGCGTATTGGCACAGCCGCATACTCGCCGGATGGCGGCACACTGGTCAGCGAAAGTTACGATGGGAGCCTCCGGTTCTGGAATAGTAGCACTTGGGAACTCTTAAAAACCATCACCGGACATCCGCAAAGAGTGCTGTCTATCGCGTATTCACCCGATAGCAACACACTCGCTTGCGCCGTTGAAGATAAGCTTGAGTTGTGGGCACCCCATACTGCAGAACGCCTCAAAACCATTGCTGTTCCGAATATGAATTTTCATTCAGTAGCATATTCCGTAGACGGAAAGACAGTCGCCAGTAGAGGTGGATTAAACTTTTTCGGTAGCAAAGCTCGCTTGTGGGATGTCCAAACAGGGAGATTTATGGGGAGTTTCGCGGACCATACAAGCCACATCACTTCTTTAGCCTTTTCGGCGGATGGTGGCATGCTTGCCAGTGGCAGTCATAATGGGCCTATCCGGTTGTGGGAGGTCCGCACGGGTGAACAATTACGCGTTGGAGATTTATTACAAACCTTTGTTGGGCATACGAGATATGCTGGATCGCTCGCGTTTTCGCCGGATGGCAACACGCTTGCCAGTGGGAGTTACGATAAGACGATCCGTCTTTGGGATATCCGCACCGGTACTCATTTGAAAACGATCACAGAACACACGGGTTCAGTCTACGACCTGGTATTTTCGCCAGATGGCACCATGCTCATGAGTGGAAGTAACGACAATACAATCCGCGTGTGGGATGTGAGCACTGGGGAACAGTTGTCTGACCCAATACAGCACACTGGCACCGTAACTTCCCTTGCATATTCTCCCGACAAACGTGTGCTCGCCAGTGGGAATTCTAACAGCAGGGTTTATCTCCGAGACGCGCAGACAGGCGAAGACTTGCATATTTTCATCGGACATACATCAAACGTTGGATGTATTGCGTATTCACCGGACGGGAAGACGTTTGCCAGTGGCAGTTATGATGGCACGGTTCTCTTGTGGGATTTAACACAGTTAACTTTTAATCAGTAGTGCGTTATATTACGGAGAAGATTTATGAAAGCAGCAATTTTTTTCTACGCCATCTTCACTTTATTATTCACCACTGGGTGTGAAGTGCTGTTTCAGGAACAATCAATAGAAATTGAGGCTATCTTTGACGTTATGGACGCGGCTGCTCGTGCGATGAAACAGCAAAACGCCAAAGAACTTCCTGCGGTAAAGACAGACGTACCACCAGTCATTGACGGGGCACTTAACGATCTTGCTTGGCAAAATGCCCCGCAAGGGACAAACTTCACTGATAGAAGGGCGGGCGGTGCACCTGCTGAGGATCAATCTACCATCATGATGGTTTATACAGATGACGCAATTTATGTTGCCGGGTACTTTTTCGATAGCCAACCCAACGGCATCGTAGGACGTCAGGTTGAGGATCAGATCCGACCTTCCCGTGAAGACTGGATATCCTTTACGATTGATCCGCTGCACACGCATCAATTCGCAGATCGCATTTTCTTTATGGCGAATCCGATCGGTAGCAAATTTGTAAGTCATCCCCCACCATTTGCGGACCCGGCTGAAGTATCTCAGATGTGGAAAGCCGCGGCGAGTATTGTTGATGACGGATGGATCGTAGAAATGGAGATTCCATGGAAAATGCTGAATTATCCTGAGACGACTGAACCGATTGATATTGGAATTAACTTTGATCGCGGGCATCATAGAACCGGCGCGAATACATGGTGGTCGAAAGTAGATTTCGTTGAAGACAATAGAGTAGATGGACACTGGGTGGATGTGTTACCACCGCCAAAACTGCCCATTTTTCGAGATGACTAATAGATACAGGTAGGTTGGGGGTTGGGCTGAAAGTAAAACCGACTCCCAATTACATTTTTTTAAACCTTTGCCTCCAAAAACCTTCCTCTTTATATTAAAATGGGATTTACACAATTTTTCCGCGAACCTATAGGTATTACGTGCAGCTGGCGAGGTTTGCGTAAACCTTGTTAAAAGTTAGTGACTGACGCATAGGTTGATTACGCGCCTATAGTGATTACCTACAATCAAGAATCTGTCTATGTCCAACGATTTAGCAACCTTCAACGACCTTACAGATGAAGCACTCATTCGGCGTGCCCAAAACCAGGATGAGATAGCATTTGCAGAACTCATGTCGCGTTATAGTCCACGCATTTGGCGCGTCATTGTCACAAACTCAAGGCAACATCGCGATGCTGAAGAAATTTTGATGGATGTTTGGATGTCGGTGTGGGAAAACATTAACAGACTTCAGAAAGTAGATAGTTTTAGCGGATGGCTACAACGCATTGCTTATAACGCTTGTAACAGGTACTACGCCACTGCCCACCATTCACGACCCGAAACGCCTCAGCATCATGAAGCGTTAGCCGAACACATCGACCGGGAGGCAGACGCGCATTTTCGAGAGGCAAATCTCCGCGCAGATGTAAGAGAGGTTGTGCATCACCTTCCACAGCGGGTGCGTCCCGTCGCAATCCTGTACTACTTGGAATCATGGCGTATCAAAGACATAGCAGTGAAGCTTGACTTAGCAATAGGGACAGTCAAAACGAAACTCAGAGAAATACGATCACTCCTACGGAAAGAATTTGGGGTCGAACCTAAAAGCAGAGACATTATGTCTTCAGAATCTGTTCATCAACACAACCATAAAGATTATATCCAACAGTACCTACCTGAAGGTGCTATCGCCCGCTTCGGGAAAGGTTATCCGTATGATTTTGGATATTTTCCAGATGGCACGCGACTTGCTGTCGGGAGCACCATAGGTATCTGGATCTACGATATACGGACGGGTGAAGAACTCGACCTGCTCACAGGGCATACATATTATGTCAGTAATGTCATTTTTAGTCCTGATGGCAAGAGATTCGCGAGTATGAGCCGTTGGAACGACCACACCATCCGTTTATGGGACGGTGCCACCGGTGAACTGAAGGCAGTACTTATAGGACACGCAGGCGATATTAATAATATCGTTTTCAACGCTGACGGGAAAACCCTTGCGAGCGCGAGCGACGACGCAACTATCTGTTTATGGGATGGTGTCACTGGCGACCTGAAGACAACACTCACAGATCACACGGGTCAGGTTAAAGTGTTAGCGTTCAGCCCCGATGGCAGTAGACTCGCAAGTGGTGGTGCCGACGAGGTCATCCGGCTTTGGGATGTCGCTACAGGTGAACTCCTGCTAACGTTTGCGGCACACGCGAATTCTATTGATACCTTGATATATTCTCCAGATGGAGAACAAATTGCCAGTCAAGGTGGAGATGGCAACGTTTGCCTCTGGAACGCTCAGACGGGTGAATTTCTGCATCTCCTCGGCAATCATACAAAAGAGGTTGCTGCTATCGACTTTTCAAAAGATGGTGAGACGCTTGCAACTGCACATTACGATGGAACGATCCAATTGTGGAACACCCACACTGGAGCACATCTGAAAACCGTCAATGTGAGTACAAAACCGTATAGTCTATATAGTATGTCCTACGCCCCGGATGGCAGCACTTATGTCTGTGATGACGATGCGGACGGGAAAATCCTACTCTATGATGCCAACACCGACCAACTTTTACACACCTTCAAATTGCCCAGCAGAGGTGTGGGTTACATGAAGTATTCTCCCGATGGACAGACACTTGTGGGTGCCGATCAATTTGGGCTGCATTTTTGGGATATCGACACTGGACAGTCGTTGCAAACCATCCCTGGCTACTCGGATGTCATCAATGCCGTGGCCTACTCGCCAGATGGACGCACATTGGTGAGTTTAGCCGGGGTCCTCCGTTTTTGGGATGTTGAGACCGGACAACTCCTACGAACCCTCACGCCTGAAAGTTCAATACGCGCTATCGCGTATTCGCCCGACGGGCAGACGCTTGCCTGCGGCACCCGCGACAACACGATCCTGTTATGGAACGTTAGCAGATGGCAGCAGATAACAACACTTGAAGGGCATGCTGAAGGTATTTCATCGGTAGCTTTCAGTCCCGACGGACGAATACTCGCGAGTGGGAGTTGGGACCGGACAATCCGCTTGTGGAATCCACACACAGGAGAACTCTTAAGAACACTTACCGGACCTTCATCCGATATGGATACTGTGCTTTTCTCGCCAAGTGGAGATATACTTGCAAGTAGTGGTGATAATGGAACAATCCGTTTTTGGGATGCGGATACTGGCGAACTCCTAAAAACCATTGACACTGAGGCGGATACGATCGATGCTGTGGCATTTTCGCCGGATGGCAAGACACTGGCAAGTACGGACAACAACGGTGATGGTAATATTCGGTTTTGGGATGTTGCCACCGGTGAGCACCTAAATACTATCACTGTGGAGGCAGGCGCGTATTCTGTCGTGTATGCACCGGATGGCAAGACACTGGCAAGTGGTGGGTCGACCAAACTTGGGAGTGGCAGCTTGGGAAAACTTTCTATTTGGGATGTTGCTACTGGTGAACGCTTGAAAACTTTTATTGGGCATATAGATCCCGTCTCTTCTGTCGCCTATTCTCCTGATGGACGGACCCTCGCCAGCGGGTGCCGAGATAGCACCATAATTCTGTGGGACTTAACAAAATGAAAATTCTGAACCTATTATTGATAATTTTACCACTGATTTCTGGACTCTGTTTATCAAATGCTTTTGCACAGGCGAATGCCTTGTGGGGTTTGCCACCCGGTGTTACAAATCGCATCGGGAAAGGCAGGGTCAATGAGATAATGTATTTTCCCGACGGCATGAAGCTCGCCGTTGCAAGTACTATAGGCATCTGGATCTACGATGCGCAGACGGGGGAACCCCTTGACCTACTCATGGGGCATACGGGGCCTGTCAATTCCATAGCGTTTAGTCCTGATGGCGCAACGTTTGCGACTGCAAGTGATGATAATACTGCGTGGTTGTGGGATGCCAACACGGGTGAACACAAAGTCAGTTTCGTAGGACATGGGGATGATGTCAATGCGGTAGCGTTCTCTCCCGATGGTGAAATATTGGCGACTGGGAGTGACGACGACACGGTTTGCTTGTGGAATCCGCGCACGGGGGAACAGATCGCGAGACTTGAGGGGCATACGGAGCACGTTTATTCGGTAGCGTTTTCTCCTGATGGCGGGGTCCTTGTGAGCAGTGCAGCTTGGGGAGATGCCGGCATTCGGTTTTGGAATCCGCGCACTGCGAAGTCTCTAAACATCTCCATTGAGGACACGGATTGGGTAGAACATATTGTATACGCACCCGATGGCAGCATGCTTGTTAGTGGAGATACCGATCGCACCATCCGTTTTTGGGATCTCGGTACCGGCGAACTTTTGAAAGCGCGCGAAATAGATGGTACAGGTGAAATTAACGCCGTGGTGTTCGCTCCGGACGGGCAGACACTCGCCAGTGCAAGTAGTGACGATCTCGTCAGTTTTTGGGATGCTGCCACTGGTATCCCCTTAAAGACCCTTGAACATGACGCGCCGGTTATCTCTGTGGCGTATTCGCCGGATGGAAAAACAGTCGCCAGTGCAAGTGAAGATGGTAAGATTCAGTTTTGGGATATTGCCAGCAGCAAACGCTTAAAAACCGTTACAGGACACGGACTCCACGTCTTTTCTCTCGCATATTCCCCGGATGGTAACACGCTTGTGAGTGGGAACATTTCTAAAATCGACTTCTGGAATCTGGAAACCGAGGAACATCGGAGAACCATCAGAGTTCAACCGGAACACTTCCGTTCGGAAAATATCCGTTCGGTAGCGTATTCCCCAGATGGCGGCACAGTCGCCAGTGCCAATGCCGCGAAAGCTCGCCTATGGGATGCGGAAACAGGACGGTTTCTCGGAACCTTTCCTGGACATAAAGGTCTGATTTCTTCCGTTGCCTTTTCACCCGACGGTAAGATGCTGGCGAGCGGTAGTCACGATAATACAGTCGGCTTGTGGGAGATCCGGGTTGGTGAACTGTACCGCATCGGTGATTTGTTGCAAATCCTTGTAGGACATACAGAAGATGTCGCTGCTGTGGTGTTCTCACCCGATGGCAGTAGACTCGCGAGTGGAAGTCACGATAATACAGTCCGTTTGTGGGATGTCCCCACTGGAGAACTCTTAAAAACGCTTATCGGTCATACAGGAAAGGTCTACACCGTAGTGTATTCGCCAGATGGCAGCACAATTGCCAGCGGAAGTTGGGATGGCACAGTCTGCTTGTGGGATAGTCAAACAAGCGAACTATTGCAAACCCTCAGAGGGCATACCCGGAATATTGCGTCTGTAGCGTTTTCACCTGATGGTGGCACCCTTGCCTGTGGCAACGATGACACGATTCATCTTTGGGACGTGCAGACAGGTACACGCCTGCACTCGCTTATAGGGCACACAGATTTGGTGGACAATCTCATGTATGCCCCGGACGGTAAGCATCTTGCGAGTGGGAGCCGTGACGGCACGATCCTTTTGTGGGAATTCACGAAGTTGGTTACTGATCGGTAGGCAATTTGAAACGAATTTGTAAGCGAATTTGCTTTTTTAATTTTGCCAATGAAATCTGATGGAAAGGACACATAACTATGAAAAAAGATATACCGTTTCAGATAGAGAGCGACGACACAGACAGCAGCACGTGGTATTTACCGGATGGTGCTATTGCCAGATTTGGAAAAGGGAATGTAATGGATATGGTACTATCCCCAGATGGTACACTTCTCGCCATTGGAAGTTATCTCGGTTTGTGGTGGTATGATGTTCCTAACCGTTCTCTCCTAACACTTTGGGAGGCAGGAAAGACGATAACCACTGTCGCCTTTTCAGCATGCGGTGAATGGGTCGCTACAGGCGGCTGGGGTGTGCCAATCAAAATATGGGATGTGAAGCGCGGGACGTGCTTAGCAGAATTAGCACGCGATAAAAGCGGTTATGCTACTGATATTGTCTTTTCATCGGATCGCAAACGCCTCGTCGTTGGTGGGAGCACCAGACACGCTAACCCCGAAAACAGACGCTATTGTAGTGTTGAAGTCTGGCAACTACCAGAAAACCTGAACGATAGCACAGCCACTGTCCATCCTGAACGTGAAGCCATTTACGTAGGAACGAACCCAGTCGCATTTTCACTGGACAATCGTTTACTTGCCTTTGCTTCTCCGGATGGAGTCCCTGAACCGTTTCACACCAATGGATATCCAGTCATTGATGGTAGATGGATATTGATTTCAAACAAAGTTGTCGTATATGAAATAACAACAGGACAACATCTCGTCACTCTGGATGGATTGAACGATGTCAGCGCAATCTCTTTCTCGCCGTCTGGCAAGTTTTTGGCTGCATCCGATCAGAAAGGGACGACTAACGTTTGGGAGGCACCCAAAAAACTGTCCCCAGAGACACCTTCGTGGAACCTTCACAAGGTTTATCAAGCGGTGGACGACAACGGTTCTCACTATATCAGTTGGACACCGGAGAACAGACTTTTAACCACTGTGTATGCGTATAGAGATGACACCTTTTCAGTGCATGACTTAGAAAACAGTGAAAGACTTTATAGACATTCCAACGAAACGGGTTACTATCATCCCAATTTTTCAAACGGTGTGCGTCTTGTCTTTGAGAGTAAATACAATGTACATATTTGGGATACCGATGAAAACCGCCCCATCTCTTTAGCACATGCGACCGGCATTTTCCCTCAATCTCTACAGTTTTCATTAGATGGCAAGACGCTCCTTGCCAAAAGTGGGTACGATGGCATTTTGAGTTGGAATGTGACACATCCGAATGACTGTCCCCATATTTTCAAACCGCTCGGTACAAAATCGGATACAGGTGAATGGGGAGAACGTTATTTGTCTGTAGACGTGTCACCTGAAGGAAAACACTTTGTTACCTCCGTCGATGAAAAGAACATCCGACTTTGGGAATTGGGATCGGACGTACCGATAGTAACTTTCCCATTACAAGATGAACCGTGTACTGCAGCATTCTCGTCCGCAGCCAATTTACTCGCCTGCCGGGACGAAGCTAACAGTATCCATATTTGGGATATTACCACTGGAGACCTTTATGACACATACATAGGTGAAGAAACACACAACGTGCCATATCTCACATTTAGTCCAGATGGCGCATTTCTCGTCTGTACCCCTTTCCAACTCTATGACGTAGCGCAACGTAAAACAGTGGATCAGTTTTCCAGTGATGACGACGGTTTTGATTTTTTAGCGTTTTCTCCGGATCCGTTGCGGATATGGTGCTATTTTCCAGCATTCGATAATAGGACGATAGATTTATGGGATTTCCAAGAGGATAAAGAAGTGCTTTCACTCCCGCAGCCGAAATGGTGGCAGGCAAAAAATATTGTTGCATTTGCGTTATCTGCCAATGGGCACTATCTCGCTTGTAGTCCGTATACATGGACGACCGAAGAAAGCGTGTGCGTCTGGGATATTCGCAAGGGGCGCGAGCCAATTGCTACGTTTAAGTTGACAGAGAGTCTTGGGTGTCTTGCGTTTTCACCGGATAACATACTGCTGGCGGGTGCTTGTTCTACCGGGACCATCTTGCTCTGGGATCTGAAACCGTTTATCAATTCTTATACCGCATCTGCTAACGCCGAAGTGGGAACCACGCACTCGCGAAGACCATCTGAAGATTTGGAAACTCCTTGAGTTAGCGGTGGAGGAACAACTTGGGTTAAAGAAGAAGATATTTTGATGGAAAACAAACAATCCCAAAATCTTGCGCCAGTAAGTGCTAATGAAAACGATGTAACCACCTGGGCATTGCCTGAAGGGGCAGTTGCCCGTTTAGGGCGTGGACGTGAACCTGATATAGCACTCTCCCCGGATGGACAGCTCCTCGCTATCGGAACTGCGATGGGATTCTGGTTGTATGATTTAGAAACGCTATCTCCTATTGCGCTATGGGAGACAGAACGCGGTATGGTATTTCACATTGCCTTTTCACCTAACGGAAAATGGATTGCAGCCTGCAATTCAGATCAAACTTTAAAAGTATTGGACATTCAGGATGGCACCTGCTTAAGAGAAGTAAAAACGGATGATTATATTTCAGGACTAACCTTTTCATATAATAATCAATATCTCGCAGCGGCTTATGCACGGTCTGCTATCGTTGAAGTCTGGCATGCGGAAACCTGCGAACCGGTTGCTCAATTCACTTCAGATACTGAAAAAGCTGGTTTTTACAGACCTATCAGTTTTTCACCTGATACCCAACTGATAGCGTCCACAAGCACCTCCGATACAACTGACGATGCGGAGGTAATAGTCGTGTGGGATATGGAAAGTGGTCAGCAAATCGCATCCCTCACAGCACACACCTATTGGATATCGAGTCTCTGCTTCTCACCGTGTGGACAGTTTCTGACTTCCGGCGGTGAAGATGGTACTGTGTACGTCTGGGATGTTAGCACTTGGCAACAGGTGCGATCGTATACCGATTTTGGTGATGTGTACCGTATTATCCCTTCCTATTCACCTGATGGGATCCTCCGTGCAGCGATAGTCAATTATGATGATACTGGTCCCGCCACAATTTCTGTTCGGAATCTTGAAAGCGGAGAACAACTTTATACGGATAAAGTTTGGGGCAATACCGTGCAATTTTCCGATGCCGATGATTGGGGGAACACGGTCGTATTTTCAAACGGTTCGCAGCTTGCTTATGAATCCAGACACGAATTCATCAATGTGTGGACGCCTGAACACCCGTACAGACGACAATTCACGCATTCGCCTATTTCGTTCCCGACATCGGCAGTCTTTTCAGATGATGGAAAAACGTTAGCGGTTGAACATCATCATGAGGGAGTTGTGTTGTGGGATATTGCAAGCAAGCGTTCGCGTTCTGCAGTTAAATTGGAATCTACAGGCAAAAATCAGTTTGTATATAAGACCAATAGTGGAAAACTCTATGTTGCCAGCATCCAAGAAGACAACGTCAGACTTTGGGAAGCTGATCGTGATGGAATGCCGCTGGTTGAAGGAACAGGACGCGAATACTGGAGTGCGTTTCCGACATTAGCACCGACCGGCACGCTTTTCGCTTATGCTGACGCAGATGGCACCTTGAAAGTATGGGATGTACGAAATGGGGAGAAGTGCTATGAACTAACACACCGGCTTCATGAAGATGATGAAGCCGATGAAGACAATAAAGATGAAATTAGAAAGTTAGCGTTTAGTCCTGATGGTAGCCTCCTTGCGAGTGAGTCGCGTTTCACTTCCGTTCGGTTATGGGACATGGAACGCGGTGAAGCGATAAATACATTTCCGGTTGATAGCGTAGGTGGAATTATAGGATTCTCTCCGTGTGGACAGTATCTCGCTTGCATAGGAGAAGAAATTCTATTATGGGATATTGCACATCGTAAACTGCATAAGACGGGTTTAAATCAGGGGCCATTCATTTCTGCATGCCGGCACTATTTCGTTTGCAGCGGCGATGAAACCGTGTTGTATGACTTGACCCGCCGTGAGATCCTCCAGCAGCTGCCCTTACCTGAAGAATCAGACCGTATATTCTGCGCGGCGTTTTCGCCATGTGAACGGTATTTAGCTGGCGGCGCATGGTGGCAAGAAGGTATAGAGAAGGTGCCGATTTATGTATGGGAGGTCGCGAGCGGCAAACAACTTGCCACGCTTCGGGGACATCCGACGGACGTACAGGATCTCGCTATTTCTCCAGACAATTCGCTTTTAGCGAGTGCAAGTTATGACGGTTCTATCCTGCTTTGGGATTTGAAATCTATTATCGGTTCTTAAGAAGAAATCCCCCATATCAGGGAACTTGCAATGTAGCTTCGATTAGCGGAAATTGATCGTATAAAAAATCATTTTTTTCAAGTTATGACAATTTTGCACCCTACGCACCCGAAAATCGCGTCACTAACAATTATGGGTCTAAATTGGTTTTGGAGGTCTCTGATGGAAAAAGATGATGTTGAACTGATCCAGAGCATATTGTCAGGTGACGAAAATGCTTTTAGCACTTTGGTGAAAAAATACCAAAAAGGCGTTCACGCGCTCGCATGGCGGAAAGTCAGAGATTATCATATCGCTGAAGAAATCACGCAAGACACTTTTCTTCAAGCACACAAAAAACTTGCGTCTCTGAAAAATCCGAGTCAGTTTCCGGGGTGGCTCTACGTCATTGCCGATCGGCTTTGCAGGGCATGGTTCCGTAAGAAACGACTGAAAAATATGCAATCGCTGGAAATTACCGATGAAGAGACGCTTGAAAAAACTGCTTATTCGGACTATGTCTGTGAACAGTATGAAGCTGCAGCCGTCGAGTGCCGACGTGAAATCGTGCAAAGGCTGATGGAAAAACTGCCAGAGAGCGAACGCACAGTAATGGTGCTTTACTACCTCGGCGAAATGAACTGTGGGGAAATTAGCAAGTTTCTGGGAGTATCTCCGCATACGGTTAAAAGTCGGCTGCGACGCGGGCGAGAACGCCTAAAAAACGAAGAACATATAATTTATGAGATACTCGGCAGTGTCCCATTAAGTCCAAACCTAACTGAAAACATCATGCGGAACATTGACCGCTTGAAACAAACATCTCCTTCAGGCGGTAAACCTTTGTTTCCGTTAGCGGCTTTAGGTTCATCCGCTATCTTGGTTATTCTGTTGATGGGCGCGAGCAATCAATACATCGCGCGTTCTCAGCAGCCTTATAATCTTGAGGCGGAATCGGAAGCCACTATTGAACTTATTGACGCGCCAGTTGTTCTGGATATTCAATCAAAACCCGCTTTGCAAAATAGGGTTGGAAACGGGACGACACCCGGCAAAAACAGCAATAACGGCTTATCAACAGGAACAAAAACAGTGGAAGACAACTCAACACAAGAAGCCATGCAATGGCATTTACCAGAAGACGCCAAAGCACGTCTCGGTAAAGGTGGGATACGTGAAATACAGTATTCTCCCGATGGTAAATTGCTCGCTATTGCGAGTGGCATCGGGGTTTGGTTGTACGATGTCGCAACACGCCGAGAAATCGCCTTACTTACTGCGCATACAAGTATAGTTGACAGGCTTGCGTTTAGTCCAGATGGACGCACCTTTGCGAGCGGAAGTAAGGATGGTACCGTACTGCTGTGGGGGTACAATTCTGCTGATGGAAGCACGGGTGTGCAAACAAAACTCACCGTGAATAGGGAGGAACTCTCAGGCTTGAATCTCACATTCAGCCCGGATGGGAGAACGCTTGCAAGTGGAACCGGTGATGCTATCCAATTTTGGGATACCATTACAGGAGAACAGAAGTCTGCGATCACCTCTTTCAATACCTTCTTATCTTTCACTCCGGACGGAACAACAATAATTGTTTGTGTAGATCGGAAAGGCACAATCAGTCTGTGGGATCCGATCACCGGTAAACACAAGAAAATGATCCCAGGGGATATAGATCGTGTCGTTAGTGTTGCATTGAGTCCGAATGGTAAAACGATTGCTATGGGTAGTCATGAGGGGCCTATTCATCTCTACGACTTAGACACAAGCGAAAACAAGATAACACTCTCCGGGCATAAACGGCAAGTTAAGAGTCTTGCTTTCAGTCCGGATGGCGAAACGCTTGTGAGTGGAAGTTGGGACCAAACAGTACGACTATGGGATGTCAATACAGGTGAACACAAGCAAACACTGACGGGTCATACAAATTG
>JAGFCB010000045.1 GCA_022394775.1 Candidatus Poribacteria bacterium
CCATGTATCCTGTTAGGTTCAAATTACGGCACTATATCGTCTGTGCAGTGCTGATGGTTCCCTACTTGATGATGCTGATTGCTGCCATACTTGGTATGCTCTTTATACTGAACGGTTGCTCCAGCGATTCCGACCCAAATACATCAAGCGCGGTCAATTACACCGAACAGGGATGGCGGCACTATGCGTCGGGCAATTATCCACAGGCACTGCTTAGTTTTGAGCGCGCGCTCAACTTCGATGAAGCACTCGCGGATGCACATAACGGTGTCGGATGGAGCCATCTCAGTCTCACCCTGAACCCACCGTTAGCACAAGAAGCGTTTCAGAACGCTGTTCAACTTGACGCATCAAATACCGATGCTTGGGTTGGACTCGCAAATCTGCTCTATCTACGAAACAAAGACCTCACCGATTTCGAGTCTGCGATCCGCGCGATTGATAACGCACTGCAAGGGGACGCGCAATACCTTTTTCGGCACGATTACGATTCCAAAGCTGACCTCTACGCCTTGAAAGCGTCATGTTACTTCTATCTCGGCGAACATCAATCCGCAGAGGTAGAAATTAATAAAGCACTTCAAATTGATACGGCACATAAGACTGCCATTGTACTACAAAACCTATTGAAAGAATAAAAGCTGACAGTCGATGGCTGACGGCTAATTGCTTCCAAAGGAGAAAATATGTCTCAAAACGTTATCACATCTACACAGTTAACCAATTTAACCCCGCTCCACAGCGGCAAGGTCCGTGACCTCTACGACCTTGGAGATGAACTTCTGATCGTATCCACCGATCGTATCTCCGCCTTTGATGTTGTTCTACCAAACGGTATCCCAGATAAAGGCAACGTCTTAACCGGTCTATCCAAATTCTGGTTCGACTATACCGGATCCGTTGCTGACAATCATCTCATAGCGACTGAAGTTGAAGATTATCCCGATATTTTGCAGCCTGATGCAGAACTCTTAAAGGGACGCTCCATGCTGGTTAAAAAAGCGGATCGGGTCGATGTTGAATGCGTTGTCCGTGGCTATCTCGCCGGTTCCGGTTGGGCCTCGTATCAGAAAACAGGCGAAATTTGTGGGCAGAAACTCCCGGCTGGTCTCCGCGAATCGGATCGGCTCCCTGAACTCCTCTTCACACCGACAACTAAGGCAGAACAAGGTGAGCATGACGAACCGATCTCCATTGATGAAATGCGGAGCGAAGTTGGCAGTGAACTCACTGACCGACTGATTGAGACCAGTTTCGCGCTCTTTGAAGCCGCGAGTCAACACGCTGAAAACGCGGGGATTATTCTCTGCGATACCAAATTTGAATTCGGGCAACGCGACGGCAAACTGATTGTCATTGATGAAGTCTTCACACCGGATTCATCCCGTTTCTGGCCCGCGAATCTCTATGAACCCGGTAAACCGCAACAGAGTTTCGATAAGCAGTTCGTCAGGGACTACCTTTCCGAAATCGGATGGAACAAGGAACCGCCTGCTCCCAATTTGCCAGAGGATGTTATCTCCAAGACAAGCGAAAAATACCGTGAGGCGTACCGCCTCATCGTTGGTGAAGAACTGTAACGGATCAGGACTTACGCATTTTTCCATGATAACAAACATCCGATTCCCTGCTGGCGTGGTTTGAAACCCTGCCAGCGAGGGGCTGCGTAAGTCCTACGGATGTTTCATAGACTTATTGGGAGATATGAAAGATGGCAGGTCCACTTGACGGTATAAAGGTCTTAGATTTGACACGCGTCCTCGCGGGTCCCTATGCAACAATGCTCCTCGGTGACCTCGGCGCGGAGATAATCAAGATTGAACAGCCCGGCACAGGGGATGAATCTCGTAATTTCGGTCCCTTCAAAAATGGGTTTAGTCTCTACTTCATGAGCGTGAATCGCGGTAAACGCAGTGTGACGCTCAACCTTAAAACCGAACGTGGACAGGCGATATTCAAGCAGTTATTAGCACATACCGATGTCGTTGTGGAGAATTTTCGACCCGGAACGATGGAAAAACTCGGGTTGGATTACGACACACTGAAAACGGAGCATCCGGCACTTATCTATGCCGCGTGTTCTGGTTTCGGACAAACTGGTCCCTACGCCCAACAAGGTGCTTACGACATGATCATCCAAGGTATGGGGGGCATCATCAGTATTACAGGTGAACCTGAGGGACCCCCTGTGAGGGTCGGCACCTCTATCAGCGACATCACCGCAGCACTCTTCACGACAATCGGTATCCTCTCTGCGCTGCACCACCGTAACCAAACCGGAACAGGACAGTTCGTGGACGTAGCCATGCTCGATAGTCTTGTCGCTGTCTTGGAGAACGCTGTCGTCCGTTATTTTGCCACAGGTGAAGCACCGAAACCGCTCGGTGCCAGACACCCCGCAATTACACCGTTTGAAGCTTTCGCGTCTGCTGACGGACACGTCATCATCGCGCTCGGAAACGATACGCTTTGGGCAAAGTTTTGTGAGCATGTTAATCGGCAGGACCTCATTGCGGATGAACGATTCCGCACGAACGCTGATCGGACCGAAAACCATGCTGAATTGTTTCCTATCCTCTCAGAGATTATGGCGCGACGGACAACCGATGCGTGGATCGATGCGCTCGGAAAGATTGGTGTGCCGTGCGGTCCCATCAATGCGATGGACAAAGTGGTGAACCATCCACAGGTGCAAGCACGCGAGATGATTACCC
>JAGFCB010000147.1 GCA_022394775.1 Candidatus Poribacteria bacterium
ATGTGATATAATCTTTCATGTCAGGATAATACATGGGAAACTCCTTCAATGGGTTGCTTTTCATTAAAGGATACCCATTATCCTGACACGACTCAACTTTATTTATGAACCACCCTCAAGTAACTAATAACTGCGTACTCGTTTTACTTGCGTATTAACATTTTTCGTGTTGCGTTGAAATCGTCTGCTGTGAGCGTGTAGAAATAGACCCCGCTTGCCACCGGTTCACCGAACTCGTTTTTGCCATCCCAATACGCCGCACGGGTGCGGGATTGATAGGTGCCGATAGCCTTGTGTCCTAATGACAACGTTCGGACCAAACTGCCATCTACCGCATGGATACGTAGCGTTACATCCGTAGGAGATGCTAACTGGTACGGGATCCATGTTTCTGGGTTGAAGGGATTTGGGTAGTTCGCTAAGAGTGCGGTCTCTTTCGGGGTTAACGTCAGCAGCAGCTGCTCAAGGAAACGGATACCGCGTTGGGAGGTCGCATCAGTGAGGCTGAGTTGCTTAGCAGTGGAGATCCACTGCTGCACGGTCTCTGCGGAGAGGTTGCTTGCAGACGGTGCTCCGGCAGCCATTTCGCCGAAAGCCGCAGCGACGGCGACGAGGTCTTGAATGTTGACTTGTCCATCGGCGTTGACATCCGCCGGTGTGTCTCCCGTTTCACCGAAGGCTGCAGCGACGGCGACGAGGTCTTGGATGTTGACTTGTCCATCGGCGTTGACATCGGCTGCGAGGCGTGGCGGCTCTGAGGGTGCCTGTGCGAAGTCCCACAGCAGTAGCGTGCCACCATCACTATAACTGGCAAGTGTCAACCCATCCGGCTTGAACAACACATGACCTGTCCCTGTGAAGGCGGAGGTGAATTTCACTGCCCCCGTCGCAACATCCCACAAGCGTACCCTCTCATCCACACTGGCAAGCGTTGCGCCATCAGGACTGAATGAGACACTATAAACAGCATCTGTATGCTCTGGGAGGGTGGCTTTGACCGTGCCTGTCGTAACATCCCACAAACGCACTGTTTTGTCCTGACCTCCACTGGCAAGCGTTGTGCCATCAGGACTGAATGATACACTATGAACATCGCTGGCATGCCCTATAAGTTCGGATTTTAGGGTGCCCGTCGCAACATCCCACAAACGTACCTTCCCTTCCGAAATATTGATCGTACTTTCCAAAATCCCACTGGCAAGTATCGTGCCATCAGGACTGAATGATACACTACTGACCCAATAATCCCCTTCGAGCGTAGATTTCAGTTTCAGCGTATTAGCAGCAACATCCCATAAACGCACGGTATCCGTACGGAGCGGTCCATTTGAACTTCCACTGGCAAGGATGGTTCCATTCGGACTAAACGATAGACACCTGACCCCGAGCAGATGTCCACTGATCGTAGTTTTGAGGGTGCCGGTCGCAACGTCCCACAGACTCAACATTCTGCCAGAACTACTGGCAAGAGTGGTGCCATCCGGATTGAACGATATATTCTGGATGTATCCATGCCCTATGAGCTCGGCTTTGAGGGTACCGGTTGCAACGTTCGATAAACGCACTGTGCCATCCCCGCTTCCACTGGCAAGCGTCACTCTATCCGGACTGAATGATACACTCGAAACTCCACTCAGGTGACCTTTGATCGTAGTTTTGAGGGTGCCGGTCGCAACATCCCATAACAACACCCGCGAGTCGGCCCCGCTTCCACTGACAAGCGTCGTACCATCCGGACTGAACGCTATCGTGATATTGCCCCCATAATGCCTGGTGATGAGTTCGGTTTTCAGCGTCCCTGTTCCTACATCCCATAAACGCACCTTGGTGTCTCCCCTTGATCCTGTGCTGGCGAGGGTAGTGCCATCCGGACTGAACAATATGTTGTTGATCTTGGTATGCCCGGTGATGAGTTCGGTTTTCAGCGTCCCTGTTTCGACATCCCATAAACGCACCTTCATGTCCCAGTCCCAACCACTGGCAAGGGTGTTGCCATCCGGACTGAACGATAGACTTGTGACACCGCCCCAAGGCCCTTTGAGTTCGGTTTTCAGTGTGCCTGTCCCTACGTCCCATAAACGTACCGCCGCACCATAACCCAAATTCCCACTCGCCAGCGTAGTGCCATCCGGACTGAATGATATACTTGAGATATCGCCGAAATTCCCTTTGAGTTCGGTTTTCAGTGTGCCTGTCCCTACGTCCCATAAACGGACGGTTCCATCAATCCGCCCCGCACTAGCGAGGGTAGTGCCATCCAGACTGAACGACACACTCGTGACACCGCCCGTATGTCCAGTGAGCAGCGCAAGTTCTTCGGACGTATCGGCATCATACAGCCATATACCGAGACTCCCCGCTACTGCAAGTATTGAACCATCTGGTGAATACGCTATCTCGTTTATGCTACCTTTACCGAGACGTGCTTTAGCACCTTCGGGTAAGCTAAGTTGCGTATGTGCTGCATACTGCGCAAAACAAGGCACAATACTGAGACTTGAAATTATGAGGAGTGTTAAGATGAAAAATAGTCTTGTTTTCAGTTCCATAGATTTCTATCTCCTTTAGAGATGTCACCCGTACCAGGGTGGAATGGTTGTTAGCCCTCGTTTTACTTACGTATCAACATTTTTCGTGTTGCAGTAAAATCGCCTGCGGTTAAAGTGTAGAAATAGAGCCCACTTGCGATGGGTTCACTTAACTCGTTTCTACCGTCCCAATACGCTGCACGGCTACGGGACTGATAGATGCCTACCTGCTTATGTCCTAATGATAGTAAACGTACCAAACTTCCGTCTACGGCATGGATATGGAGTGTGACATCTGCGGGTGATGCTAACTGGTACGGTATCCATGTTTCTGGGTTGAAGGGATTTGGGTAGTTCGCTAAGAGTGCCGTCTCTTTCGGAGTCAACGTTAACAGCAGCTGCTCAAGGAAACGGATACCGCGTTGGGAGGTGGCATCCGTGAGGTTTAACTGTCGCGCTTGCGACAGCCATTGCTGTATTGTCTCTGGAGAGAAGTTGGCTGCAGACGGCGCGCTGTCAGCTGCTTCCCCGAAAGCCGCAGCGACAGCAACGAGGTCTTGAATGTTGACGCTCCCGTCACCGTTGACATCGGCAGGAGTTTCTCCTGTTTCGCCGAAAGCGGCAGCGACGGTGACGAGGTCTTGAATGTTGACGCTCCCGTCACCGTTGACATCCGCTGCGAGACGTGGTGGCTCTGGCAGTGCAGGTGCGAGATCCCATAGCAGCACTGTGCCATCCCCACTCCCACTCGCGAGTGTCATACCATCTGGGCTGAACACGATGCTATAGACAGTTGATGTATGCCCCGTAAGAGTGTGTTTGAGGTCTCCTGTCGCAACATTCCACAAACGTACGGTTCCGTCCCCATTGCCACTTACGAGCGTCATACCATCTGGACTGAAAGAGACACTAGAGACAAGACTGGCATCCTCTGCGACTATCGCTTTAGACATGCCTGTCGCAATATCCCACAAACGTACGGTTTTGTCCCTACTACCACTGGCCAGCGTCATACTGTCTGGACTGAACGATATACTATTGACATCGTCGGTATGCCCTGTGAGTTCAGCTTCAAGTGCCCCCGTCGAAGCGTCCCACAAACGCACCGTCTTATCCCAACTTCCAGTAGCAAGGAGAGTCCCATTTGGACTGAACGAAACACTCGAAACTTTGACCGTATGCCCCGTGAGTTTCATTTTCAGGGTGCCCGTCGCAACATCCCATAAACGCACTGTGTTGTCATCACTTCCGCTGGCTAGTGTTTTGCCATCTGGGCTGAATGATACACTATTGACAAAGAGTGTATGCCCTGTGAGTTCGGCTTCAAGTGCCCCCGTCGAAACGTCCCATAAACGCACCGTCTTATCCCAACTTCCAGTAGCAAGGAGAGCCCGATTTGGACTGAAGGAGACACTGAAAACCTCGCGCGTATGCCCCATAAGTGTCACTTTGGACCTACCCATCTCCACATCCCACAAGCACACCCTCCGGTCCTCACTTCCACTCGCCAGCGTTTTGCCATCTGGGCTGAACGCCACACTCTTGATACTATTGGTATACCCAGTGAGTTCAGTTTTGACCGCATTCGTTGAGACATCCCATAAACGCAGGGTTCTGTCGCTACTCCCACTTGTCAGCGTTTTGCCATCTGGGCTGAACGCCACACTTTCGACGCTGCTTATATGCCCGGTGCGTGTGGATTTCAGTGTGCCCGTCGAGACATTCCACAGACGAACAGTCCCATCATCACTCCCACTGGCGAGGGTCCTGTTATCGGGACTAAATACTAAGCTATTGACATCATCCGTATGCCCTGTGAGTTCGGTTTTGAGCGTACCCGTCGCAACATCCCACAAACGTACGATTCCGTTGCCACTCCCACTGGCTAGCGTTTTGCCATCTGGACTGAATGACACACTATTGATCCATAATGTGTGTCCTGTGAGTTCAGATTTCAGTGTGCCCGTCGAAACATTCCATAAACGGACTATCCGGTCATCACCCACACCAGCAAGTGTTTTGCCATCTGGACTGAATGCTAAACTACGAACACCGCGTGTCAGCCCGGTAAATTCTAATTTGACTGCCCCCGTCGCAACATCCCATAAACGGACTATCTGGTCATGATGTCCACCACTGGCAAGCGTCCGACCATCCGGGCTGAAGGACACGGTATTGATCCCGAATGACCGTTCGGTAAGCGTGGATTTGAGAGTCTGGGTTCCAACATCCCACAAACGAACGGTTCTATCCCTACTCCCACTCGCCAGTGTCTTGCCATCTGGACTGAACGTCACACTTTCGACACTTCTCGTATGCTTGGTGAGCAGCGCAAGTTCTTGGAACGTTTCGGTATCATAGAGCCATACACCGATGCTACTTGCTACCGCAAGTAATGAACCATCCGGTGAATACGTTATCTCATTTATATTACCTTTACCGAGGCGTGCTTTGGCACTCTCGGGTAAATCGAGTTGCGTGTACGGCTCATATTGCGCAAAACAAAGTAGAATGCTGAGGCTTGAAATTATGAGCAGTGTTAAGACGAAAAAAAGTGTTGTTTTCAGTTTCATGGATGCCTGTCTCCTTTATTGATTGTCGGTTAGCAGTTTTCAGTCCCGTTCCGGTACCGGTGTTGAATTCTGAGTTGTGATTTCCATGATTTTCAGGATTACGGACATCCGTTGATTGACAACCGTCCTTTTCTCCATCGGGATTGAAAATCCCTCCTACTTGCGTATGAGCATTTTTCGTGTTGCGTTGAAATCGCCTGCGGTGAGCGTGTAGAAGTAGACACCGCTTGCGACGGGTTCACCGAGTTCGTTTTTGCCGTCCCAATATGCTGCACGATTACGGTTTTGATACACACCGACTGTCTGATGCCCCAACGACAAGGTGCGGACTAAACTGCCGTCTACGGCATGGATATGGAGTGTGACATCTGCGGGTGATGCTAACTGGTACGGTATCCATGTTTCCGGGTTGAAGGGATTTGGGTAATTCGCTAAGAGTGCCGTCTCTTTCGGGGTTAACGTCAGCAGCTGCTCAAGGAAACGGATACCGCGTTGGGAGGTCGCATCAGTGAGGCTGAGTTGCTTAGCAGCGGAGAGCCACTGTTGCACGGTCTCTGCGGAGAGGTTGACGGCAGACGGTGCGCTGTTAGCGGTTTCACCGAAAGCTGCTGCGACGGCGACGAGGTCTTGGATGTTAACTTGACCATCGCCGTTGACATCGGCGGGATCACCTTCTTCAGGAACTTGCTGCCCAAATGCCCCGGCGACCCATACCAAATCTTGGATGTTCACTGTGCCATCGCCATTGACATCCGCTGCGAGGCGTGGCGGTTCTGGCGGTGCAGGTGTGAGGTCCCATAGCAGCACTGTCCCACCCCAACTCATACTGGCAAGTGTTGCACCATCCGGACTGAACTCTACACTGTAGACATCGCTTGTATGCCTGAGCGTGGATTTCAGGGTGCCGGTTGCAACATCCCACAGACGTACTTTTCCGTCATCACTCCCACCACTGGCAAGTGTTGCCCCATCCGGACTGAACGAAACACTCATGACAGCCTCTGCCGGACCTGTAAGCGTGGATTTCAGGGTGCCGGTTGCAACATCCCACAGACGTACTTTTCCGTCATCACCTCCACTGGCAAGTGTTGCCCCATCCGGACTGAACGAAACACTGATGATACCACCTGCCTCTTCTGCTGTGAACTCGGATTTCAGGGTGCCAGTCGCAACGTCCCATAAATCCACCGTTCCTCGCCAAGTCCCACCACTGGCAAGGGTCTTGCCATCCGGACTGAACCAAGCACTTACGGTGCCGCCTGTCTGTACTGTGAGCGTGGATTTTAGCGTGCCGGACGCAACATCCCATAAGTGCACTGCGCCCCAACTTCCACCACTGACAAGTGTCTTACCATCTGGACTGAATGAAACACTCCGGACATCACCTGCCTCTTCTATGAGCGTGTCTTTGAGAGTGCCGGTTGCAACATCCCACAAGTACGTCGTGCCATTCCAACTCCCGCCGGCAAGTATCGCACCATCTGGACTGAACGAAACACTCAAAACTCGCCCCGTATGCCCAGTGAGCGTGTCTTTGAGGGTGCTTGTCGTAACATTCCACAAATCCACCCTATCGTACGTACTCACATTGGCAACGATAATACCACCAGGGCTGAACGATACACTCGATATCCCAGTCGTATGTCCAGTGAGTGTGGATTTCAGGCTGCCAGTCGATATATCCCACAGACGCACTGTTCCGTCCCAACTCCCACTGGCAAGCGTCGCACCATCGGAACTGAATGATACACTATTGACATCGCCGGTATGCTCCGTAAGTGTAGATTTCAGGGTAGCCGTCGCCACGTCCCATAAACGTACTGTGTCGTCCCGACTCCCACTGGCAAGTGTCGCACCATCCGGACTAAATGACACACTTAAGACTCCGCTCGTATGCCCGGTGAGTGTGGATTTCAGGCTGCCAGTCGATATGTTCCACAGGCGCACTTTTCCGTCATCACTCCCACTCGCAACGGTGGTGCCATCTGGGCTGAACGAAACACTTCGAGCCCAATCAGGCGAGATTAAAAATTTATTCTTTACGAGTGTGGCTTTGATGGTAGCCGTAGCAACGTCCCATAAATCCACCGCGTTGCGCGCATTCCCACTGGCAAGTGTCGCACCATCCGGGCTGAACGACACACTCGCTATCAGGTATGGATCTGTTGAGAGAGTTACTTTGATGGTACCTGTCGTAATGTCCCATAAATGCACTTCAGACCAACTTCTACTGGCAAGCAGCGAACCGTCGGAACTGAACGACACACTCAAGACATCATCGAGGCCAAACCTATCTGCAGGGTTTGTGAATGTGGTTTTGGTCTCACCGGTTGCAACATCCGATAAACGCACTTTTCCATCATCACTCCCACTTGCAATGGTAGTACCATCCGGGCTGAACGATACACTATTGATTGAGCTCGTATGTCCTGCAAGCAGTGCGACCTCATGGTAGGTTTTGGCATCATAGAGATAGATACCGATACTACTTGCTACCGCAAGCAACGAAGCATCCGGTGAATACTTTATCTCATTTATTTGACCTTTACCGAGACGAACTTTGGCACCTTCGGGTAAACCAAGTTGGGTATGTCCGGCATATTGAGAAAAACACGGTTGAATACTGAGACTTGAAATTATGAGTAGTGCTAAAATCGAAAATAGTCTTGTTTCCATTTTTATCGAGTTATGTCTCCTGTATTGGTTGTCAGTTGTCAGTCACGCTCTGTCACCGGTGTTGAATTCTGAACTGTGATTACCGTGGTAAGAGGTCTGCTCAAAAGTAACTGACAACTGCGTATGTGTTTTACTTTCGGATTAGCATTTTTCGTGTTGCGTTGAAATCGCCTGCGGTGAGTGTGTAGAAATAGACACCGCTTGCCACCGGTTCACCGAACTCGTTTTTGCCATCCCAATACGCCGCACGGCTACGGGATTGATAGATGCCTACCGACTTATGTCCTAATGATAGCAAACGTACCAAACTTCCGTCTACGGCATAGATGCGCAGCATGACATCTGCTGGAGTTGCCAACTGATAGGGTATCCACGTCTCCGGGTTGAACGGATTTGGGTAATTTGGCAAGAGTGTCGTTTGCGTCGGTGCTGCCATCGCCGAAAACTGGTGTGTTGGTGATGCGAGAACACCCGTGTCAACCGTGCTTCGGAAGTAATCATAGTCAACCGTTAAAGTGCCTGTCCCCGCGGCGACACCCGCATAGATGCCTAACTGTAACGGGGGTGTCAACGGAAAATTGGCAACCCCAATCTCTATCCAAGGATCCGCTTCGCGAGTCTTATACCACCCTGTATAGGTGTCTCCGTGCTTACGGAGTCTTAAAAACAGTTCTGTCGCCCCGAATTCAGGTCGCCATGGTGGATCCGCTACTAAACCTCGTCCTCTGGTTTGATACTGGATCTGCCCTTTTGCACCAGCATCCCGCGACCAAAACTTTATCGTCACCCAGTTGTTATCCGCCGGACTCTTCACGACCAGTCCATTGACACCGGAAGAAGTATCCCATCTGGAGAAGAAGTGGGTTTCCACATCAAACGTGTCTGCATCGGTTTCTTGATAAAGGAAATGTGAGGCATCTGATGCCCAGAGATTTCGATTGGTTTCACCCTCGATATGGAGGAAACCGTCTCGTGTTTCGCCGACATCCCAATTCGCGGGTTCATTCTGCCACTGCCAATTCGGGTTTTGCAACGCAGTGCCTTCAAAAGCGTCGTCAAAGTTGTCAGAGATTCCTGCGGTAGCGACTAACCCTGGTGATGGATTATCTTGGATCGTCAGCGGAAACGTCTGCTTTGTGATGCCGCCCCGGTCATCAATCACTTGCAGGGTTACTTCGCTATCAGCCCGAATTGTTAAGGCACTCGTGAGGAATTCAACTGTTTGGCTTTTGCCGTTTAGGGATTTGCAGGTATGTAATTTGGTGCCTTGTGCAGGATCGCTCGCTGTTGCTGGCACAATCAGCTGCGCCTGATGTAGCCCGTCAGCATCGGTAAGTTGAAACTGTAGACTCAGGTTTCTGGGTGCTGAAGTGTTTGCGGTATGCAGGTCCATGGTTGCTGCATCATTGAACGCTGTCGGGTCGTTGTTGAAGAACCGGTGTGCATCCAACCATTCTGCTGCACAGTGCGATAAGCGTTCTTGTGTGCCGTAAGCCATGAGATAAGCATCGTCCCGGAAATCGTGTTCCAATCCGAAGACGTGTCCGAGTTCGTGTGCGGTAATACTTGGATTGATACAGACTCCAGAGGCCGGGATGACAGCTGTCCCGCCAAAATCTCGCCGCCACAATTCACTGTCATAGGACTTCCACTCACCGCCGCCTATCCCACAGGTGCCTTCATTGTTAATGAATTCGCTACTAACGTCTACTGCGATAAGAAAGACATCCTTGGACGTATCAAACTGCTCAGCGACCTCTTTCACCACTTTGGCGTAGGTATCACTGTGATAATATGTATCCGTAAATTTTCCAGTAACATGATGGACCTTTGCGTAACCGGTCGTATCAGTTTCAAATGCAAAGGTTTTTTGTCCATAGTTTTGCATCTGTTCTGCGAAGAAGTACTGGGACCACCGTATCAATGTGTCTAATTCAGTGTTGATACTGTGTCGGTGTGGACGGTCGCTTGGACGAAAGTAGACGAGTCGAACCATCTCTCGTTCGTATTGTTGTATAACTGTATCAGGGTGTGTCTGCTGAACCTCTGTATCCGGTTGTGTTTGTTGGACTTCTATATCTTGTTGCCCTTGTTCCGGGGTGAAGGGTGTAACATCCCACAAAAGCACCGTGCCATCTACAGCCGCACTGGCGACCATGTTTCCATTAGGATTAAAGACTAAACTGGTGATCTGATGTTGGTGTTGGTTTCCATGCCCAGGAAAGGCCATCAATTGTTCGCGTGTACCAACATTCCACAACATCACACCAGTTCCATTCCATTCAGTTACCAATATGCTCCCATCGGAATTGAGGGCAAGCCCCGAAGCATTGCAACGCCCGTCCACTTGAAACGCGTGTTTTTGTTCTCCGTTCACTACATCCCACAGTAGCAACTCGCCCCAACTACCACTAACGAATGTACCACCATCCGGACTAAAGGCAAAACTACGGGGAACCCTTGTATGTCCTATGAGGACTTTGAGAGGTTCACCTGTGACGGTATTCCATAGACGGATCGTAGGATCGCCCGGACCTCGAGTCGCTAGGGTCCGACCATCAGGAGCATAAGCAATCAGAGAGCCGTTCAGGTCTGGATCTTGTAGGATCATTTTTTGGCGTCCGGTGTTCACATCCCACAGGCGCACCTCGGCAGAACTCCCAGTAGCCAGTGTTTGTCCATCACGACTGAACGCTACACTCTGGATCGCGTCAGTATGTCCCATGAGTTTCATTTTTTCCTGCCCGGTGTTCACATCCGACAGCACTACCATGTTGCCATTCAGACCAGCGAGTATCTGGGCATCCGGACTGAAGGCTATACTGGAGTGATTATGTGTATAAAAGATAGCTCCTGCATGACCGGTGAGATCGGTTTTGTGTTGCCCGGTGTTCGCATCCCACAGGCGTACTCTTTCATGATCTGTACTCGCGAGTGTCTGTCCATCCGGACTGAAGGCTATATTCGGGGAAATCCCCGCATGACCGGTGAGATCGGTTTTATGTTGCTCGGTGTTCACATCCCAGAGTCTGACCATGCTATAATTCACACCAGCGAGAGTGCGACCATCCGGACTGAAGGCGACACTGCCACTGAAATCGGCAATTCCTCGAAGAATGGCTTTTTGCTGTCCGGAGTCCGCATCCAACAGTGTTATCCTACCCCATCCGTTACTCGCGAGTGTCTGTCCATCCGGACTGAACGCGACACCAGACGAACGCCCTGGGACTGTCATCTTGAGTCGCCCGGTGTGTGCATCCCATAAACACACTGTATTCTTCCCATCTCTACTTCCACTTGCGAGTGTACGACCATCTGGTGAATATGCAACACTTTCAACTTCAGTTTCATGGCTCCTGAGTGTCCGTTTGAGTCGTCCGGTGTCTACGTTCCATAAACGCGCTGTTTTATCCCAACTGCCACTCGCGAGCGTCTGTCCATCCGGGCTGAACGCGACACTCGTAACGAGGCTTGTGTGCCCCTTGAGGATGATTTTGAGTCGTTGGGTGGCCATATCCCACAGTTTCAGTTCGTCCCCATCTGCACAGGCGAGTATCTGTCCATCCGGACTGAAGGCTACATTCCAGAGCCACTTCCCACTCCCTTTAAAGGTGGCTTTGAGATGCCCGGTGTTCACATCCCACAACTTGACCGTCCCTCCCCTATTCGCACCAGCGAGTGTCTGCCCATCCGGACTGAAGGCAACGCCCTCGACGGACTCCGAATGTTCAGTAAACAGGTCAATCTCTTGATAGGACTGAGCATCATAGATCCAAATGCCGATACTACTGGCGACGGCGATCAGCGCGCCATCCGGGGAGTATTTTACGTCTCCTGCGATTCCTTTACCGAGGCGTGCTATCGCACCTTCAGGGAGATGTTTTTGAGAGAGAATTTGAGCGGAACTGTTTCGTATGAGCGTAAGTGTCATAAACATGAGAATAAAAATCGAAAATAGTTTAATTTTCATTGAAACCTCCTGTTTTCGCTTATGTCCACGTGAAACCTATTTTAGTGCAGTAAGGATTCTCTGTTCAAAAACCGCTTTAGGCATCGCCCCTGCGAATCTCGATACCTCTACGCCATCTCGGAACACAACATAAGTCGGAATCCCTTTTACTTTATATTTCTCCGTCGTCTGACGGTTTTCATCGATATCCAACTTGCCGATGATGAAAGTGTCGCGGTGTTCCAGGACAACGGACGCAACAACCGGTTTCATTTGTCTACAGAACGGACACCAATCGGCTTCAAATTCAAGCACAACAGGCAATTTAGCCTCCAATACCTTGGTTTTGAACGTTGCATCCGTGATGACAACTGGCTTTCCATCGGTGTTAATCGGTTCTGGTTCGACTTCTTCTTCGACGGGTTCGGGATCAGTATCAACCGGCTCTGGTTCGACCTCTGCTTCGACGGGTTCGGGGTCAACATCAATCGGCTCTGGTTCGACTTCTTCTTCAACGGGTTCGGGGTCAGTATCAATCGGTTCTGGTTCAACTTCTTCTTCAATAGGTTCAGGATCAGTATCAACCGGCTCTGGTTCGACTTCTTCTTCAATAGGTTCAGGATCCACGTCCTCTTCTTCGACACCTCCGGACTCCGCGCCGCTGCGGTTGTAAACGTATTGCGTCGCTGTCCCTCGGAACGCGATTACAAAGAACTTGCCGTCCCAAGTATACGCCCCTATAGAAGGCGTGGGGTCTCCGTGCATAGACCAATGGATTGTCCCACTTCTTTCATCAAAGGGCGTAACAAGTTTATAGGAACCGGAGACAAACTGCGTTGGACCTTTGGCTCCGTCTTCCAATATGTCCTGCGTTTCCAGTATAAACGTTGTGGTCGTCAACCGCAAGAGACCCGCCACTGCAACGGGGTCTCCATGAACCCGCTTGGCAACCAGTGTATAGGTGCCGCTGAGGGATTGTGCAACTCTGTGTGCCTTTGAAAAGACGGTAATGGATGCCGTTTTCGAGACATCCTCCTCGCCGCCATCCCGCACATAGACATTAACGGTCACCACTTTTGGTGGCACCATTTCCTCAGGCGGTAGTTTCGGAGCCGTCCACTGGACTTCAGGGCCTGTACCACCGAGCAATGTGCCGTCGGAGACATCCCATGTATAAGTCAAAGCGTCATCTTCGGGATCAAAAACCC
The DNA here is from genome assembly GCA_022394775.1 of Candidatus Poribacteria bacterium. GTDB lineage: Bacteria > Poribacteria > WGA-4E > WGA-4E > WGA-3G > WGA-3G. The sequence goes on from JAGFCB010000147.1 coordinate 12,935, forward strand.
TGACTTTAAGTGTGATGGTTTCACCGTATTCGACTTCCGTTGGAACAGTAAAACTGTTTATTTTAGGCGGGTCATTGGTGAGTTCTTTATACTGATCACAGCCGCTGAAGATCGAGATTTGGAGAACCAACAGGATGACTACACCTATTTGGGTGAGTTTGAAGGAATTCACGGTATATCTCCTTAAATAATCCAAGTTGTTACCTTTATACTTGTTGCGATGGCAAACAAAAATGCTTTCTGTAAGGTATTTAGGATTTACGCATCCCCTTGCTGGCGGGGTTTGAAACCCTGAAGAAATACCCAAGCAAAAACCCTGCAGTGCGTCGGATGTCCGTTATCATGGAAAAATGCGTAAGTCCTGGATTTACAAATGACAACTTGGGGTATAATAGGTCAATTTTAAATATTAGTCAATTTTAAAAATAATTAGGTCTATACATAACTGGAGAAGGGATTATTTGTGGTAGAAAGCTCGTAAGACAACTTGCTTCGCTGTGAGAGGGCGCGAGCAACCGATACAGGTCATTCTCGGTCTGCCTATTCCGCAAGACTACACTCTAACAGATTATGGCACAAAATCTGTCGGTTGCAAAGAAAAGGTGAAGGTTTAGGGTTCCGGTGATGTTTTTGGATCGCTATTCAATTCCGTTATCCACCGCATGATTGTGTCATAATTCACAGTATCGTTTCGCTTCTGAAACTGGTTAGCGAGCTGCTTGCCGGTGTCCGTAAGTAGGGTTCGTAACTCCGGGGTGTAGGGTTTCGCTTTTAACGCTTGTTGATACTTCTTCATGGCATTTTTAGGCTGTTTGCGGTTCATTAAACAGCGTGTGATGCCACACTGCACGCGCGCCAATTTTTCCGCAGTCGGGTCGGGGGTATCAGGCGTTGAAGCCGCCGCGCCGGTGCCGGGTGTTGGTGAGGCGGCAGTTCTCGCTTTACTTAGCATCACATCGAGTTGCGATTCAAGCGAGAGCAGATTTTGATATGCGGCGCTATTCGCGGGTTGTTGCATCAAGATTGTTTCAAAAGTTGCTAATGCTTTCAGATGTTCACGCTGCATAAGATAGAGATAGCCGATCATATTGTGAATATCTATCGTTTTTCCGGTTTCCGGAATTGCTTCAAAGACAGCGATGGCTGCTGCGTATTTCTTCCGGTTCATCAAGGCGTTTCCACGTCGGATCTGAAGGTTGACGAGTTCTATTTTCGCGTTTTTGTGATTCGGGGAACTCGCTAAAACCCATTCCAATTCAGTACTCGCCTGCTCATATTTGCCAACATGTTGATACGCCTGCGATAGATTCAGACGGAGATTGATGTTATCCGGAAAGAGTGCTGCTGCTTTCTGGAGTTGTTCGAGTGCAGCGGCGTACGCTCTTCGGTTCCGCAAAGTTTTTGCGTATTGCTGATACGCCGCGATGAGGTTCTGTTTCGCCTGTTTGTCGGTGGGCTGTGCCGTGTAGACCTTATGGAACGCCGAGATCGCCGCCGGATAATCACCGCCCTTAAGAAGGTATAATTCACCGAGCAGGCTGGCGATAGTCGTATCGTCTGGTTGCAGTTTTTGCAATTCGAGGTAGGTCTTGATTGCCGCATCGGCGTGTCCGGATTGCCGCTGGGTATTCGCCTTTTGTGAGAGTGCGTCAATCAAGTTTGCATTGGCGATTTTATGGGTCGGTTGCAATTCCAAGGCGTTGTGGTAAGCGCGAATTGCTGCATCCCATTCGCCTCTGTTCCGGAGCGTCACACCGTAGTTAGTATAAGTGAGTGCGAGGTTCTTTTGCGTTTCTGCTTCGCCGGGTGCGAGCTCGAGTGCCTTTTGGTAATGTGTAATTGCTTGGCGAAACTCGGAGGCGAGTGCGTACCCGTCTCCCATAATTCGATAGGTGGTGGCGTTCTCTGGGTCGAGACGGATGGCTTTCTCGAAATAGGGCATCGCTTCGTCAAAAGCACGGCGTTTCAAGGCGTTAAACGCTTTTTGACGGTAGAGTTGGTTAAGGTTCTGTTTCGCTGTTTTGTGGTGCGGCGAGCGTTTCAGCGCGTTCTCGAATGCCTGTATCGCTTTATCCATATCGCCTTGCTGGTAGTGGAGCGTGCCGAGGCGATTATAGGATTCCGCGCTTTCACGGAAAGAGCGGTGTCCCTGCTGGCTTTTCACGCGCTGTTCAATGAGACGGGTTGCTTGATTGGGCTGTCCTGTCTTTTGGTAAGCTTGGATCAGTTTCGTACGCGCCGGTTCATAGTTGGGTTCAACTTTGAGGCAATTCTGAAAATTAGGGATCGCCGATGCCATATCGCCTTTATCGAAGTAGACTGCACCGAGGAGGTAGTGCGGACGCGGCAGTCTTGGATTCGTTTGGATCTCTTTTTTCAGGAGATCAATCGCAATGTCGTGTTGCGAGGTATGGAGGGGTGTATCATAGAGTTTAAGCAGTGTCCTAACATCGCGCGGGGTTGGCTGTTGTGCCGTTGCCCGTGCGTGGCAGACATCGGTGTTATCTGGACTATGCCCCCATAACCCGATGGCGTGTGCGAATTCGTGTAGGCACACTGTCCGCATCTCTTCTTGTGTTAGTTCACCGATAGTGTTATCACTCTCTAACACAAGGACAACTTCTACCGTAAAATCAATTGCCGTATTTGCAGATTGATTAGCACTGTTGCTTTGGGTTTGGGGATTGGAGCTGGAGACAGTTGACGTGTCTTGTGAATGCCGCGTTAAGTTCGCACTACCGAGTCGGGTATCCAAGAACCCTAAGCGACCGCTGTAGGTTGGGTTAACGCGGATATCTGCCTGATCAGGGGTTTCAGTCTCTTGGAACCGGATTTTCCCATCGGTGGCGGATTCCCACGTGTTCATAGCGTAGCGTATCTCGGATAGATAGGGGAGTGCTTTGAGCGTCGGCGAGATATGCACGCGAATCGGCATCTGTGTAAAGCGCGTGATTCTGCCTCCTGAAAACAGCGTAACCTGCTCGAAATAATCTGTCTCCGTTGGACTATCGGCGGTGTCCTGTGCCGTTCCGGGTGTTGTGAACGCAACGGTTGTTAATATCAAAAGGAGAAGGATATAACATTTTCTTATTCGCATAATGCATAACCTCCCTTATACAGTGTTCCTACAGGTGGCGTATAAAAAAATTGCATTTTTCTTTACAATAGACACCAAAAGTAATAGGTCTTCGTAAAATTTGACGAACGGAATTCTCTGATTTTGCGCAAGTTTCTAAGTTAGAAATAATAGATCAATCTTGATAATTATTCAAATTAAAAAATAATAAAGTCTAAGCAATATTAAATAATAAATTTAGATTTTCGGATTTCCGAGAGGTGCCGAAACCCCCGTAGAGGCGGGGTTTCCTCGCCCACCAGCGATGCACAATGTGTTTACTTAATACTGAAAATTGCTTACATAACTATAATAGGACTTACGCAAATTTGGATACGGTGACGAAATTGATTGTCCGTAATCCAAGAACGCGCAATAATGCAGGTCGTATTTGGGTGAATACGCTGCAGAATTGCGCGATTACGAGCCAAAATCAGTGCGAAAACAAGCCAACTGCATAAGTGCTGTACGCGTTTTACTTTCGTATGAGCATTTTTCGTGTTGCGTTGAAATCGCCTGCGGTGAGTGTGTAGAAATACACGCCGCTTGCGATGGGTTCGCCGATTTGGTTTTTACCGTCCCAATAGGCGGCGCGGCTCCGGGTCTGATATGTGCCTATTGCTTTATGCCCTAATGATAGGGTTCTGATTAAACTGCCGTCTATGGCGTGGATCTGTAATGTGACATCTGCTGGGGTTGCTAACTGATAGGGTATCCATGATTCTGGGTTGAATGGGTTTGGGTAGTTTGCTAATAGTGCCGTTTCCTGTGGGGTCAACATAACTAAAAGACTTTCCAAGAAACGGATGCCGCTGTGCGATGTTGCCTCGGTGAGGTTGAGTTGCCGCGCTTCTGCCAGCCACTGTTCCACTTGTGTTCTTGTAGGAGCGGCCTCCCCGTCGTGCCCCCATGCTGACGGTGCCGCCGCGTCAGTCCCTAATTGCGCTGCGACTTGGACGAGGTCCTGGATGTTCACAACTCCGTCGCCGTTGACATCCGCCGCGTTTTCACCTGTCTGACCGAAACTTGACGATACTAATACCAAATCCTGAATATTCACAACACCATCGCCGTTGACATCTGATGCGCGCTTGGATGCCTCCGTAGCAGTAGCAGTAAAGGTCACAGGATATGTTATTCCGGCAGCTGTCACACGGACTTTGATCACGCCTGGATTCGGGCCCAGTGTCAACGTTTTTTCTGCCTTGCCGGTCGTATCCGTTATAGCGGTGATTGCGCTGAGTTGCCCGTTGCCTTCGATGACGCGAAATGTGACACCCAGCCCTGTTATTGGGGCACCATATTCATCTAATGCTTCTACGACAAACGGGTTGGCTAACGCTGTCCCTACCTCGCCTCCCTGCGTATCACCTGAGATTTTCACGAGTGCTGAGTGCGCCCGGTTGTCAAATTTCACCTCAACGCCCTTTGCCTGTAGTGCAGGAATATGTGTATGGATGGAAGCGTAACTCAGTGGGTTCCTCTCAACATTGAGATGAGCTAGGCGTGCAAGTCCTGTGAGCGCAGACACATCTGAAATGTTGTTGTTGGAAAGATGCAGCATTCTCAATTGTGTTAAGCCGGATAGGGGGGCGATATCGGTGATAGTGTTGCCATAAAGATGCAGGGTTGTCAGTTTTGTTAATCCACTTATCGGGGATACATCGGAGATCGTGTTACCCGCAAGATTTAGCCACAGTGTCAAATTGATTGCATACTCAAGACCAGTGAGGTCTGTTATCTGGTCATCAAGCCCATCAAGGTAGGATAATTCTAACATCAATAGTGTTGTGAGGGCATCACCTGGAGCCAAGTTGAGAGCTTTCCGCACTGCTGCTGCTAAATTTACATCCGGTATAGATACAACCTTGGAAGGCAGCAGGGAAGGAACGTCAATGAAAAAACCATTGCTTGAAATATTTCCATATACATCAATAACATCAAGATCTACATATCCATTTCGCGGTGTGACTGTAGTAGTCGTAAATTCAACGATGCTGTTTGAGTTTCCGGTTAATCGCTGACAACCGATTGTTACTGATGTTCCACCATATAATCTGGCTTGGTGCAGTCCATCTACATCGGTTATTTCAAAGCGAAGCCTGATAGCATTGGCGGGATCTGCAATTGGCGTAAGCATCTGAATCTTCGTGTTGATCTTCGAGTTGTTAGAGACGTTTTCAATTTGATGACCAGCGTTGAAGTAACGGTGTACATCCAAGAACTCAGCAGTGCATTTAGACAGTCCTACTGGTATAATCGGCTGACCACTATGAGTAACCACCCATCCACCCGACATGATGTTAAGCTTGTCTCTAAAATCGTGGCCTAATCCAAAGGTGTGCCCGAGTTCATGGGCGCTAAGAAGAACTTTTTTATCAAGGCTGCTCAGATTATTGATGCATGCCATCCCACCGCCATAACCGTGACCTTTTGAAGCAACACCCGGGCCACCATTAATCAAATAACCGCTATCCACCAGGGTAAAATAGATACTCTTAGCTAGGTCAAACTGTTTCACTATCTCTTCACCGACCTTGACATAAGTTCCATGTTCATAATAGGCAGCTGGGAACTTTCCTCTAATGTGATGCACCACAGCATTCCCAGATGCGTCAGTTTGAAAAATAAAGGTTTTCCTACCGAACCCATGGACTTCCATTTGGTTTGCATAGAACTTTTGTACGTCTTTTATCAACTGATCCATCTTTACATTTATGTCAGGCTCCGGCTCTCGGTCGCTGGGGAGAAAGTACACGAGGTGGACGATAGACTCCTCTTGCTGTTGCCCAAACACTGGCGAAAGTCCTATCATGAAAAGACTTATAAAACATACGTGCACTACCGAACATACTTTTCTATACATGAAGAATCTCCTGCTGTTTGCGTTGGCTGCCAGCACACCGTCGGTGTTCCTACCAGTTTTAAAAAATTATAGAGTTTCTCGTCCTTTTTTCAGGATCCGGTGTCCCTTCCCAGTAACGGATCGGATGGCTTCGGCTTTCGGTTCCAAACCGCACCTACCGGCCCTGGGATCCAAAATTGGACTAAAAACCGAGTGCTGCTAACTCCGGCAATTCCACCCACTTGCGAGTCTGCCACGATTCCATGCCTTTATCTGCTAACTGCACACCCTTCGCCCCTGCGAGCAGCGTCCACGGGAACGGTTCATCGGCGACGACGTGTCGGAGGAACAACTCCCACTGCGCTCTAAAAGCATTCTCGTACGTCTCTTGCTCGGGAACCTTGAGCCATCCGTCAAAGAACTTGATCGGTTGTTCTATATCGGGGTTCCAGACAGGCCGCGGTGTGCCGGAGAGCGGTTGAATCCAACAATCTCTCAAGCCAACAACAGCCGACCCGTTTAAGCCGTCCACTTGTATTGTTAGTAGGTCGTCGCGACGGACGCGGACTGCCCAAGATGAGTTGAAATGCGCGATGATGCCGTTCTCCAATTCAAATGTCGCATAAGCAGCATCTTCGGCGGTACAGGTATAGGGTGTGTTTTCTTCATCCCAGCGTTGGGGTAGATGCGTGGCAGCGATACAGGAAACCCCTTTGACCGCGCCGAAGAGGTTGTCGATAACGTATCGCCAGTGGCTGAACATATCAAGAATGATGCCCCCGCCATCTTCTGTCCGGTAGTTCCACGAGGGACGTTGGGTCGGGATCGCATCGCCTTGGAAGACCCAGTAGCCGAACTCGCCACGGACCGCGATAATCTTTCCGAAAAAGTCAGCATCTATCAGACGTTTGAGTTTCTGGATACCGGGTAACCAGAGTTTATCCTGAACGACACCGTTTTTAAGTCCAGCTTTTGCCGCTTGCTCATAGAGGCGATACGCATCTGCAGTGGTCGTCGCTGTCGGTTTTTCACAATAGATATGTTTGCCCGCCGCTATCGCGGCTTCGACCGCATCGACGCGACGTGACGTAACCTGTGCGTCGAAATAGACGCTGTAATCTTCATCGGCGAGGGCAGCGTCAAGGTCTGTTGTCCATTTCTCAACGCCAGTGGTTTCGGAGAGTTTCTCCAGTTTCGCGGGGTTTCTACCCACGAGGAACGGATCCGGCATAATCACTTCGCCGTCGCCGATCGGGATACCGCCCTCTTCTGCGATTGCTAAGATAGAGCGGACGAGGTGTTGGTTTGTTCCCATCCTGCCGGTGACACCGTTCATGATGATGCCGACACGATGTGTTTTTTGGGTATGATTGGTCATGATAATCCTTTGGTTGACAGCCATTCTTAAGGTTTGTCAGTGCATTGAGGGGCTGCACCTTCAGGGAGTGGTGGTGCCTCGACACCGGCTTTCGGGAGTGTGCCAGCGAGTTCTTGTTTCCAATGTGCCACATCACCCGCGGGGCCATAACAGTAGACCATCTGCATCGGTGTGTCGCTGGTGTTCGTCAATTGGTGGAAGACCCACGACGGAATAAAAACTGTCTGTCCAGCAGAGAGGGTTTGCCGCTCTTCGCCGAGACACATTTCGCCTTCGCCTTCAACGATGAAGTAGATTTCTTCCTGTTCGTGGTTGTGCCACGGCACTTGTCCACCGTTGGGTTCTAAAACAACAAACCCCATACAGAATTCGCCTATCTGGATCGGCGATGCGCCGCCGACAAGATTTTTGGTGCGTCTACGGGCAGGATAGGTGCGCCCTTCAATTTCGTTTAGATCTGCAATTAGCATTTTGTGTTTTCCTTTTCAATACTGACGGCATACGGACTATGCCTGCTACTTTGTACTACTCAGAACTTACGCATTTTTCTATGATAATCTATGTATTACGCACTGCAGGCGGGGTTTGAAACCCTGCAGAAATACTTTCTTCGCATTGGATTTTAGCGTTTGCAAAAACCCTGCAAAGGGGGCTGCGTAAGTCCTACTACTCAAAAAGTTCTGCCACCTGACAGGAGAATCCCTCAATAACATTCTCACCGGTGAGGGTATCATTCCGTGTAAGGAGTGTGATGTCCGTTTCTGAACGATAGACTGTTACTGTTTTGGATCGGGGTTTAAGGACCCACACCAATTGTGTCCCTGCCTCAAGATAGGTAAACGCTTTTTCCTCAACTTGGTGTAACACATCCGTCCGAGAAACTATTTCAACAGCAAGGTTTGGAGGGATTGGGAAGGGTTTGCTCAGGTCAGCGGGAATGCGGTCTGTTGAAATAAAAGCAATGTCTGGTATTAACCCACATTCGCCTACTTTGAACGCTGTATATGGCATATATATTCTCCCCTTTTGATTCTCACGAACGTATAACCCTAACGATAAAGCAACGTTGGTGCTAATCCCACCTAACTCCAAAGATTTAGGCGGCATCGGCACTAATTCTCCTTTAATGTATTCATATCCCTCTAAATCGCTTTCAAGAAATTCCTCCACTGTCATCGTAGTTGTCTCTGGCGGAGGGCTTTCTAATGAAAAATGGTGTGCTGCGGGTGTCTCCATTTTTCTATCTCCAAGATGTTGTTAGAGGAAGAGCGCAATCACTGCAATAATGGCAGAACAAATTGCTGTTCCGACTGCGATCTTACTCCATAGCGCAGTGCGCTCTTCTCCCTTAGCCTCCAACTTCCCTTTAATCCATCCGACATCAACTGCCAAACCCCCGATAGCTTTTGTATTCTCAGCGACCTGTTCGGCTATCGCGTCCAGTTGTTTTTCGAGGCGCTGGTTGTCTTCCTTCGCTTGTTCGGCTATCGCGTCCAGTTGTTTTTCGAGGTGCTGGTTGTCTTCCGTGCGTTGCTTTTCAAGCCGAGCAAAATATTCAAGGACTCGATCCCGAAAATCCTGATCTGACATTTTTTTCTCCTTTCCTTCGTAACGGTGCAACGGCGCGTGCCGACGATTTTATTAAACGTATTTTTATTTTACCACAATACGCGTATGGAATCCAATTGCTATTTCATCATCTGGAAGGCTGCACTTATATAACATAGGCGTGCACAGCAGAAAGCGGCACGCCTATATTGTAACCATACTCTTTAGCCGATACTAACCTTCGTCTTCAATGACAGCCTGTGCTGCAGCGAGACGCGCAATCGGGACACGGAACGGGGAACAGGATACGTAATTAAAGTCCAAACCGTAGCAGAACTTCACGGAACTCGGTTCACCACCGTGCTCACCACAGATACCGACTTTCAAATCCGGACGTGCCGAGCGACCTTTTTCGGAACCGATTTGCAATAAGCTGCCGACCCCCTCTTGGTCAAGGACCTGGAACGGATCGTATTCGAGAACGCCTTCTTTAACATAGTCATCAAGGAATTTCGCGGCATCATCGCGGCTCATCCCAAATGTTGTTTGGGTAAGGTCGTTAGTACCATAAGAGAAGAATTCCGCTTCTGCTGCAATTTTGTCAGCGGTGAGTGCTGCGCGGGGTAGTTCAATCATCGTTCCGACAAGGTACGCAACGCGTGTGCCAGTCTCTTTAAAAACGGTGTCGGCAGTGTCAACGACGACTTTGCGTTGTAGCGAGAATTCATTGATATGCCCGACAAGCGGAATCATAATCTCAGGAAGTACGGTGATCCCGCGTTTAGCGACATCAACAGCGGCTTCAAAGATCGCACGCGCCTGCATCTCAGTTATTTCCGGGTAAACGATACCGAGTCTACATCCACGATGTCCGAGCATCGGATTGAATTCATGCAATTCCTCAACGCGCGCACTGAGTTTTTGCGCATCAACACCGATCCGATCTGCGAGTTCTTGGATTTCCGCTTCATTTTTTGGTAAGAACTCGTGAAGTGGCGGATCAAGGGTGCGGATTGTGACCGGATAGCCAGCCATCGCCTCGAAGATTCCGATGAAATCAGAACGTTGATGCGGAAGTAGTTTCGCCAACGCCGCCTCACGTTCGGGGGTTTCATCAGCGAGAATCATCTCACGGACAGCATCAATTCCAGTGCCGAAGAACATGTGCTCGGTTCGGCAGAGTCCGATGCCTTCAGCACCGAATTGTCTGGCGTTTTTAGCGTCCTCAGGTGTATCGGCGTTGGTGCGAACATCCAATGACCGAACTTCGTCTGCCCATTCCATGAGCGTCCCGAATTGCCCACTGAGTTCGGGCTGGATGAGTGCGACCTGTCCATCAAGGACATCGCCTGTGGAACCATTAAGCGTGATGTAGTCCCCTTCAGTGTAGCGTTTCCCTTCGGCATAAAATTCTAATGCGTCTTCGTTGATAAACAGCGCAGAGCATCCGGCGACACAGCATTTTCCCATGCCGCGTGCGACGACGGCAGCGTGGCTTGTCATACCGCCGCGTGCGGTGAGGATCCCCTCAGCAGCATCCATACCGCCAATGTCTTCTGGTGATGTTTCGGTACGGACGAGGATTACCTTTTCTCCGGCGGCTGCGAGTTCTTCGGCGTGAAGTGCAGTGAAAACAACCTTACCGACCGCTGCGCCCGGAGAGGCGGGCAAACCTTGTGCAATCACCTCAACAGAAGCGTCCGGATCGACACTCGGATGCAACAGTTGATCCAGATCGTTGGCGGGGACGCGTGTTAAAGCGGTCTGTTTGTCAATCAAGCCCTCTTCAACCATCTCAACGGCAATGCGGACAGCGGCTTGACCGGTACGTTTTCCGTTACGGGTCTGGAGCATGTAGAGTTTGCTGTCCTGAATAGTGAATTCAACATCTTGCATGTCGCTATAGTGCTTCTCAAGCCTCAAGCCAATATCGACCAACTCATCATAAGCATCGGGCAAGATATTTCTCAATTCGATGACTGGCAGCGGCGTTCGGATGCCAGCGACGACGTCTTCACCCTGGGCGTTAATAAGGAATTCACCATAGAATTGGTTCGCGCCGGTTGAGGGGTTCCGCGTGAAGGCGACACCTGATCCTGAGGTTCCACCCATATTGCCGAATACCATTGCTTGGACGTTAACAGCCGTGCGTCCGAGTTCTTCAGAAATATCATTGAGGCGACGATAAGTAATCGCGCGCGGATTCCCAGAGGATTCAAAAACGGCATCGCGTGCCATGTCTAATTGATGTCGGGGTTCATCAGGAAAATTGCTGCCTGTATGCTGCTTGACGGCGTTCTTGAATTCGTCGACAAGTTCAGCTAAATCGGCGGCTTCTAATTCGGTATCTAATGTAACACCTTTCGCCTTCTTCTTTTCTTCGAGTAAGTGCTCAAATTCATCGTGATCGACGTTAAGTACGACGTTCCCAAACATCTGGATAAAGCGTCGGTATGAATCGTAAGCGAAACGCTCGTTTTCAGATTTGGCGATAAGTCCTTTAACAGCATCATCATTCAAGCCGAGATTGAGAATCGTGTCCATCATACCGGGCATTGAAACCGCTGCACCCGAACGAACGGAGAGCAGGAGTGGATTTTCGGTATCACCGAATTTTGCTCCGAGTGTCTCTTCTAATTTCGCCAAATTCTCGTCAATTTGCCCGTCAAGCCCTGTCGGGTAGCGTTTATCATTTTCGTAATATAATTTGCATACCTCAGTGGAGATAGTGAATCCGGGTGGGACAGGTACGCCGAGATTGCTCATCTCCGCGAGGTTTGCCCCTTTTCCGCCAAGCAACATTCGCATTGTGGCGTCACCGTCGCTTTCACCGCCTCCAAAGAAGTAGACATACTTTGGTTGTGGCATCAAAAGCCTCCTATGTTTTAGAGTTATAAGTTATAAGTTTTTAGTTAAGCGGGTTCTGAGTATTCAACATCTCTTGATTGATAACTACTGACGCTTCAAGGGGGTGAAGACTTTAATAAAAGCACACCCAGCATCAGAAACAGACTTATAACTTATAACCAACAACTTATAACCATTTAGATTGAATAAATTGTGCGACTCGCTTCGTCAAATTCGGGTTTAAATGGATCGGTTGAGAGGTATAGGATCTGGTACGGTTCATAAAGTTGGATATAACTCCAATTAACACCGCAGAGGATCTTTCCTTCGTTAACTTTCTTGATAAATTTGCCCCGAAATTTGGCGCGTGTCCGTTCAGGTGGAAAGTGCTCTGCGTGCCGAATCTGCTCGTCTTTGACAATCCGTTCGACCTCCGCGCGTTTTTCGAGCGTGTAGTAGAGACTCTCCTCTTGTCGCACATTGTGATATTTTAAATCAAGGTGTTTCACTTGTGGCGCGTCCCACTCAAACCCACGTTTTCCGAGGTAGGTCTGTAACCACTTCCACTTAATGACCCAATCCAATTCCCGGTCCAGCTGCATCGGATCGCTTTCCAAACAGGTGAGGATATATTCCCAGCGCGCCATAATCTGGGTTGTTGTTGAATCAGATTCGGCTTGTTCGAGGTAGCGTTTGGCACATTCGAGATATTGCCACTGTAGTTCGACTGCCGAGAACCGTTTCCCATTTTGGAGTTCAATCGGATGTTTGCACGTGATATCGTCAGAAATCTCGCGGATGGCTTTGACCGGGTTGCGGAGTGCAAACCGTTGCTGAATGAAATTGTCTTCAATCATGCGTAGGATAATACCGGTCGTCCCTACCTTCAAAAAGGTCGAAAATTCGGACATATTCGAATCTCCGACGATGACGTGTAAGCGTCTATATTTTTCGCGGTCCGCGTGGGGTTCATCGCGCGTATTAATAATCCCGCGTGCTGTTGTTGTTCCGATAGAAATTTCCTCTCGGATGTGCTCAGCACGCTGCGAGATTGCGTAATAACCGCGATGGCTCGGTTTGATTTTGCCAGCACCTGCGAAGACTTGGCGAGTGACAAAGAAAGGAATTAGCTGGGATGCCAACTGACGGAAATCAACGTGTCGTTCCATCAGATAATTTTCGTGGCACCCATACGTATTTCCAGGCGTATCCAAGTTATTCTTGAAAATGGAGATTTTTCCGTAGAATCCGTCATTTCGCATACGCCGTTCTGCGGTACTCGCGAGACGTGTGATGATCCGTTCGCCCGCTTTATCGTGTGCGACGAGTTCAGCGACATCATCACATTCCGGGGTCGCATACTCTGGGTGGCACCCGATGTCTTGATAGAACCGCGCACCATTTTCAAGGAAGACGTCAGGGTACATTCGCCCCGCCACAATTTCTCGGAAGAGGTACATCACAACATTCTGGACAGTGAGCGTCTTTTTACCTGGCGCGTCGGGTGTCCAAATGATTCCGAATTCTGTTTCTAATCCATAAATTCTGCGGTTCATGTTTTTAGATATTAGGTTTCTGCACCGATTTTTCCGTTTTGATCATCAACTCGTGCCTTTCTATATTATGTTCGGAGTCGAGTTGATGGTCAAAAAATCGGGTTTCTGTTGAAGTTATACTGTTTCTGAAAGTAAATTATGTAGGATTTACGCGTTTCCTCTTAAAGTCCCCCTGATAAGGGGCGGGGAATGCCCATAAGGCATTCATACCGTTGATTCTGATTCTTTAGGGGGTTAAAGATATCGAAATTACTGTTTTTGCATAAGTCCTATTATGTTTACCCAAGTTGCTACTAACAGATTTTGAGCGTTTCAACACGGTTTTTTCAGACACTTTCCCCATCCCAGAGGGGTGTTATGTCTAAAGAAAATGGTGCATTCAACTCTTGCACTCCCGGGGAATGCCATAGGGAGAACCTTCATACCGTTGATTCCGGAGTGCTATGTGAATAAATAGGTGGCAAGTTGGGTTATGTTTATAGAAAATGGCTTAACCACAAGGAACTTTAAAAACCCAAAAGTGTCGTAACTTCATCAGTAGAGAGTCGTCGAAATTTTCGCCGTTCGACAGTCTGCTCAAGGCATGTCACCTCTATTGTTTGTGGTGTTATTTCATAATTATCTTCAGCATCCGCTTCGACTGTCCGAAAGGTATCTGTTATGAGTTGGAGTGCTGCTGCCACCTCTAACCCGTCTGTGTAACGCTGTTCCAGGATTTCTGTTATTGCTGTGGCACGTCCACCGATAACGGCATACTTTTCCTCTTCCGAATAGATACCATCAAACGCAATATGGTAAATCTGATTGTTCCGTAGTTCCGAGTTCGCGGGTGCGTCAGTAGTTCCGACTTCGCACACGAGAAGTTCGATCTCCAGCGGTTTGGCATCCCAAGCTTGCGCGACTGCTCCCATGTGCTGTGAATAGAGATTCGTCAACCATTTTGCCGTGACATCTTCGCGGTAATAGCGGAAGCCTTTGACTTCAGATTCGCGGATACCAGCGACGCGCAGTATCTCATATTCAGCGATTCTTCCGGCTGCGGCGAGCGCAATCCGGTCATAAATTTCAGAAATTTTAAAAGTAGTCTTCCGGGGATTCTCAGCAACCATCAGGAGACCATCTCGGTATTCTAAAACGACGACCTCTTTCGCCTGTGCGATACCGCGACGGACGAAATCCTCCTTATCCTGACGGATTTGCTCTGGTGAAACATAGTAAGGCGTGGACATATCTGTATTCTTAGTTATTGGTTATCAGTTGTCAGAGTAATAGTTCTCGGTTCTCGGTTAAGACATGATGTCGCGGACGTTTTCTGTCACTGCCACAACAGCCCTCTTTAACTCTCACTGTGAGGCAAACTGTTAACTGTTAACTGATAACTATTCCCTATAGACGCGAGATGAGGTCGCGATAGAGTCCCTCAACAGTCGCCTCAGGAACCTCAGTAACTCCTTCTTGCGTAACGGTGTAAAGCGTTGGGAAAATTTTTCGGACGAGATCAGGTCCGCCGGTCGCGATATCTTCATCGGCAGCATCCCAGAGGGCTTCTGCGACGATTTCTAAGGCGTTTTGACGGGAAATCTCTGGCGTGTAGCGTTTTTTAAGGGTTGTACGGGCATCCTTACCCCCGGAACCGATTGCGTGGTAGTCATCTTCCTCATAACGCCCACCGACAGCATCGTATTTGAAAATTCTACCACGCTGCCGTTTCAGGTCATAACCGGCAAAGAGCGGTAAGACAATTAATCCTTGCATCGCAAGTCCGAGATTCGAGCGCACGAGATGTGAGAGGAAGTTCGCCTGCCCTTCGAGGCTAAGACTGATCCCTTCTGTTTTTTCGTAAAATTCAACCTCAACTTGGAAGAGTTTTGCCATTTCGATACACGGACCCGCTGCACCGGCAACAGCAATTGCCGAGTGCCGATCGACTGGATAAACCTTCTGAATGCGGCGCTCACCAATTTGATAGCCTTCTGTTGCCTGCCGATCGCCTGCCATAACCACGCCGGAATCGTAGACAACCGCAAGCACGGTTGTGCCTTCGTATGGGCGGAATGACGCTTCTGGTACGTTGCGACTTGCCGTGGTATCAGATGAATTAAGCGTCGCGAGTAATTCCGGGTGGCGACGCTTAAGGATTTGGAAGAAGTCGGAGTTACCATAATCGCTGAGGTCGAGCACTCCTACTGCCCTCCTCGTTGGATATAGTTCTCGACAAATTCTTGTGAATCTTCTTCCAAAATCTCATCGATTTCGTCAAGAAGAGTGTCTAAGTCTTCAACGAACTCCTCATCCATTTCACTGGCACCAACATCGGGTTGCATGTCTTCGGTTTCATCGACAGGGTGTTTGAGGTGTTCCTGTTGTTTTTCAGTCGACATTGTTCTCTCCTTTTATAGGTGTCAGTCATCAGTTGTCAGTTTTCAGTTAAGAATTTATGGCTGTTGCTTTATGGGTGATTACCACAACATCTCTCTTTAACTGATAACTGAAAGGTTTTTCGCAGAAAAACCGTATTCTCACAGCGAAGCAAACTGATAACTATCTTGATGCATTGCCTTGGATTTCCTTAACGAGTTCCTCTGCTGTACAGTTGTTCAGCAGTTCACCAACAATCTTTTGTGTCCCGAAGTGGGGACGATCCATCATAATTTTGTCAAGTCCCCCAGATTTACCTTTAAAAATCATCGAATTCCAACTTGCACTATAAATGTGCTTTGGAAATCTCCGTAGACAGGTGCCCCGAAAATAGGCACGTGTGTCTACCGGTGGATAGTGCATCGCGTGCACAATTTCTTCATGGCTGAGTAAGCGTTTAACATGTCCATTTTTTAGGAGTCTAATATAAAGTCCTTTGTCTGGGCGGATGTCATGGTACTGCAAGTCAAGCATTTGAACATGTGCGTCGTCCCATTGATATCCGTGCCGTTGCCGGTACGCGTCCAGTAACTTCTTTTTGATGATCCAGTCGAGGTGCCGATTGAGTCGTCCGGGGTCTATCTCCAAGTTATCCAACACGAATTGCCATTTTTCAAGGACATCTTCAACGACCGGTGTCCGTTCTTCAGGTGTCAGGTGTTGCTTTGCAAGTTCGAGGTACGCACGTTGCACCTCTATCGGGGACTGTTGTTGACCGTCAGCGAGTTCTATCTGGTTTTTGCAGGACAGATCCCGCGAGATACTTTTTATCGCTGATACGGGTTCTTTCAGACTGAATTGTTTACCAACAACGCCTTTCTCAATTAACTGAAGTGCGATGGATGTAATACCGACTTTGAGATAAATGCTGAATTCAGACATGTTAGAATCGCCGACGATAACATGTAAACGTCGATAGAGTTTGTCATCAGCATGCGGTTCATCCCGTGTATTAATCAGCGGGCGGTTCACCATCGTGCTAAGCCCGACCTCTTTCTCAAAGAAATCAGCGCGTTGGGAGATTTGATAATCAGCAGCGTCGCTCCCGTTTTCAGCACCAACTTTGCCACTTCCTGTGATAACGATACGCGTAACGAGGAATGGGATCAACCCATCAACGATCGTATCAAATGCCACTTTGCGGGACATCAGATAGTTTTCATGCGCGCCGTAACTATGCCCTTTGTAATCGGTGTTGTTTTTATAAATGATGACTTCTTGGTTATCGAGCAGTAGCCGTTCGGCTGCCACCCGACTGACCTCTAATATTAATTCTCCTGCTTTCTCATATAGGAGCAGATCACGGGCATTTGCACACTCTGGTGTGCAATATTCGGGGTGGGCATGATCCACGTAATACCGTCCACCATTGATCAAAATGTCATTAACAACATTGCTTGTGTCTGCCTCGGAAATGGGTGTCTCTGTCTCTGCGAGAAACCCACGGGCATCCATTAAGGGACTCTCCTGATCGTAATCCCACGTAACAGAGGTCACAGCATTCGGAACATCCCCCTTACAACTTTTATAGGCGTTGACCACTAAAGTAGAAGCGGCGACCGGATCTTGCTCACGTGCATTTTTGACTGAGATGCCGTACTCAGTCTCTGTTCCGATTATTATTGGTATTTCCATTAGAATAGTTGTCAGTTACCTTCTTGTGGTGGCTACTTTTGTTGTACCTGCCATAAATGGTCTTTTAACTGAAAACTGAAAGGTTTTTAGAGAAAACGAACTGATAACTGATGCTTCTGATTTTAGAGGAATGTGCCGCCTCGGGTAACTCGGATGTCCTGTTTTTTCTCCGTTGCGGGTTCACTGGTCAACGCACGGATATTGACAATTTTTTCACCTTTGCGTCCCGAAATTTTTGCCCAATCGTCAGGGTTCGTTGTGTTTGGAAGGTCCTCATTTTCGTGGTATTCTTCTCGGATCGCCGCTGTGAGGTCCTCAAGGCACAACCCTTTATCTGTTCCGTCGGAGCCGATAAAGCGTTTGATAGCTTCCTTCTTCGCGCGAGAAACAATGTTCTCAATCATTGCGCCGCTAACAAAATCTTTGAAAAAGAGGGTCTCGCGTTCGCCGCGAGCGTAAGTCACTTCGATAAACCGATTCTCATCCGTGGTTGCGTACATCTCGCTTGCGGCTGTATCAATAAAGTGATTCGCAGCCGCCTGTGTATCTCCATCGAATTGCTGACAAACATTTTCAGCGAAGGGGAGATCCGGTGTCAGGTATATAGCGAAGATATCCTTGGCACCATCAAGGTTCGGGCGGTCGATTTTAATTTTTACATCAAGCCTACCAGGACGTAAAACCGCTGGGTCCAGGAGATCTTGCCGATTGCTTGCACCAATAACAATGACGTCCCGTAAATTCTCAACACCATCGATTTCGGAGAGGAACTGCGGTACAAGCGTTGATTCCATATCCGATGAGATGCCCATGCCTCTCGAACGGAACAGCGAATCCATCTCATCAAAAAAGATGATAACTGGAAATCCTTCTTTTGATTTGTCGCGTGCCTTTTGGAAGACTTCTCGGATTTTCCGCTCAGTTTCGCCGACATATTTATTTAGAAGTTCAGGTCCTTTAATATTAATAAAATAACCTCGGACATCGTCCCTGCCACTTTCCTTTCGGACGCGTTCAGCGATACTGCTTGCGACCGCCCTGGCTATCAAAGTTTTACCACAGCCGGGAGGTCCGTAGAGGAGAACGCCTTTCGGTGGTGCGAGGTTAAATTCTTGATATTCCTTTGGATAGAGATACGGCAGCTCAATCGCGTCACGAATGGCTTCTATTTGTGTATCAAGCCCACCGATATCCGCGTAGCCGATATCGGGTACCTCCTCAAGCAGCAAGTCTTCTACTTCTCGTTTAGGAAGTTTTTCCATGAGCATACTTGTCGTGTGGTTGAGGAGTACAGGATCCCCCGTTTTAAGGGTTTCCGCTTTGAGAGATTCGGCTATTCTGACGACACGCTCTTCATCGGTACGGAGGCTCACAATGGCGAGTTCCTCCGCAATCCGTTCTTTGATTTTGACGACATCTCCGTGTCTCTCCGCATGCTTGATGTCAACAACGTTCATGCCGCTATTGACGATGACCTCTTGTCCGACAGCAAGGTTTTTATCTTTCAGTGCTGGATCAATATTAACACGCCATTTCCTACCGCTGATGTCGACATCGACAGTACCATCTTTGTTCGTGCCGAGGAAAACGCCATAGTTATTCGGAGGTGCGCTGAGTTGATCAACCTTCTCTTTAAGGATTTGTAGTTTTTCTTTTGCCTCTTGTAGGGTACCTGTCAGTCTTTTATTGCGCCGGTGTGCTGCCATCAACTCACGCTGCGTCTCATAGAGTTGTGTTTCAAGATCTTTGACATATACCGTGCCTTGCTGCTGTCGCAGACTTTCGAGCTCTCCTTCAAGCAGGTCAATAGTCCCTTGAAGGGCACGCATTTGCTGTTGATACCATACAACATCAACTGTCTTTTGTTCCTCAAAAGAATCTTCGGAATTTCCTCTTTTGATAGCCATGTGTGAAGATCTCACTTTCCAAAACGATTTTCCGACCTGCCGCGTCATGAATCTCACAGGCACGGATCATCAGATTCAGTCGAGTTTCAGATTCAAACCCAACGCTTTTATTTAGAGTATAGCACCTTGAAAAAATCGTGTCAAGAAAAATTGATATTTTTTAGAAGCCGTCAGTGAACCGAATTGGGCAAAGTAAAATGAAAACCGAATCGTTTCAGTTTCACACAAGCGGTTTGTATAGCGAGGCAAAACCTCGCTATACGCGTATTGTTTCTATTCTTCCTCAACCGTTTCGTCTTCAGGAATCGCGCCAGCCCCTGCGTCTGGAGCCATGCTCAGTGTTTCCCGTATCTTCGCCTCAATTTCTGCTGCGACCTCAGGGTTGTCCTCCAAATATTTCTTGGCGTTCGACCTGCCTTGGCCGATTCGATCATCGTTGTATGAAAACCAAGAGCCGCTTTTCTGGATAAATTCGTTGTCAACAGCAATATCCAAGAGATTTCCTTCTTTGGAGATACCTTTCCCGAAGGTAACGTCGTATTCTGCTTCCTTGAAAGGCGGTGCCACTTTATTTTTTACGACTTTAATACGCACGCTGCTTCCAAGGATTTCATCGCCTTCTTTGATCTGGCTGCCACGTCGAAGTTCTAAGCGAACAGAGGCATGGAATTTGAGTGCGAGTCCACCGGGGGTGGTATCTGGGTTGCCGAACATGATACCGATCTTTTGTCGGATTTGGTTGGTAAAAATGACACACGTATGGGATTTATTGGTAACGCCTGATAATTTTCGCAATGCTTTGGACATCAAGCGAGGTAACAATCCAACGTGTGAATCACCCATTTCACCCTCAATCTCGGCTTGGGGGGTCAGAGCTGCCACAGAATCAACAATAACCAAATCGATTGCGCCGCTACGGATAAGTGTCTCAACGATTTCTAATGCCTGTTCACCAGCATCAGGCTGCGCGATCAACAAATTTTCCATGTTGACCCCAATATTTCGGGCGTAAGTCGTATCGAGGGCGTGTTCAACATCAATAAACACAGCCGTGCCGCCCATCTTTTGTACTTCGGCGACGATATGCAGTGCCAAAGTGGTTTTTCCAGTGCCTTCATGTCCGAAGATTTCAATGATTCTGCCGCGCGGGACCCCGCCTACACCGAGAGCAACATCAAGCGAGAGCGCACCGGTCGGGATCGCTTCAACAGGCACAACCTCACTGTCCGTAAAGCGCATAATAGCACCTTTGCCGAATTCACGTTCTACCTGTGTGATCGCTTGGTCGATAGCCTTCTGTTTTTGTTCATCTAACATGTTCTAACATTTCTCCTTTACGGCACCTACTACCAAAGATAGGTGCTTCGGATGTTGGGTTACGCCGAAAACGGACATACGTTTAAAGGCGTGTAAATTGCTCCATTAGGATGAAGTTGGCTTTGCATGACAGTGATTTCATTTACGTTCACTACTGCCTTATCAATTGTATCATATTTATGTAAAAAACTTTTTAGCGATTCCAAATTCACTGGTGTCCTGAGCCGTCCGAGCGTAAGATGCGGGTGGAATCGATTGTCTGTTGGAAAACCGAGACGCTTCAATTCGAGGTTCACGGCTTCCGCAATGGATGAAACAGTGGCTGCCCCGTGTTTTACACCAGCCCAAATAACTCGCGGACGCGCCAGCGTCGGAAACGCACCGATACCGCCAAGTGCCAGAGAAAATGGTGTCTGTATATTCGCGACGTTCTGAACTGCTGCGTTTATCGCATCAACGGTTTCGGTTTCGACATCGCCGAGGAATTTTAGTGTGAGATGGAAGTTACCTGGCTTTGTCCACGAAGCCTTACGCACTTCGGACTGAAGGTGCGTCTGCACGGGCTTCAGTAATTTCTGTATGGATTGTGGTATTTCGATCGCAACAAAACAGCGAACCATATCCCCTTTTGTTGTCGCCATCATGCACCTGCTTCTGGGTCATAACGGGTTGAAAGAATCAGTGCAGATAACGCTTTACGGTTATTCACGAGGAATTCCACACCGGACCCAACTGTGAGCACTAACGGTAGATACATCATAAAATAGATAGGACCATAGCGCCGCTCAATGAATGCCGTGACCTGTTCGTTCTGGAACGCAAGTAAAGCTAATCCAGCAATGACGACGACGAGTTGTGAGGTCATCTTGTATTTTCCCCACTGACTCGCGGAGACGACCTGCCCATACTTTGCGATGAAAATGATCCGCAAGAGTGTAACGATGACTTCGCGACCGATAATGATCAAGATCATCCATATTGGAATGAGGCCCCCATCGACGTGCTTAAACAGGGTTAAACAGATTAAGGCTGCACCAATCAACAACTTATCCGCGAGCGGGTCCATGAATGTCCCAAACCCGGTCACACCCTGTCTCCGCGCGATTCGACCGTCAATATTGTCTGTCACTGCAGCGATCGCAAAGATAGCGAGGGCAGACACCATCATATCTGCCTGAAAGCAGAAAATGAAAGGCGGTATCAGGAAGAGTCGTAAAATCGTTAGGAGATTTGCCAACCGAAAAAGGGTACCGAAATCCATAATGTATATACCGAACTATCAGGGATTAATACATAATCAAAGTTAATCCTTAATTTTCGGAGAGGTTGATGACCTCGGCATCTTTAGGCACGACAAACTTGAAAATGTCCGGTGCGAGTTGTGTATCCCGTTTAATCTCTGAGAACTTAACAATTGCACTTTGACGGGATCCATCTTCAAGTTCAATTTCGTGTCCAACTTGAACGGGGAGCCATCCGTCGGATTTTACCCAGATTTGAAACTTCTCCTTGACATCCGGATTCGCGAAGTCTTTTTTCGGAGTCAATTCAATGTTGTGTATACCTTTCGGATTCGCGAATTCGTCGGGGACAAGGACCATATCATATATTGCTTCAAAATCGTCAAGTGATGCGCCAATGCCCGGAAACAACTGCCCCTTTGGGTTGTTTAATTTCATCTTGTTCACTTGGTTGAGCGTTGGTGTGTACGTCCAACCGTACTTCCCATCAAAAACAGTAATTTGGATGACTTTAGATGCGTCTTTTTGACCCACGTACTCTCTACGAAGCAAATTCGGTTTACTAAAAACAATTCGTCCACTGGCGACGCTTTTCGTATTCGCGAACAGCGTTGTCTCCTCAAAATTCGCACTGAAATTATTAGACTTGTCATAAGCTTGTTTGAAATTCTGAAAAATTTCATTAACGTTTTGCGGATACGCGCTGCTAAGAAACAATAAAGACAGGATCAACACTACCAATGGAAGATTGTGGAACCCCGTAGATTTTCTCAACATGGTGCTTGAATAGATTCGTCGGATCATGGTCGCCTCCCGCTTCTCCAAATCGTGTTTTGGAAACTGATTTTCACCCAATATTATACCTGTTTTGTATTTCAATGTCAATGCCTTTTTTAGTCGTCAGTTACCAGTTATCAGTTATTAGTTTTCAGAAAAAGAGTCGTCAGTTATCGGTTATCAGCCGCTGTCGCATCCGTCCGTCCTGCTGGTGAAATTTCCTAATCTTGACCGTGCGACCTGAAGACCTCAACTCTCACTGCGAGGCGAACTGATAGTGGATAACTAATTAGCCAATCGCGTCCAATCCGTTAGGATAACTTCAGCATCGTTCGGTTCGTCTAAAGCACACGCCACAAGATGTTCTAAAGCTGTAGTGATAGGTTGCTCCCGAAATATCGCCTGAAACCAGTTCCCGAAAGTTTTGATCGCGTCCGGGGATTCGGCACATACACTGAAACCGATCCGACAAAAATCGAGACCTTCGTCTACCCATTTTTCGGAGATCTGGACATCTTGAGGGAAGTCGTGGAAAGTCGGCAAAAAATCAGCGATTAAAAGCACCAACTTCTGATTGAGATAAGAAATCTCTGGGAGTATATCAAAATGAATAGCGTACTTATGGGCGTGTGGGGCGCGTTCTCTATTTTGTGTCTGCATAATTGGTTACATCGGCTTTAAATGGACAAACTGACTTTCTATGTGGTATATTATAACACGTGACGTAGCCATAGAACTGCCCCTATCGTGCTGTGGTAGCATAGATAGCAGTTGGCAGTTAAGATCAGGACTTACGCATTTTTCCATGATAACGAACGCCCAACGCACTGCAGGGTTTGAAACCCCGCCTGCAGGTGGGTTGTGTAAGTCCTAAAGATGTTTTCATCTAACAAAGTGCTTCTTTTAGAATTGCCTCAAGACCCGTAGCTCGTAATGTAATGGAGAGCGGCTTTATGGAGTGCACTTTATAGATGCAATGCACATTGTTCTTCCGCAAGGGAAAATTAAAAATTAAAAATATGACAGATACTGAACGGATAACATATCTTAAAAATGAACTCAAAAAACGGATTCTGGTCCTCGACGGTGCAATGGGATCGCTATTGCAAACCTATCGACTCACGGAAACAGATTTTCGTGGCGATCAGTTTGCAGATCACCCCTGCGAACTTAAAGGCTACAACGATCTACTCTCTATTACGCAACCGCACATTGTCCGGGAGATACACGCAAACTATTGTCGTGCGGGTGCGGATATTATTGAAACAAATACCTTTACGAGTACATCCGTCTCAATGGCGGACTACCAACTCCAAGATGTCGCGTATCAGGTAAACTATGCGGCTGCACAAATCGCTCGTGAAGTCGCAGATAAATGGACATCATCGGACAAACCGCGTTTCGTTGCCGGAAGCATGGGACCTACCAATCGTAGTTGCACCATCTCTCCAAACGTGAACGATCCGGGTTATCGGAATATCACCTTCTCACAACTTGTTTCTGCTTACACAACGCAAGCAGAGGGCTTAATTGACGGCGGTGCTGATTTCCTGCTCGTTGAAACCGTCATGGACACACTCAATTGTAAAGCTGCCCTGTTTGCTATCCAAAGCCTCGCCGAAGCCCGCGCCATTGATATCCCGCTCATCGTTTCCTCAGACAGAAGTGGTGGTGGTGGACGGAACCTCTCAGGACAGACGGTTGAGGCGTTCTGGAACTCCGTCCGACACGCGAATCTGCTGGCTGTCGGGTTAAACTGCGGTTTCGGTGCACAACAGATTCGTCCCTATCTCGCCGAGATGGCGAAAATGACGGATGTTCCGGTTATCTGTTATCCGAATGCTGGACTGCCTAACGAACTCGGTCAGTATACACAGACCCCCGCGGAGATGGGGGATTGGATACACGAATTCGCGCGAAACGGTTTTGTCAATATCGTCGGTGGATGTTGCGGGAGTCAACCCGAACACATCGAAACGATTGCGAAAGTCGCTGCTGAATACGCACCCCGTCAGCCCGCTCCACAAGCACCTGCCTGTCGGCTCAGCGGTTTAGAAGCGTTTAACATCACACCCGATTCTCTCTTTGTTAACGTTGGTGAACGGACAAACGTAACAGGTTCGCGCCGATTCGCGACACTCATTAAAAACGAGGATTATGAGACGGCTTTAGAGGTCGCCAGGGACCAAGTAGAGAACGGTGCCCAAGTCATTGACATCAATATGGACGCGGGCATGTTAGATGCCAAAACCGCAATGGTTAAGTTTCTCAATCTCATCGCTGCAGAACCGGACATTAGTCGTGTGCCTATCATGTTGGACTCCAGTCGCTGGGAGGTTATAGAAGCGGGTTTGGAATGCATTCAAGGGAAAGGGGTTGTTAACTCGATTAGTCTGAAAGAGGGAGAGGCAGATTTTTTAGCAAAAGCACGACTGATCCGCCGGTATGGTGCCGCCGTTATTATTATGGCGTTCGACGAGGAAGGTCAAGCCGATACCCACGAACGGAAGGTAGAGATTTGTCGGCGAGCGTACCGACTCTTAACGGAACAGGTCGGATTTCCACCCGAAGACATCATCTTTGACCCGAATATCTTCGCCGTTGCTACTGGCATCGAAGCGCACAACGAATACGCGAAGGCATTCATTGAGGCATGTGCAGAAATTAAAACCACCTGTCCACACGCTTTGGTGAGCGGCGGTGTTAGCAATATCTCTTTTGCGTTTCGTGGTAACGACACGGTGCGTGAGGCGATGCATGCAGCGTTCCTTTACCATGCGATCAATGCTGGTATGGACATGGGGATTGTCAACGCTGGTCAACTTGCAGTCTATGATGATCTGCCAAAAACACTCCTTGAAGTCGTGGAGGATGTTCTGTTCAACCGACGCGAAGACGCTACAGATCAACTGGTCAACCTCGCCGGTACGCTCCAAAGTAAAGGAAAAAAGAGACGTGTGAACCGAAAGTGGCGGAAATTACCGGTTGAAAAGCGACTCAGCCACGCACTCGTTGAAGGCATTATCGAGTATATTGAAGATGATACGGAGGAAGCACGTCTTACATACAAACGTCCTATACAGGTGATTGAGGGCCCGTTGATGGACGGTATGGACCGCGTTGGTGAACTTTTCGGTGACGGTAAAATGTTCCTGCCGCAAGTCGTCAAAAGCGCGCGAGTTATGAAAAAGGCAGTCGCGCATCTCGTGCCCTTTATTGAAAAGGAACAGGCGGAAGGGACTATCCGATCGCGAGGTAAAATCGTGATGGCGACGGTGAAAGGCGACGTGCACGACATCGGAAAAAATATCGTCGGTGTTGTACTCGGGTGCAATAATTACGAAGTCATTGACCTCGGTGTGATGGTGCCTGCGGAAGATATTCTGGAAACAGCACGCGAAAAAAACGCCGATATTATCGGATTAAGCGGACTCATCACGCCATCGTTAGATGAGATGGTACACGTCGCTGAAGAGATGGAGCGCGAAGATTTCCGTATCCCGCTGCTCATCGGTGGCGCGACGACTTCCAAAATACATACCGCTGTCCAAATTGAACCCGCTTACAGTGGTTCAACAATTCACGTCAAAGATGCCTCCCGAAGTGTTGGCGTAGTCGGTGATTTGATGAGCAGTGAAAGACAGCAGCCGTTCATTGAACAGACCCGTGAAGCGTACGCAGAGATCCGCGAACATCGTGCGAAAAACCGGAAGCAGGCGAACCTGCTCCCCTTCACTGTCGCACAAGCGCGCCAATTCGCTCCAGACTGGCAGAATTACCAACCTCCTAAACCTTCCACAATAGGCGTTACGGTCTTTGCGGACTACCCTTTGGACGAACTTGTTGACTATATCGACTGGAGTCCATTTTTTACAACATGGGGTCTCCGTGGCAAATATCCGAATATATTGGAGCATCCAGAAGTCGGTGAGGAAGCGCGTAAACTCCTAAAAGATGCCGAAGCACTCCTCCGGGTCATCCTTGAAGAGAAACGGTTCGCTGCGCGTGCTGTCGTCGGACTTTTCCCTGCCAACAGTGTCGGTGAAGTCACCGAAATCTATGCAGACGAAGCGCGATCGGAAGCAATCGCCATCTTACACCACCTACGTCAACAGACAGAACAGCCTTTCACGAGACCGAACCTCAGCCTCGGTGATTTCATTGCACCGAAGGCGACAGCACTGGCAGACTATATTGGAGCGTTTGCGGTAACAACAGGTCTTGGTGTCTCTGAATTCTGCGCTGAATTTGAACAGCAGCAGGACGATTACAACAGCATCATGGCGAAGGCGTTAGCAGACCGACTCGCAGAGGCTTTCGCGGAGCGGATGCATCAGCACGTCCGGACAAAACTTTGGGGCTACGCTGTCGATGAGGCGTTGGAAAATGAGGCTTTAATTGCCGAAAAATACCGCGGGATCCGACCTGCACCGGGCTATCCGGCGTGTCCTGATCACAACCAAAAACGGGTGTTGTTTGAACTACTGAATGCTACGGAAAACACGGGTATTTCTCTTACCGAGAGCCTGGCGATGTTCCCAGCCGCGTCTGTGAGTGGGTGGTATTATTCGCATCCAGAGGCGAAGTATTTCAGCATCGGTAGAATCGGGGAGGATCAGGTTGCGGATTATGCGAAACGTACTGGAATGGACATCGAAATAGCAAAACGTTGGCTCAAACCTTTGTTGACATAATTTTCCTTTTCAGTTTTAATTAAGTAAAATAAAATGATAAGGAGTTAAACTAATGAAGTGCGATATTTGCGGAAAGCCAGGCGCACGCCAACGCCACATTTCCCGAAGTTACGGAAAGGGTGAATCGCTACTCGTCATTGAAGATGTCCCTATTATCCACTGCCCGAATTGTGGTGAGGGATATTTGACTGCACAGACACTCAAAGAAATCGAACGTATTAAGCAGAATCAGCAAACTGTTGCATCAAAACGCCCGGTGTCAGTCGCTGCTTTCGACTAATTTGGTAAAAGAAAAACATGCAAACATCTCATAAATACTTAGATCCAGTGGCACTCTCTCGGATTGGCGGGATGGAACTTGTCGCACGTCTCGTCGTTGAAGGGTTCGTCACAGGGTTACACAAAAGTCCGTATCAAGGGTTCAGCGTCGAATTCGCAGAGCATCGGCAGTATATGCCCGGTGATGAGATCCGCTATATCGATTGGAAGGTCTTCGGGAAATCCGACCGGTATTACGTCAAAAAATTTGAAGAGGAGACGAACCTGCGTGCCTACATCCTGCTCGACACCAGCGCGTCAATGAACTACAAATACACTGAGGAGTCGTTGACGAAGTTTGAATACGGCTGTTACCTCGCGGCGACACTCACTTACCTCATGCTGAAGCAGCGCGATTCCGTTGGGTTGGCACTCTTCGATACGGATATAACGCAATACATTCCACCGAGAGGTGCCGCCACACATCTTCAAGCGATAATGTCTGCTCTGGAGAACGCAACCCCCGGTCAGGAAACCGAGTTGAGCAGCCTTTTTCACGAACTCGCCAAACGGATTGTGCGCCGCGGTTTAGTCATCGTGATTTCGGATCTGCTCGATGAACCCTCGCACGTCATCTCTGCGCTGAAACATCTCCGTCACCAGAAACATGAGGTTATTGTATTTCATCTGCTTGACCCTGCCGAACTTACCTTCCCTTATACAGGCTCTGTCGTTTTTCGGGACATGGAAACCGGAGAGACACTTTCAACACAAGCCGACACCCTGAAAACGGATTACCTTGAGAAGCTGAACGGATTTATCCAGAGTTACCGTCGTGGGTGCGGCGCGAGCCAGATTGACTATGTGCAGATGGATACTGCAACACCTTTTGACTACGCACTGTCTGAGTACCTATCAAGGAGAAAATAATGAAAATATATCGGATCGGAATCTTGGGATGTAGAGGACGCGGGACAGCCGCAGCACGGGCGTATCATGCGCATCCACGCACGGAGATTGTGGCGCTCTGCGATCTGATTGAAGAACGTCTGAATACCTTGGGCGAAGAAGTCAATGTTGCAGCAAGGTTTACTGATTTAGACAAGATGATCCAGCAGACGCAACCCGACATCGTTGCGATCCCGACCGGCACGGAATTCCATTACGATCTTTGTATGCGGGTGCTGGAACACGGGGTCAATATTGAAGTCGAGAAACCGATGTGTATAGATCTTGTGCAAGCGGATGCCGTTATCGCGAAAGCGGAAGAGAAAGGTGTACAAGTCGCTGTGCATCATCAGGGGCGCGTTGGCGCATCCATGCAGGCACTCGCTCGCGCTTTTAACGCAGGCAAAATCGGTGAATTGCGCTACATGTACGGCAGCGGGAAAGGCTATTACGGCGGCTATGGTTTGCTGAACATCGGCACGCACATGCTGAACAATATGTTGCATTTCGGAAGACGCTGCGAAAGTGTCGTCGCACACCTGACGACCGGTGCGAAATCGATCACACCTACCGATGTTGTGCCATCGCCAAGCGGTATGGGAACGATCGCAGGTGAATACATCACTGCTACACTCCAGTATGAAGGGCACGTTACTGGCACGCTGCTTCAGCACCGCTTTCATAAGATGGACACCGATGCGTATTCTATGGAGCTCTACGGCACTGAAGGACGACTTTTCTGGAAAAGCGGCGGCGCATGGTGGCTACCGACCCCACACTATCTTCCTGACGGCACACATGACCAGTGGGAAACATTGGAACTCATCTATCCTGAGCATTATGACCCTAAGGGTAGCGCGTCGGAAGCGGATTATTGGTTCGTGGAGGATTATGTCAACGCTTTAGATGAGGGTAGACCGCATACGTGCAGTGGCACTGAGGGACGACACATCATTGAGATGATGATGGGGATCTTTGAATCGGCGGCGTACGGCACTCGCGTTAATCTTCCGCAACCCGATCGGCGGCACCCGTTATTAAGATGGCGCGAAGAATCAGGGTTAGATGCACCCGCGGAAATGCCTCGGGCGTATGGCGAGTGGCTCACGTTAGAATCTGATCGGATTCGTTAAAAATCAAGGTAGGTGCGGTTTCCTAACCGCACCGAATTCAAATCAAGAAACATATCTACATTATCTGTGCGATAACTGCGTTCGTCTGCAACCCTGACTCACCGGAACACCGGATCGGTTCACCCGTCTTCAGATGGTTGACAAAATCTTCTACGAGCCCTGTATGCGTGTGGGGCAACGGGATCTGGTTCATCTCAACCAATCCATCTGACTTCGTTTCAAGCGTCAGATTCCCTGAATTCAGCGGCGAACACCGCAAACACCCTTCTGTGCCGTAGACTTCCACATCGTCAATCGAGACACCGACATTCCAGTTAATATTCGCTACGGCATGTGTACCACTCTCGAAGCGGAGCGTGAATACAGCAGAATCGTCTACGTCAATGTCCAGATGGACGGCTTCGGCGTAGCCTTGCACAGACGCAATATCCCCCATTAGATACTGAAGAAGCGAGATACG
This sequence comes from Candidatus Poribacteria bacterium, assembly GCA_022394775.1. Classification (GTDB taxonomy): domain Bacteria; phylum Poribacteria; class WGA-4E; order WGA-4E; family WGA-3G; genus WGA-3G. The sequence continues at coordinate 43,012 of JAGFCB010000147.1, forward strand.
GTGGCTACCGAGATCCATCAACACGCCGCCGCCACTGATTTTTGGATCTACCCGCCAACTGCTCAGATCGTGTCGGTTCGGGTTATAGAAACCGGTATGATTGACTTTTGCAAGCACGACGTTCCCGATAGCACCCTCGTCCATCAACGCCTTCATCTTCACGATATTCGGATAGAAGTTCCGGTAATAAGCGAGCATCAAAGTGACACCCGCATCGTTGCAGGCATCCACCATGCGTTGGCACTCTTCAACCGTCATCGCCATCGGTTTCTCGCAGAGGATGTGCTTACCGGCTTCCGCTGTACGGATAACGTGTTCACAGTGGAGATACGGCGGCGTTGCGACATAGATAGCATTGAGTTCATCATCTGCGAGGAGTGCGTCAACATCGGTATAGACCCGTTTCGCACCGTGTCTCTCGGCAAAGGCTTCCGCTTTGGCGCGATTTCGCCGCATCACAGCGATGAGTTCTGAGTCGTTAACACTATAAAGCGGCGGTCCACCCTTATATTCAGCGACATCGCCACAACCGAGTATGCCCCATCTGAGCGTTGCTGTCAAGTGTCTTCCTCCTGTTTTTGTGCCTTTCGATCCTCTTCAAACAGTTCCAAAACCTTGTGGGTAGACTCACAGTTAGGATCTATGAAAAGCGCGTCGGTAAGATATTTTTCTGCTTCTTCCAACTTACCTTGTCTCATGTAGACCAGCGCAATACTGGCGTGTACCATGGGGATCTCAGGATTCCGGGCAAGGGACTTTTGCAAATGCTTAAACGCCAGATCAAATTCACCCAAGAAAGCGTAAGTGTTCCCAATGTAGAAATCAAGCTCTATGGCATCCAGTCCCAGCTCGCGCGCCTGCTGAAAATGATAGAGTGCCTTGTCATAAACGTCCAGATCGATATAGGCGCGTCCGAGGGCGTAGTGTGCCTTTTCCTTTTCTTCATCTCGATCAGCTACGAGTGCAGCAGTGCCCATCTCCACCGCCTCTTCAAATCTCCGCAATTCTACGTAAACGTAAGCCAATTTATAATACACCGAAGACATTTTGGGATTCACGGTGAGTGCCTTCTCGAAGTGGAAAGCCGCTGTTTCAGGTGCCTCAAGTGCCATGTAGGTTATACCAAGATTATGATGCGCGTCCGCGTCATCTGCATCCATAGCGAGTACTTGCAAAAAAGCAGCTTTCGCTTTAGTATGTTCCCGCTGTCTATTATACATATCGCCGCGTTTTAGGTATGCCGCCTTGGTTTTTGCTCGATTTTTCCTTCGTTTTTATTGTGCCATCATATCTCTCTCCCGTTCTTTTGTTTCATAGCCTGCGAGGCGGCTGTTTCAATCGCTCTTTTTGTAGGCGTAATCTCTCACCAGACTACAGTCCGTTTCGCCATTGCAATGAGTATACCGTAAAACGTTGAATTTTTCAACTGCTTCTTCAAGGATGGGCAGAGCCATTCAATTTTAAGAAATTATTGGGTTTTACGTCTTTTTTCCAGAATCCGGTGCGAAATGCTGCGAAATGCTGCGAAAATTTCTGTGTTTTGTTTTAAAACATAACATATATGAAGTATTAACACCTGCGAAAAATACAACACCAAACACCAAAAACCTACAATTGAATGACTCTTCAGGGATGAACGCGCGGAAGTTTGCAAAACTTTTCCGGTTGAATGCCAAAGAGAAATCTGTTAGGATAACTCAAGTTGCTACTAATAGATTTCGCGCACTTCCCAAGGGGTTTTCGTCTTTTTCCCCACCCCAGAGGGGTGATATATCTATAGAAAATGGCGTATTTGCGCGCTTGCACTCCAGCGGAGTGCAATGTGTATAAAAGGTGGCGACTTGCGTTAGGATATTAGACTAAGGAAAAACAGGAGAATGGACAATGACAAACAACGCAACACTTGAGAGAATTTATCCCTTTTTTATCGTTAAAGACCTTGCGGAGTCAATAGACTTCTATAATCAAAAACTCGGTTTTGAGACAGACCTACTCATCCCAGAAGAAGACCCGTTTTTTGGGATCGTGTCTCGTGATGAGGTGCGGATTCTTCTCAAACATATCACTGAAGATATTCATCCGGTACCGAACCACACCCGACACGAATGGGCAAGGTGGGACGCTTTCATTCTGACACCTAATCCTGACGCGCTGTTTGCTGAGTACCAGTCACGTGGATTGGAATTCCACGAACCGCTCACAGATACCGACGACGGTCTCCGCGCTTTTGAAATCAAGGATCATGATGGGTATGTTTTGTGTTTTGGGAGATCGCGTTGAGGAAGATAGATTGAGTTTTAACTACTGTTGGATATTTTCGATTACCGTCAAAAAGGCGCGGGCGCGCTGATAGTTTGAATCAATCTTTAGAGCTAGTTCAATGGAACTTTTCGCAGCTTGACGGGTACCCTTTCTAAGATGTGTAATACCTAAGTTATAGTATGCTTCTTTAAGTTTGTAATTAACGGCTAATGCCTTGCCAAAAGCACTTATTGCTTCAGGATATTCTTTCACTTCAAGGTAAGCACATCCGAGATTATAATGTGCTACTGCGAATTCTGAGTTAGCCCTTATAGCTTGTTCAAATTGCTTAATTGCTTTGTCATAATTATTACGTTCAAATTCAATGCAACCTTGATTGTTACGAGAAGCAGCGCGAGGGGCAACACCCCTATAATTCTGAATCCGAATTTTCTTAGGAGGTTCTGGCCCTATTAATTCTTCAGTATTCCCTTGTTTGGCTTTGCCTAGTTGATCCCGTAAGGACGTATTCTCATTGCGTAAATTTCGATTTTGGCGGATGAGATCTTGCAATTTCTGATTTTGGCGTTGTATCTCTACTTTTTCGTTTTGCAACTGCTGGACTTGAGCCATCAAGTTTTTCGCTTCCGAGATCTTTTCTGTTAATTGTATTTGTAAGTTTCGATTTTCGGTGAAAGTTTCTGTTTTTTCCTTTCTTAACCGCCGGATGGTAGCATTTTGATCTATAGTCCCGGATTTACTTTCATCTATTTGATTCTGCAACGCTCGATTTTTGCTGAACGCAACATCATTGTCGTTTCGCAACTGTTGAATTTCAGTATCCTTTGCAACCAGTTGATTCTGCAACGCTCGATTTTTGTCTTTCTGTTCATTTAGCTGTTTCCGTAAACCTACTATATTTCTGGATGTAGTATTTGTTACAGAATTTTTACTTGTCAATTCTCTTTGCAATTCACCATTAGCACGATTAAGTTTTTCATTGGAATTTTCCAGAGTTTGTCCCAAAGAAGTCAAACTTTGATTTTCTAATTCCTTTTGGGCAAGCTGTTTCATCAATACAGCGTTTTGTAAGCGAACCTCATCTCTTGCATTTATTTGTGTTAGAAGGGTGACAAAGCAAATGGCTAACGCGACTCCCAAAGTACCAGCAGTAACGAAGTGCCAATTGCCTTTTAATGCATCAGTAATATATTGCCAAAGGTTAATCACAGGGGTTGGTATAGGATCAGGGGGCGGTGACACCGGTTCAGGAGGATCTGGAGGTTCGGGGGGTGACATAGATTGTATGGCATCCAAAAGTTGGCGGGCATCCTGATAGTACGGATCAATCCTTAAGGCTGCATTAGCTGCTGCTGTTGCTTTATTATTTTCACCAGATTTAAAATAGGCAAGCCCCAACGTATGGTGTGCTTCTTTGTGGTTAGGTTCGTCTCTTATCAGTTGTTCAAGTTTGTGAATGGCATCGGTATACTGTTGATTGTGTAAATAAACGAGTCCAATACCGTAGCGGGCATTCTTATAGTTCGGATCAAGTGCTATCGCCTTATCGAATTCCGCGAGAGCCTCGTCATACTGGCTATTGTTTAGAAAGGAAAACCCTCTACTAGTATACTCATTAGCATCTGGTTGCGGCAATACTGCTTCCAGCGGTTCTAACTGATCAATAGAAGTTTTTGCACAAAAATATTTTAAAGTTGCAGCCAAGTGTTGGATGTCCGGCGATAACTTTTCAAACTCTTGGAAAATTGCCGATTGGTTAGGATTTTCAAAATCTGCTTTTGAAAACAGCAGTCCGTCGTTGACTCGATTCGCGTCTCCAAATTGAACCCAGAGATTAGGTTTTTCAGATAGACTTAAAAACGAAAGGTAAATGACCAACTCCGAGAAATAGTCAACCTTTTCGTTGGCCAGGGTGCCTCTTGCAGGATGTTGGTACTCTGGTAATCCCGGAGTTGGACTTGATTGACCACGAAGGGCGGGGACAAATAGACTGTCGTAATCTATCAGTTTAATTTCAACGTCAGCTCCCTTTCTTTTCAGCAAAATATTCCCATTTTGCAAATCGCCATGCGAAATTCGATGTGTATGTAGGGCTGCAACCATTTTCTGAAATTCATCTGCCACAGTTTCAAAGACGGTAGCATTCTGCAAATTCTGCTCAATAAAATCACGAAGTAATTCCCCGTTTGCCCATTCCATGCGGGTGATCGGATATTTTTTTCCGTTTATCAGAATCCCATCGGAAACATATTCAAAATCAACAAAATATGGTAAACGAACCTGCTTCAAGTAGGCATCTATCTTTTCATACCGATTTTTAGCATCACCTATATCTCTAGTCCAGCATCGCAACGCGTAAGTGTCAGTAGCTACCTTAATAGGAAAAACGGTTGAAAAACCACCAGAGTAAACCAGCAACTGATTGGTAGAGCTTCTCAGGGGTTTACCCATTCTGAGTTTTGGGTATAATAGACTAACATCTGGGTATCCACAGACAGCTTGTGCATAATCTGCTGGCGTTGGCCAAAGCATAATTTGCTCCAATTATTTCGTTAATTTTTATTAAGTAAAATCAAGACGAGAATAATAAATCCGACAAAAAACCCAAAAACGCCTGCAAGTATCAACCAAAAGAGAAAACTTAAGGTATTCGACACCGATTGAATATCTTCTGAGATCAACGTTTCGGGATAGACTTCTGGTTGAATATCTTCAACTTCGGGCGATTGAGATTCCTCAACCGAAATGAGCATTAGTGTGACATCGTCATTCACTAAACGAATGTCTTCTTGATCACGTGCTATATTGACGAATTGGTTGAATTGATCATTAGTTTCTATTTGTTTAAGTTGATCCAGAGCTTTTTCTAATGTATCTTTACCAGTTTCTTTATGTTGCACAATCCATTTTGCCAAAGCATCCGTTGCCAAAATAAACAGATCCCCCGGCAGGGCTTTATCAGATTTCACCTCCGGAGGGCCTCCAACTGGATTATCTTTCTCGAAACTGGCAAAACTTTTTGGACGATATTGAAAATCCGATAATCCATCTAAAAGGTAACTTTTAAACTCAGAATCATTTTGATGAAAGAGGCAGCTATCTCCTATAATTAGAGCTTTCCATTCCCCTTTGTCAACGTTAAATTCAATACCTATAAAAGTGGAAAGGGCTGATTCTAGTTTGGATAACCGGTCAACAAGCATATAAGCCTTAGTTTCCTGGACTGTTTGGGATACCCATTCCAACCACTCTTGCTGAATAGGTTCAATCCACGCTTCCCAATTTTCCTCCTCGAACGACAAAGAGAGTCCGTCTGGATAACAGAAGCGTTTTACCAGAAGTTTTGCCCACTGTCTGGGAAAGAAGGACAAAGTAGCTCCATCTGCCACTGCGTAACGACCTACCGACTCATTATGCTTCCTGGCATCTTGGCAGTCAGCAGTAGTCTCCCCTTTCTTGGGCGTAATGAAACTTTTAACAGTTAATTTTATCATCTAACAACCCATTATGTCCTATACCAGTACTTGAAGTGCTGCTGAAGGACTTTCTAAGCAAACTACCTATTCAGAAACGTTTGCAGGTAGGTTTGTACCTGGAGAACCAAATTCTATTAAACGAGTGGTCAAGACTTCACTAGCGTCATACGCAAAGCACCGGGCACCCGGTTGAGGAGAAAAACCATGCGCTTCAGCTACAGAAAACAAAGGTTTTGGCAATGGACTAGAGATACTAAAGAGAAAATCAGCAAACGAATTATCAGCAAATTGAGCATTGCTATTTGGAAAAACCAACTCAAAACCACCATCCGCAATGTGAATATTGTATACTAAAACATTCCCATCTGTAGTTTGGAGATTCATGACTGATCTCGCGGCATCTCCAGTCAAATCAGGATGTGTCGGTTCTCCATCTGTAACATTAATAACAACTGGCGGAAAACTGTCGGGCCAGTCAGATGTCCAACGCTGGACAACTTCAGAAGCGCGTTGAAATGCCTCATGCATTGGAGTGTTACCACTCGCCAGCGGTTGCAACCAAATAGGCAATTCAGCTTCAACTTCAACAATTCCACCGGCTCCGTCTGGAATGGATTTTTTGACTTTCTTAACTTCAGCCGGTGATGCGTAAACATCTGCTATCATACCTTCAACGATACAATCTACATGTTCGCCATAACTGACGACACAGATATAGCATCGCTGCCTGATATCGGAACCTAATTGACAGTTTAAAGCAAGGTTGTAGATAGCACGATTGACAATTATTGATGCTCTCTCCGCCTTAGTTCCAGTTTGCCAATCTTCACTCATTGACCAGGATTGATCGATCAAAATGACAATACAACCCGGATTAGATGTTCCAATGGGTACATTACTATATTCGGCTTTTGACGATGTTCCTGTAGGGACGATGTTATCTGCCATTTCAGTCTCCTCTTTAAGTACACCTTTTTCAAAATCAGAAAGATCAATTTGTTGGAACCGATTGTGGCGCAGGTTCTCGTAAAAAACCCACGAATCCCGCTCAATCCGAGGCGCAAATATACCAAACGATGTGTCGGTTGCACTAAGATAACTTTTCAGTTGAGGTATCCCATAATTTGCCCCGCCCGGCGATTTGCATTCTGCAATAGCGAGAAATTTTCCATCAGCATCACGAATCACAACATCGGCTGCGCGGTTATCCGTTCCCATTTGAATTTCGCATTCTTTGATAATAGAAAATTGCGAGAATTTCGGCTCAGAAAAATATGCAATGACTTCTTCTACCACCTTATCTTCTGGTTTCATAAAGATTTTTGTTCTCCTAATGTTCTGATTTCTAACAGATTAATTATAGATAAAATGTGACTAATTTCGCGTTCATGTTTTGCCTACTCAAGAATTCTTCTCTCAAAATCGGAACGTTCAATTCGTCGAAACCGGTTGTGGCGCAAATTCTCATAGAAGATCCATGAATCTCTACTTGTGCCAGTGGCAAAGATACCGAACGGTGTATCGGTTGCACTAAGGAAACTCTTCAGTGGCTCTGGCCCATAATCCGACGGTGTTGGTAACTTGCACTCTGCGATGGTGATAAAATTTCCTTCAGTATCTTGCAAAACAAGATCAGCTCTGCTATGGATTGTTCCCATCTGAATTTTACACTCCCTGAGAGTAGCAAATTTAGCAAACTTCGGTTCAGAGAAATACTCAATAACTGACGTTACTACATTGAGTTCTTGCAGTCGTTCCCGAATAGCAATGCTGAAATCTTTTTCTTTTTGCTTTTCTGCAAGTTCCAATGCTTGCTGGAGATCTGCCTTTGCCCCCATAAGGTCATTCAGACTGGATTTTGCTTCGCCACGCCCAGCATAAACACTAATATCATCTCGATGGATACGACTTGCTAAATCATAGGCAGAAATAGCCTCTTTCGTCTTACCACCTTTCCAAAGAAGGCAGGCAACAGAGAGAAAAGCAAAGAAGAAACCTGTCTCGATCTGCGCCGACATAGGGGAAGAGACATTTTTGTTTTTGTCAGTTGTTTTAGCAGATACCTCTTTGGCTAGTTCCGGATAGAGATCCACCAACTTTCGAAAGTGCTGATCTTCGTACGTTTTCATAAGTACACCAACCAATGTCATTGCTGCCGATAAAGGGTGATTTTCATCATCACCGACACCATAGATTAAATCGTCTAAGATTACTGAAAGTTGTTGGTATTCGGTTTCTGTTATCATAACGCGATTAAGGTCTTCGTTCCGATTCGCGATATCGATGAGCAGATTTAGTAAACTTATAAGCCACTGTGCAGCACTTTCCGGGTAAGGGACAATATCAATGAATGCTTTAGCGAGAGGTTGTACCGATGGAAGCAATACCTGTTTTGAGAGTCCATGAGCATTTAAGACTCGTGGGCCAAAATTCGTGAACGTTGACAATATATTTTGTGGAGTTCGCGTTCCAGTTGACATTGTTTGTTATCTCCTTCTGTTCCACGCATCGTACTCAGCGTGTGTTAACACTTCATGAATGAAAACTTGCTGAGATTCATATCGTATAATTGCAATAAGTCGCGCTTTGTTACCACCAATATTGAAAATTGTAAATATCATCTCTCGGTTGTCGTATGGAACCTGCTGCCTTAGTTGCACAGGCGTTTCCTTTTTCACTAAGTCGGCGTGTGGAAACGTTTCTCGCAATTCATTTATTGAACTGAAACCCCTTTGTCCGATCAATTCAAGCCAACGGAAAAGTCCCGATCTGGAGGTGGAATGTCTTCGCGCAAATTCAACGAGTTTGTGTTCGGCAATAATCTGCATCGATAAGTTGTCTCAAAAAATAGGAGTCGCGAGCATAGTTGCTCACAGATGAAATTGTACACTGATTTGCAAAAGATTTCAAGGAAAAGGTTAGAATAATAAATTTGACTTGTTAGATGAAAATATGTTATCATATATATTGTATTAACAACTTTTGCTAACAAAATCTAAGTCAACAGAACCGCCTTCAAATTTAACAAATAGTTAACAAGAAAAAATGAAGGTAAATCACATTTCATGAACAACGTAAAAATGAATCAATGTTATCGAGTGCTACCACTCTATGTATCCATTGGTTTTATAGCACTTCAAGGTGGGATTCACTGAAAAAATATTGCCCAATTGTTCATGAAAATTCCGAAGATCCAAAATTTTTGAATGCCACAAACCCATGTCCCCAGCGGTGTGAAAGCCTTACAAATTCACCTATAAGAATCGTGAACAATCATGAACAATCATGAACAAAATAGCATCGCATCAGAGACAAATTATCGAGACGAACGCAGTGATTGACTCACGTCAGAGGCTATTACCCCGCAAATAGAAAAAAATGAACATATCGCGATTGTTCACGATTTTTCATGGGATGTTCATGAAATGTTCATAAAACCTCCAGATTTTACCTCTAAAGATCAAGAAGCATTAACAGTTGAAAAAAGTTAACGTTTAGGTAATTATTGTTCGGCAAAAATAAATACATAGACCGAGTATCGAACACTGAATAATCCGGTACCGTTCTCAGAATCACGGCAACACGCCTCCCTTGCAAACTTCCCCGAAACACTGTATAATAGACGCAAATTTGTGCTTCAGCAGGGACAGGAATGGAAACCAACGGAAACCGGAGACCCAACCAGGTTAAAGGACTTGTTAAACCGCATATTCTACTGATCGGTTTAGTGCTCGTCGCCTTTAACAGCTACTGGTGCTTGATGGGGACAGAGGTGTGGCACTCGACGCAGTTGACGATTGCCTCGTTGTTCTTTAATGCGGTTTTCACGCTTCTGATCTTCGTACTTATCAACCTATTGCTCCAACGGTTTATCCCGCGTCTGGCGATGTCGCAAGCCGACCTGCAAACCATCTATGTCATGGTCGTGATGGTAACAACGATCAGCGGACATACCATGATGGGATACCTCATTCCCGTCCTCGCGCATACATTTCAATTCGCAACCCCCGAAAATGAATGGCTATCGCTCTTCGGAAACAGTATCCCCAGTTGGATTGCTGTCAAAAGCCCGCGCATTGTAGACGGGTTCTACAACGGAGATGCTACGCTCTATGATTCTGCTACGCTAAATGCGTGGATACCCCCCGTGCTATCTTGGTCGAGTTTTGTGATTGCGCTCTGGTTAACGTTGTTAGCCGTAACGGTCTTTCTCCGCAAGCAGTGGACGGAAAATGAACGGCTGAATTATCCGATCGTCCAACTCCCGTTGGCATTGACGAGCAACCCGAAACGCTTTTTTACATCGCCGTGGATGTGGCTCGGCTTCGCACTCGCGGGGAGCGCGGAACTGCTAAATGGACTGAGTTTCCTGTTTCCAGAGATCCCATCGCTACCCATTAGAAACAAATCGCTCGGACAATTCAGTTCAAAGCCGTGGAGTGCGATGGGACCGATTCGCATCTCTTTCTATCCGTTTAGCATCGGGTTGATGTTCTTCACGCCGTTGGATCTCTCTTTTTCTTGCTGGTTCTTCTGGTTACTGACCCGTCTTCAGATGGTCGTGACGGATATGTTCGGGGCACGTAATATCTATAACCTTGAACAACAGACCGGGGCATGGATAGCGTTTGGATGTATCCCGTTATGGATGGGACGACGGCACTATGGACGTATTATCCGTAAAGTTTTTGGGATCGCCCAACGCCGCGGGGAACCACCACCGGACGATTCCGCGGAACCGATGCGCTATCGCACTGCTGCGGTGTTGTTCACTGTCGGGTTGATGTTCCTTTTCTTCTTCTGTTTCCAGATGGGGATGACCTTCTGGGCAATTGGACTCTTTTTTCTCTTCTACTTTCCGATGATTCTCGGTATCACCCGTATCCGCGCCGAGATTGGTCCGCCACTGCATCAACTTGTCCTTGTCGATCCGGGGCGGACGATGGTATTGGCGTTAGGCACACGTCGGTTAGGCACAGGCAATCTGATGGGCTTAACGTTTCTCTATCCGTTTGTGCGCTGTTTCCGCGCACATCCGACACCGAGTGAACTGGAGGCGTTCCGTCTCGCAGAGCAGAGTCGCATCGGTTACCGTCAACTTCTCATCGGTATGATCTTAGCGATTGTGTTCGGTATCCTGATAACGTTTTGGGCGTATTTGCACGTCCTGTACGATATGGGTGCTGGGAGCAAGGCGCGCGGCTGGATCGTTTATATGGGGTGGGAGACGTTTAACCGTTTGCAAACATGGCTTGTCAGTCCACGGGAGACGAGTGGTCCGGAACTGGGTGTCATCGGTGGTAGTTTCCTATTCACGATCTTCCTGATGATCATGAAGATTCGGTTTCTGTGGTGGCCCCTACATCCAGCAGGTTACGTGTTAGTCAGTGGTACCGGAATGGGAAGATTATGGTTCACTATCTTTTTAGGTTGGTTAGCGAAGGCAATCGTGTTAAAGATTGGTGGTGTGAAACTCTATCGGCAAGCGGTACCGTTCTTTTTGGGGTTAATCTTAGGGGATTACACACTCGGGTGTCTCTGGAGTCTCATCGGACTGGTGCTGCAGATACCGACCTATATTGTGTGGCATTGAGGGTTCGGTTATCAGTAGAACTGATGGTTCTGAAGTGAAACACATCACCGCTTGCAAACTTCCCTAAAACGCTATATAATAGACGGAAACTTGTGCTGAGGTGCTACGCAATTGAGCGACGTTCCAAAAACACATCCCCGATACCTCTCGTTGACACTCCGAGATAAGATCGTTGAAGGCGTAGAGCAAGGGATTACCTCTATCCACGGACTCATCGCGCATGGACGCGGGGAGGCGTTTGACTACCTCATCGGGGAGGCGACACAACCCTTCGCGATTGAGGCGATCCACGCTGCAGTAGCGATGCTCTGTCTGGCAGAACACCCGGTCATTTCCGTCAACGGGAATGTGGCCGCGTTGGCACCTGAAGAACTCATTGAACTGGGGCAGGTATTGAACGCGCCGTTAGAGGTGAACATCTTTCACACAGAGACAGGACGGGAACAGAGAATCCAAGAACACTTGCTCAAGTACGGCGCGCCAGATGTACTGATGCCTACAACCGAGGCGCGACTCTCCTATATCGACTCCAATCGAAAGTTCGTGCATCCAGACGGCATCTTCAAAGCGGATGTCGTCTTCGTGCCATTGGAGGACGGCGACCGATGCGAAGCACTCCGAAAGATGGGCAAAGAGGTCGTGACTGTTGACCTCAACCCGATGTCACGCACCGCGAAGCAAGCGAGTATCACCATCGTGGATAACGTCGTGCGGGCATTGCCGTTATTATGCGAAGAGATTCAGAAGCTCTCAGCACACCATACAGAAGTGTCTACGCTTGAGGATTACAGCAACGAAACCGTATTACAGAAAGCACTGCAGCATATCAGCAGGAGTGGGAATGGAAACCAACGGAAACGGGAAACCCAATCAGGTTAAACGGCTTGTTAAACCCCATATTCTACTGATTGGATTGGTGCTTGTTGCCTTTAATAGTTATTGGTGCTTGATGGGAACAGAGGTGTGGCACTCGACACAGTTGACGATCGCCTCGTTGTTCTTTAATGCGGTTTTCACGCTTCTTGTCTTCGTGCTTGTCAACCTACTGCTCCAAAGATTTATGCCTCGGTTGGCGATGTCCCAAGCCGATCTGCAAACGATCTACGTGATGGTCGTGATGCTGACGACGATCAGCGGGCACACGATGATGGGCTATCTTATTCCAGTCCTCGCGCACACTTTCCAGTTCGCATCGCCTGAAAACGAATGGATACCGCTCTTTGGACATCACATCCCGACATGGATCGCCGTCAAAAATCCACGCATTTTGGACGGGTTCTATAACGGGGATTCTACCCTCTACACCTCTACCACGCTAAACGCATGGATACCCCCCGTGCTCTCTTGGTCGAGTTTTGTGATTGCGCTCTGGTTGACGTTGTTAGCCGTAACGGCCTTTCTCCGCAAGCAGTGGACGGAAAACGAACGGCTGAACTATCCGATTGTCCAACTTCCGCTGGCATTGACGAGCAACCCGAAACGCTTTTTTACATCGCCGTGGATGTGGCTCGGCTTCGCACTCGCGGGGAGCGCGGAGTTGCTGAACGGCTTGAACTATTTGTTCCCCGATATACCCGCGTTGCCGATCAAGGGTAAAACGATTGGACAATTCAGCTCAAGACCGTGGAGTGCGATGGGACCGATCCATATCTCCTTCTACCCGTTCAGCATCGGGTTGATGTTCTTCACACCGCTGGACCTCTCGTTTTCGTGCTGGTTTTTCTGGCTTATCAGTCGTATCCAACTGATTGTAACGGATGCGTTTGGAGCGAGAAACATCTATCACCTCGAACAGCAGACAGGGGCATGGATCGCGTTCGGGTGTATTCCGTTATGGATGGGGCGGAAACACTACGGACGTATCATTCGCAAGGTTTTTGGTATTGCACAACGCCGTGGCGAAGCCGCGCCTGACGATTCCCGTGAACCGATGCGCTATCGAACCGCCGCGGGGTTGTTCACTGTCGGAATGCTGTTCCTCTTTTTCTTTTGTTATCAGATGGGGATGACTTTCTGGGCAATCGGACTTTTCTTTCTCTTCTATTTCCCTTTGGTCATCGGTATCACGCGTATCCGTGCTGAAATCGGACCGCCTCTCCATCAACTCATCTTCGTCGATCCGGGGCGGACGATGGTCCTTGCACTCGGAACACGTCGACTCGGTGCAGGTAATCTGACGGGACTAACATTCCTTTATCCGTTTGTTCGCTGTTTCCGAGCACATCCGACACCGAGTGAATTGGAGGCGTTTCGTTTGGCAGAGCGAAGCCGTATCGGTTACCGTCAACTCCTCATCGGCATGATCTTAGCGATTGTGTTCGGTATCCTGATAACGTTTTGGGCGTATCTGCACGTCCTTTATGATATGGGCGCGGGCAGTAAGGCGCGCGGCTGGATCGTCTATATGGGGTGGGAGACCTTTAACCGTTTGCAAACATGGCTTGTCAGTCCACGGGAGACGAGTGGACCGGAACTCGGTGTCATCGGTGGTAGTTTCCTATTCACGATATTCCTGATGATTATGAAGATTCGGTTTCTGTGGTGGCCCCTACATCCGGGGGGTTATGTGCTTGTGAGCGGGACAGGGATGGGTGGCTTGTGGTTCCCGATTTTCCTGAGTTGGCTGGCGAAAGCAACTCTATTGAAAATCGGCGGTGTGAAACTCTATCGGCAAGCGGTGCCATTCTTTTTAGGGTTAATCTTAGGAGATTATACGCTTGGATGTGTCTGGAGTCTTATCGGATTGGTGCTGCAAATGCCGACTTACATTGTCTGGCATTGAGGGGTTTATAGTAAAACAGAAAAATAAATCAACACTTTAGAAAATAACAAACCTACCCTGAATGCAGGGTTTTTGCTGGGGTGTTTCTTCAGGGTTTGGAACCCAGCCTTCTATGGATGTCTCGTTAATTGTAGATTTTACTATAGTTGTCGGCAATCGTTAGAATAAGACTTCACTTCCATAAGAGTATTTCGCAAGCCCCAAATGTTCTGATTTTTCTTGATGGCTCTTATCAAATATGTTATTATTTTAGTAGTGGAATAAACCTTCTTATAGTAAAACCGACCCCCAATGAAGGCTGGGTTTGGAACCCAGCCTTTTATGGATGTCTCGTTAATTGTAGGTTTTACTATAAATACCAACCGGTTGTCGCTGAATACCGCTTTAGGTAATACTGTTTATGAAAACTACCCATAATATCCTTTTTCAAGATGCGCGAGATTTAAAAAATATTCCATCAGAAAGCGTTGACCTTGTCGTTACCTCCCCGCCGTATCCTATGATTGAAATGTGGGATGAGATGTTTAGTCATCAGAATCCGGAGATTCGGAATGCGTTAGCAAACGGTGATGGGAAGCAGGCGTATGCGTTGATGCACGAGGTTCTTGACGCTGTATGGGACGAAGTGTTCAGGGTTTTAAAGGATGGGAGATTTGCGTGCATCAATATCGGTGATGCGACAAGGACGGTAAAAGGTGATTTTTGTTTGTACCCGAACCACGCGAGAATTTTGACACACCTCTTAAAAATCGGGTTCTCAGCATTACCCGATATCCTCTGGAGAAAAATGGCCAACACGCCAAATAAATTTATGGGCTCAGGCATGCTACCTGCAGGGGCTTATGTGACGTTAGAACACGAGTATATTCTAATCGTCAGGAAAGGATCCAAAAGAGAATTTAAAACGGAGGACGAAAAAGAAAATAGGCGTGAAAGTGGACTGTTCTGGGAAGAGCGGAATATCTGGTATTCGGATGTTTGGATGGATATTAAGGGAACCGAGCAGAAACTCCCGAAGGCGATGTCGCGATTGCGGAGCGCAGCATTTCCTTATGATTTGGCGTATCGACTCATCAATATGTATTCTGTGAAAGGTGATGTGATACTTGATCCGTTTCTGGGAACGGGGACCACGACTGCGGCTGCGATGACATCAGGACGCAATAGTATCGGTGTTGAGATTGATAATGGTTTTCAACAAGTTATTTGTCCGATTGTTCACCATATTGTCGATTTTTCAAACGATTATTTGCACGACAGATTAGTAAGACACTTTGCGTTTGTCGAAAACCGTATCCAAAATTCGGGAGCGTTAAAATATACAAACAAGCACTATGGTTGTCCAGTGATAACGAGCCAAGAGCAGTTTATTCTGTTGAACGGCTTAAAAGCGGTTCACACACGCGGAGATCATACTTTTGATGTCGTGTATTCAACGAAACCCCAAACTTGGAATTTTGATCAACCTTCAGAAGTAGTAGACGACAATAAAGTGAAACCTCACACAAAACCTTTTCAACCCAATATACTGGACACACAGTAACTTTACATTGTCAAATAGGTATCTATGAAAATCAAACTCAAAAACGCTGAAATTCAGGAATATGTAAACGCTCCTGCTTCCGCATTTCCGAAATACACAACTCAATTAATGAATGTCGCAAATCAGAATTCTCAAGCGACGCGACCGAGGCACGTTGGGCAATTGAGCGAGTTGATTCATGAATTTCCGGGACAAACTTTTGAAGAATGGGTGACATGGTATCAAGAACAATATCCAGATGCAATTGATGAAGCAACAGATAGAATAATCTCAATGATAGAAAACTTCAACGAGGCTGTCGAAAAAATTGACCGTGCTATGGTTAAATCATGGGTAGAAGATCTGGTCCTCGTCAAGACTTTCGCGGGACTTAGATTTCAGGAGGCAATCCTGAAAAAGTTGGCGGAAGTAAAAGGCTGCGACTACCGTTTAGCAGAACCCCATGAAGAATCCCAAGGCATAGATGGCTTTGTCGGTGAAGAAGCGTATTCTATCAAGCCCAACACCTATGATGCAGTGCCGACTTTAGCGGAGTCTATAGAGGTGAAAATTATTTTTTACGAAAAAAAGAAGGATGGTGTGGTGTTTGAAATACCAGAGGAATAGGGAATGATAAAAGTATCCATCTATTTGAAAATAATTATCTGACTAACCTTTGGTTGATCAATTCAACCTACACCTACAGTTTTTCTTCCTGCCCCTTATATTGCAACTGATACAACCGATAATAGATATCTCCTTGTTGCAACAATTCGTTATGCGTGCCGATCTCCCGGATTTCGCCGCGGTGCATCACGATAATCTTATCCGCATTCTGGATTGTTGAAAGCCGATGCGCGATGACGACAGAAGTTCGATCTTCCATCAGACGGCTCACCGCATCTTCAATCAGGATTTCAGTTTCGGTGTCTACACTTGAGGTCGCCTCGTCAAGGATGAGGATACTCGGATCGGAGGCTAATGCACGTGCAAAGGCAACCAACTGCTTCTGTCCTACGGATAATCCAGCACCGTCCTCTTTGATCTCCGTACCGTAGACCTCCGGCATCTTTTGCACAAACCTGTCCAAATGTACATCTTCCGATGCACGTTTCACCTGCTCCGCCGAGATTGATGGGTCTCCTAAAGTGATGTTCCGCTCAATGGAGTCAGAAAAAAGAAAGATATTCTGTTGCACGATACTAATCGCGCCACGTAGATCGTCCAAGTTCATCTCTCGGATGTCTACCCTGTCAATCAGGATCTGTCCCTTGTTAATCTCATAGAATCGGCAGAGCAGATTGATGATAGAGGTTTTCCCGGCGCCTGTATGCCCTACGAGTGCAACCTTCTCCCCCGGCTTCACCTTGAATGAGACATCCCGTAAGACGTAATCATCATCGTTATAGGCGAACCAAACGTTTTTGAATTCAATCTCACCTTTCAGACTTTCGGTGCCAGTTTTAGGGGCTGCAGAAATGATCGTCGGTTGCGTATCAAGGAGTTGGAAAATCCGTTCCGAGGATGCCATCGCGTTTTGGAAGATAGTATATTTTTCGCTCAGTTCGCGGATGGGCCAGAAGAA
>JAGFCB010000201.1 GCA_022394775.1 Candidatus Poribacteria bacterium
ATGATGATTTACTTGATGGCGATGACGATTCGGCTGATTGAGATGCACAGGATACTCAAGCCGACGGGGAGTATTTATCTGCATTGCGATCCGACGGCGAGTCATTATTTGAAATTAGTGATGGATGCAATCTTTGAAAAAGAAAATTTTAGAAATGAAATCGTTTGGTGTTATCGGGGTGGTGGAGTTCCTAAAAACGATTTTTCAAGAAAACACGACATTATTCTTAGGTATTCCAAAACTGAGGATGTGACCTTCAATATTGATGATATTAGAATACCTTATTCTGTTTCTGTAATGGAATCATCAGAAAGTCGATATGATAAGTCATATCGTGGTAATAACGTATATTCAGGATACAGACCCAATAAGTTAGGAAAACACCCCGAAGATTGGTGGACGATTCAGCCACTTATGCCTTCAGATAAAAAAGAACGCACCGGCTACCCTACCCAAAAGCCGTTGAAGCTGCTTGAGCGCATCATCAAAGCCAGTAGTAATGAAGGTGATGTGGTATTAGACCCGTTCTGTGGGTGTGCGACGGCGTGTGTAGCTGCGGAGAAGTTGCGGCGTCAATGGGTGGGTATTGATATATCGCCGTCAGCGGAGGCAATAACGAAGTTGCGGCTTGACGATGCGAGCGAGCAGGGTGCGTTGTTTTCACCGATTGCGATGTCGGATGTGTTTGTCGCGCATGCCGCGCCTGTTCGGACAGATACGGACGCAGAAGCACCGCAGCAGAGAAAGTTACCGAATTATGCTGTCCACAAAAACGATCTGTATGGGCAGCAGGAGGGGGATTGTAATGGGTGTGGTGAACATTTTCGGATACGGAATTTGACGGTAGACCATATTCTGCCACAATCCAAGGGCGGGACGGATCATCCGAAGAATCTGCAATTGTTGTGTCAAGCGTGTAACTCTACGAAGGGTCAAGGCACACAAGAGCAACTCATAGAGCGGTTGAAAGCGCAAGGGATCCGGACGGCGTGAGGGGGTGGGGTTGCCCGATTTTTCCCACTTTGACCCTGAGCCTTGCAAAACGTTGCCCAAGCGTGTAATAAACGAGCGGGGAAATGTCGCAGTCCTTCCAGGCAACGTTGCTGCGCGTTTGTCGCCAGGAGCAATGCAAGCGCCGCGTGGATTTTGCCACGGTGCTGGGGGTTTCAGAGACCCGTATAAATCATTAGCAACTCGGTAAGAAAAAGCCGATGCGAAAGCCCTTGCGTGCTTCTGAAATTGGACATTTTAAGAAAAAAAAAAGAACAAGACCCCTACGAAATATAAGGGCTCATGCCCCTGTGCCGAAAATCAATTGGACATTTTAAATGCCGGCTTCAAAGGGTCCCAGGGGCGTCTCTCCTGTAAAAATCCGTGGAGGGT
>JAGFCB010000116.1 GCA_022394775.1 Candidatus Poribacteria bacterium
GCTTTGGAAGTCTGAAGCGGTCGAGATCCTTCGTCGCGAGTTGACGACTTCAGCGGAGGAGCTGTTGTTTGCCGAGCGTCATTTGAAGCAGGGTGCGGCGCCCGATGAGGCGTTTAGAGAATCTATTGATGACGCGCTACGGTCGTTGTCCGTTTTAGAGAGACGTCTCAAACGGGTGAAAAAGGTGTTTAGAAAGCGAGATAAATAAGGCACTCCGCTATGAAAAAGTGCCTCGTTTTGACAATACACTCAGGCAACAGCGGAGTGTATTGTGATTAAAAGGGAGGCGGTTAAAATGAACATGAAAAATAGGACGTTGTTTATTGCGGATAACTTGGATATTCTGCGGGGTATCAACTCGGATTGTATTGATTTGATTTATCTCGACCCGCCTTTCAATTCGAAACGGCATTACAAAGCACCGATTGGGTCACCGGCGGAGGGTGCGGAATTCAAGGATATATGGACGGATGAGGATGTCAAGGACGGTTGGTATTCTGAGATTGCTGAACAATACCCCTATATTCATCAAGTGATACAAGCGGCAGAGCGGACTTATGACCATTCCATGATGATTTACTTGATGGCGATGACGATTCGGCTGATTGAGATGCACAGGATACTCAAGCCGACGGGGAGTATTTATCTGCATTGTGATCCGACGGCAAGTCATTATCTCAAAATCGTGATGGATAGTTTATTTGGGAAAAATAACTTTAGAAATGAAATCGTGTGGTATTACAAAGGGAACTCAATTTCAGTGAAACAATATCCTGCGAAACATGACATCATTTTATACTATGCTGGGAATAATGCAGCATTCACTCCTATTTTGATCCCTTATGCTGCATCAACACACCGGAGATATAATCATGTAGACAAGGATGGTAGAAGATACAAAATATCAGCTTTGAGAGATGGTAAGCAGGAGAAAGTTTATATGGGAGAGGGCAAAAAAGTCGATGATGTTTGGGAAATACCCCTCATTCGGAAAAAAAAAGAACGCACCGGTTACCCGACTCAAAAGCCATTAGCATTATTAGAACGCATAATCTCTGCCTCCAGTAACGAAGGTGATGTGGTGTTAGACCCGTTTTGTGGATGTGCGACGGCGTGTGTGGCAGCGGAGAAGTTGCGGCGTCAATGGGTGGGTATTGATATATCGCCGTCAGCGGAGGTTATCACAAAACTACGGCTTGACGATGCGAGCGAGCAGGGAGCGTTGTTTTCACCGATTGCGATGTCGGATGTGTTTGTCGCGCATGCCGCGCCTGTTCGGACAGATGTGGACGCAGAAGCACCCCAGCAGGT
>JAGFCB010000204.1 GCA_022394775.1 Candidatus Poribacteria bacterium
AACGGATACTTTATCCGGTACGACGTTTTTACGAAAGAAGAAAACGATTTTTTGGCACAAATTGCTGATGACATCGCCACTGGAAAACGACCCTTCCGTGCGAAAAATATCCACCAAAACGCATTGGTCAGAGACGGAAAAACTGAAGCATCGGGTACCTATGCGATGCACTGCATTCACCATATAAATAATTATTCTCCTGAGTTCCTTGAACGTACACGTGATCCGCGTCTCACCGATCCAGTTGTTGACTTAATCGGTCCAAATATCCTCGGTCTCAACAATCTTTATATCTGGAAACCCCCAAAAATCGGGTTAGGTTTTCCCTGGCATCAAGATAGGTGGTATTTCAACAGGCAGTATAAGACTGACAAGACCGTCGGCACGTGGAGTGCCATTGATGCGTCAGATTTAGAGAATGGGTGTCTGTACGTTATTCCGGGTAGCCACAAGGAAGGCGTTCTTGATCATGAAGATCTTGAAGGCTCACACTCACAACAGAACGAGTTTAAGAGTGCGCGCGGTGCCAAGGACGAAAACGGGATCGCCGTTGAAGTCCCTTCGGGAAGTGTGATTTTCTTCGACAACCGACTCCTCCATAAAAGTACGGATAACCACAGTGGACGGTTTCGTAGATGTAGTGTTGCGCATTATATCAGTGCAGATTCAGAGCGTCTGCCATATAAAAATATAAATCATATCAAACCGGTGATGTGGGTTCGGGGAGATACATACTCAGAAAAGATGGAACCCGTCTATCGGGACGCTTTGCCGATCCCAGAAGAACAGGAGAATGAATGGACACAAATACAGCACAACCAGAACGCCAATTTGCGATAACACCGGAAGAATTATCATCGTGGGACGAAAACGGATACTTTATCCGGTACGACGTTTTTACGAAAGCAGAAAACGACATCTTACGACACATCGCTGATGATATTGCCGTAGGCAAACGATCTTTCCCGAAAACGAACATCAATCAAAACGCGTTAGTGAGAGATGGAAAAGTGGAAGTATCGGGTATCCACGCGATGCACAAAATCCATCATGTGAGTTGTTACATCCCAGAATTCCTGGCACGTGTCCGTGATGCGCGTCTCACGGATCCGATCGTTGACCTACTGGGTCCGAACCTATTGGGTCTCAACAATCTGTATATCTGGAAACCACCGAAAATCGGTTTAGGCTTCCCGTGGCATCAAGATAAATGGTATTTTAACCATCAGTATAAAACTGAAATGACAGTCGGTACGTGGACGGCGATTGACACAGCGGACAAAGAGAACGGGTGTCTATACGTTATCCCGGGTAGCCACAAATATGGTATTCTTAAGCATGAGGACCTTGAAGGCTCACAACAAGCGGAGTTTAAGATAGCGCGCGATGCTAAGGACGAAGACGGTGTTGCTATTGAAGCACCGCCCGGCGCAGTCGTTTGGTTCAACAACCAACTCCTCCATAAAAGCACAGATAACCACAGTCTACGCTTTCGACGCTGCAACGTCGCACACTACATCAGTGGAAAAGCAGAACGTATCCCTAAAAAGGATGGGCAAAATATCCGTCCTGTGCTATGGGTTCGGGGAAATACATACTCAGAAAAGATGGAACCCGTCTATCGTAATGTTTTACCCATCCCAGAATCCAATTGAGGCACGAAGTAGGAGCGATCTTCCCACACTTGACTCGCAGATTTATCGTCCAACGATTTCAGGATGGTCGGACGCGCAACGAATTACGCGCCGACGCATCACTAAATTCGGGTATTAATCATCATCACGTTCACTCAGCAACTCACCACGCGCCAGACGTTCCGCGTTCTCGGTAGACCACAGAATATTCTTCATCAACTTCTGTGCCGTGATGTAACGAGTCGCTGCCAACATGTGCATCCGCCGCTCTTCACTGTCTTCCGACAAATCGTAATGCCGAAACGCAACTTCCAAGACTTGGAACATGTGGAGTTCCGCGTCCTCACGCAGTAGGATGTGTGAAAGTGTCTGCTTCAACGGATCAATATCATGACCCTCTTCCAGATATTGATTCACCAGAATCTCCGCCTCGTAGACCTTCTGGAAGTCCGCGAATTCTTGGAGCCGCGCCAACATCTTATCAACAGAATCGTAAGTTTCATCAGGGATGCGCTGACCCGGCTTAGGAATCCGGGCAGCAGGCATATTCAACCAGCGCAAATAGGCAAGGAAAACCACACCATGAAAAATGCCGCGTAGCAAACTCGGACTCGGTGCATACGCAAAAGCGTGATACAGTGCGTGCGCATACGAGTAGATGTTCGCCACATCGTGCCAATCTCCCTCGTTCTTCAGATGGAAACGGGCTGTGCGAACCGCCGAAGCGTAGGTCATCGCGCGACAGATGTCCCGCGGATCCACACCGGCGCGTAGTTTCTCTTCAACCACAGCGACAGTCGGCTCGAACTCATCACCGAGAAGCACCTGGGCAAACTCCGAAATATCCAGTTCGGCTTCATTGGCTTGATTCTCTTCCCAGATGCTATCAAGTCGTTCAAAGACCGGTTCCAATACCGGCACTGCATCCGCCCATCGCGAGGTCTCTTCATGCCGTGTCCGACTCACCAGATCAACGACAATCGGACGTAAAATTTCGTGGGCACCGTCCCATTCAACGTAATCCAATGCCTCAAACATCTTGTTGGCAAAATCGAGGGCGTGTCCATCGCCAGTAAAGTAGTAGTCAGTTGCTGCTGTGTAGACGAAATCCGCAAGCACCGATTTATCGTAGTCTCGATCGTTCAGCGTCAATAAGATGCGTTCCGCTGCACCTGAATGCCGTTTATCTATAAAATAGCGAAACCACCGCTTGAGCGTTTCAAGGTCGTGTTCCTCAGTTACTTGCGGGAACGGCGCGCGATACGGACGCGCACTGCCAGTCGTCCGACGGCTAATCTGGCTCAAGCCGTGCACGAGAAACAGGTTATGGTCTTTCGGATCAACGTCGTCCCAGAGATTCGCTGCAAGGGTGAGGATAGCAACCCCTGACGACCAGCCATCACTACTTTTATGCGCCCCGTAATGAAGTCCCTGTTGAATAATCTCGTTCGGTGTCGCGCCTGCGTCCCGAAGCGCGGTGACGGCTTTCGCGATAAAGAAGGTACTACGGTCTTTGAGTCCGCGTTCAAGTGAGCGTTTACCGCTATCAATGACCCGCCGTTTCGCTGCCTCCCGCTCGCCTTTCGCTAATCCAACGTACAGATAGCCATCATCTCGTAATTCGACAGGGAACGCTTTCAGGTCATCGCCAAACGCTAAAAAGCATCCGCCTGATTTGAGGTCGAATTCCCAATGATGCCAGTGAGAGATAAGTACGCCATCCCGGATACTGCCTTTCGACATAGGATACCCCATGTGTGGGCAACGGTTGTCCACGGCGTAAAACTTGTCCTCAAACTTGAAAACCGCGAGGTGTGTGCCGTTGACGTGGAAGGGTTTACCCTCCAAATCCTCAAAATCATCAGCGAGACACAATTGATGGTAGACAAGTTCGGTCTCCACCACCTCATCTATCGGCAACGCCTCAACGTGGATAGACCCCACACCGGTCTCCTGGGGGGTTAGGGTTGAAGTACGCATAATCAACCTCCTGTTGTCGGTTCAATTTATGGGAAATAATTTTGCTATTTGATTCGATTCTCATTCGAGTTATTGTACCTCCTATTATAAGGCTTATGCACTTTTCCTACAAGTAATTATTGTCATCCAATCAAACCACTCAATTTTCCAATAATATCGAACTATGGTAGATTTTAGAATTACTTTTGCATCTTCTGCAAGCACAACCCCCCTAACCCCCCTTATCAGGGGGGAATTGGGTCACTTGTAGATGTCAATATATTTTTCTAATTCACCATAAAAACCAAAACTGCTAAAATTTGACAAAAGATCTTCTACACGCTATACTGACAGATAACAGAATTATTCACAACGGAGAGGATTATGTCTTACCTTAATTCGGGACTTCACAAAGACTGGAAAACCAACGGTTACCTGAAAGTTCCCAATTTTTTCTCCGCGGAAGAAGTGGACGCGCTACAGGCATGGGTCTCTGAAATCTCGGACTGGGAACCGACCTCCGACAAGTGGATGCATCATTACGAATCTACGCCAAAGGGTCCGCGACTCTCCCGCTCAGAAAATTTCGTGCCGTATCATACCGATATGAGAGCCACGGTGACAGATGGGAAGGTATTAGATGTTGTTTCCGAGTTGATGGCAGAACAGGCAGTTCTCTACAAAGAGAAAATTAACTACAAATATCCCGGTGGCGGTGGTTACGCTGCCCATCAAGACGCGCCTGCCTACGAATTTATCGACTACCATGTCACCTGTTTAATCTCAGTGGATTCCGCAACTCCCGAAAGCGGCTGCCTCTATTTTTCGCCGGGTCGGCATCAAGAAGGGTTCATCGCACTCGATGAAAAAGGCTGCGTCGCACCTGAAACCGCTGCAACGATGGAATGGGTAGCGGTGCCAACAAATCCGGGGGATATTCTTCTTTTCGGCTCTTATATCCCACACAAGAGTCCCACAAATCGCTCTGACCAACCAAGACGCATTGTCTATCTCACTTATAACGCCAGATCCCAAGGCGATTGGCGCGAAAAGTATTATGCCGACAAACGGCAGGCTTTTTCAGAATATGCAGAAGATGGCTCAAACCGAGACAAGCAAATTAGCAAAATCGCACATTTTCGAGGGAAAACAGTAAACCATGCAAAATTACGTTGATCTAAGCCTTGCACAAGAAATGATGGGGGCAACCACACAACAACAGGTCGATGCGCTGTTTGAATACATGGAGAGGCGCGGACAGTCATTCTACGATGAGGTAGTGACGCAGTTAGAACACGCACTCCAATGCGCCGCACTCGCAAAACAGCACGAGGCAAGTCCAACGCTGGTTACAGGCGCATTACTTCACGATATCGGACATATTATCTTAGATGAACACAACGCCGACAAAGCCTTCCTTGACATAGATCTGAATCATGAAGCGATTGGCGCGGAATATCTGGCACCCTTTTTCCCAGAAGCCGTCACAACACCGATTCGGCTGCATGTACCCGCAAAACGGTATCTCTGTAAAACCGATGCCACTTACCACGACGGGTTATCCGAAGCATCGAAAAGGAGTCTCATCGTTCAGGGCGGTCCCATGTCAGACGAAGAACAGGCGGCATTTGAAGAAATCCGCCATTTTCGAGACGCGCTCACGCTACGCCGCTGGGATGACCTCGCAAAAGTCAAAGGATTAGAGATCGCTGAATTAGAGACCTACCGAGACATCGTGCAACAGTGCTTGGTGTAATTAGAGAAAGCATCTCCCCTGTAGGAGCGAGCTGCGCTCGCGATCTTCTCCCTTGTAGGAGCGAGCTGCGCTCGCGATCTTATGATACTTCCTGTAGGAACAAGTATTTCTGTTCGGAGATTTCTTGTCGCTCGCGATACTTATACAAATTACAGAGGTGAAAAATGAACTATGAATCAATAGAATCAAAATTCATCGCAACGCCAGAAAAAGGCGAAGTCTCTTCAATCCTGATGCGTCCAGACAATGCGAAATGGCTGCTCGTCCTCGGACACGGTTCAGGGACAAACATGCGTAGCGCAACGCTCCAAACGATCGCTGAACGGTTAGCAGACATAGACATCGCAACGTTCCGTTACCAGTTTCCTTATATGGAACGCGGTGGCGGGGGTCGGGAATCGGAAGCGGTTGCACTCCAAACTGTCCGATCCGCTGCAGCCGCTGCACACGAAGCCGCAAGCGATTTATCCATCCTCGTCGGCGGACACTCCTATAGCGGACGCATGTCCTCAATGTCCGCAGCGAAGGAACCAATTGAACATGTCAAAGGTCTTGTGTTTTTCGCATTTCCGTTGCATCCTTCTGGCAGAGAAGGCACCGAACGCGCCGAACACTTGACTGATGTCACAATCCCGATGCTATTCCTCTCCGGCACCCGCGATAAGTTAGCAGTACTCGACCTATTAGAACCCGTCTGTGAAAAACTCGGAGACAAAGCGACTTTACATCTATTAGACACAGCAGACCATGGGTTTAAGACCTTAAAACGCTCGCGTAAATCGGATGAAGACGTTTTCGTTGAGATGGCACGAGTCCTCAGCGAATGGATTGAAACACTCAATTAATCAAAGTTTTCAGGAGGCTTATTATGATGATGTTAAAGCGAAGTTTGGCATTCAGTCTCGGACTCTTGTTTTTGGGAGTCAATGCTTTTGGTGACGTGTGGTACAGTGAAAATTTTGACAACTTCAAAGATGGGGACATTGCTGGACAAGATGATTGGAAAACGGCAATGAACCAAAAAACTTGCCAAATTGGAAGCGAAGTGAAGCGCGGCGACACAGGCAAAAGTATTCTGGTCTCAGAAAACACAATGGTCACCAGAAGTTTTGAAGGGACTCATGATGGAATTCAGTATGTCTCATTATTCACGCAGCGGGAAAAGGGTGAAGGCACAATGCTGTTTTATATTGGTGGAGATGCTATCAAGTGGGGAGGGGCTGCCGTTTTTAATATTTCTGCGGATGCCGCTATCAATGCGCTTGATGGCACTACAGGACAAAAGGTGACGCAGGGGAAACTCGGTGAATGGCATCATTTCCGCATTGTGCTCAACTTTAAAAAGAAAACTTATGATTTTTACGTCGATGACGAACAAGTCGCCGATGATTTCGGTTTTAGAGGCGAAGGCGGCAAAGGCGGCGTGAATCCAAGTCTAAGTTGGATCTTTTTCGGTTGGGACCACCCCACCGCACTGACCAATTATATTGATGACATTGAAATGGGAGCCGGTGAAGGCGAAACGGCTGGCAAACCGCAAGCAGTTTCCGCCTCAGACAAACTCGCGACCACTTGGGGAAAAATCAAGCAGCGACTGTAGCATTTACTTAATTGGACAATTTTAAGATAGCCAAAAATTTCCAATCAAACCCTCTTTCGTAGCACAGACT
>JAGFCB010000210.1 GCA_022394775.1 Candidatus Poribacteria bacterium
CCACGAAATTGCCCGGAGAGAATACGGAAAGACAATACCTGATCCGCTTCGTCACTTGTGTCTATTTTAATAACACGTCCCAAGCAGACCAGCACCTGTAACGCACCATCGTGCGTTACTTTCGCAAACTGATAGAGTTGGACGTGCAACACCGCAACACTCAAGAGGATGAGCAAGATAGCGATGATTTTGATATTTCTTTCTCGCATGTTTTTTATTTATGACCCAAGTTGCTACTAATAGATTTTGGACGATTTAATAAGGTTTTCGGGCCACTTTCCCCACCCCAGAGGGGTGATATATCTATAGAAAATGGCATATTCAACTCCCGCACTCCAGCGAAGTGCTATGTGTATAAAAGGTGGCAACTTGCGTTACTTATAGTGGAACTCAGAATTAATCCTACATATTTGTAGCACAAACTTCATCCAAATGGTTATTATGCAAATAATATGCCAATCCAAAAATCCCACATTTACGCTACAGCCCGACGCTCCCAACATTAAAACTGCACGAATCGGTGCAATATCAACAAGGGCATTGCCCAAATTCGTGCAAGCGATAGGTGAATTACCAAACCGCACCTTAGAGATGTTTCCGAATATTTTCAGCAACGCTGCGCGGGATGCCTTTCACAGAGAGCAACCTGTCGAGACTCGCCTCTCGGATCGCCTCAATTGAACCGAAATGCTGGAGCAGCGCCTGTTTCCGTCTCGGACCGACGTTCGGAATCTCGTCAAGCACAGACGCACTCAGCGACTTTTGTCGGAGCCGCCGGTGATACGTAACCGCAAACCGATGCGCCTCATCCCGTAATCGCTGGATCATGTGTAGCGTTGGATTATCTTCTCGTAATACAATCGGTTCCGATTTTTCCGGCATGAAAATTTCTTCAATCCGCTTCGCAAGCGCAATCATCGGAATATTGGGAAAATGAGATGACGCGAAAGCCTTCATAGCCGCCTGTGCCGCACTCAGCTGACCTTTCCCACCATCAATCAACATTAGGTCTGGTAATTTATTAAATTTCTCATCATCTGCCAAGGCACGGCGGAAACGGCGGGTGATAACCTCTCGCATCATCGCGAAATCGTTTTGCCCTTCAACCGAGCGAATCTTGAACCGACGATACTCACTTGAAGCCGGTTTTCCATCCTCCAAGACCACCATCGATCCAACCGCAAACCGATCACCGAGATTAGAAATATCGTACGCTTCAATCCGTCTGAGCGGGTGTTTTAGCGCAAGAAGTTCCTGTAATTCGACGAGCGCAGGCTCCACACCACTACTATAAACCACGTTCTGTTCCCGCTGTGTCAGCAAAATCTCAGCGTTTTTTGATGCTAAAGTTTGCAGCTTCCTGAGCCGACCGGCTCTCGGCACATGCAACCCGACACGATTCCCGCGTTTGTCACTCAGCCAATTCTCAATCACTTCCACCGATTCAATCGGCATCGGCAGGACAACCGTCTTTGGCACAAAAACAGCATTTTGATAATACTGCGAAATGAACGCACTTAACGCCGTCGCGAGCGACGCTGGATCCACATCATTGAGATAATAGTGTTCACGTTCAAGCAGTTTACCGTCCCGAACCCGCAGCAGCTGCACACACGCAATCTCAGTCCGTGCAGCAATACCGATGACATCTTCATCTGCAGCGGAAACGCTATCCATGTTCTGTGTTGTGATCGCCTGCTGAACGTCTTTAAGTGTGTCCCGATACTTCGCGGCACTCTCAAAATCGAGTGCCTCCGCTGCGGCTTCCATCTGTTCTGTCAATTCTTTAACAACAGCATCTGTATTCCCACCCAAGAATTGACATACCTTTTGAACGATCTCGTCGTAATCTGCGACATTCATCTTATCGGCACAAGGTCCCGGACACCGTCCGATGTGATAATCAAGACAGACCCGATACGTGTTACCTGTCTCCCGGAGCGGCAAGGTACAGGTACGGATCGGAAAAAACTTCGTCAACTCCTTAAGCACCTGGCGTGTTGAACGCACATGAACAAACGGACCGAAATATCGCGTCCCATCATTTTCGGCTTTACGGGTAATATGGATACGTGGAAAAGCCTCATGCGTCGTCACACGTAGATACGGGTAGCGTTTATCATCTTTCAACTTAACGTTGTAGCGGGGTTGATGCGCCTTAATCAGATTATTCTCTAAAATTAAGGCCTCTACTTCAGTCTCTGTAACGATGTAATCAATCTCAGTCACATACCGCACCATCTGCGAGGTCAATGCTGATGTAGATTTATCCCGACTGTTG
This sequence comes from Candidatus Poribacteria bacterium, assembly GCA_022394775.1. Classification (GTDB taxonomy): domain Bacteria; phylum Poribacteria; class WGA-4E; order WGA-4E; family WGA-3G; genus WGA-3G. The sequence goes on from JAGFCB010000210.1 coordinate 2,282, forward strand.
ACAGCAAGTTTTGGCTTGCGAGCTTCGCCAAAATAGGAGCGCACGCGCGTCCGCAAACGGATCGCTTTCCCGACATAGATGACAGTCCCATCGGAGGCTTTCATGAGATAAACGCCCGGCGCATTCGGCAGCGATTGCCACAATTCAGAGGTCGCAGTATCCCGTTGTTCTGTCTTCATTTTTATGCTCCTGTATCGGTTTGTGGCATGTTCCGATGGTCGCGCGACGCCTACGAAAACTGAACCTTCGCATAAATCGCCTGCAAAGACAATTCACACCCTATCGAAACAAGGGAAAACACATCATCAAGCGATCGAAACGCCGTCAAATCCCACGCCTGTCCCTGTCGCAGATAGTGTTCAACGTGGACGCTGTCCTGCGAAATAAGCACATACTCACACAAGGAATCAAGTTTTTGATAGGACGCGAATTTCTCGCCGCGATCATAAGCCGCCGTTGACGGAGAAAGCACCTCTATCAAAACAGTCGGATTCAAAAGCGTATCAAAGTGTGAATCCTCAAAACGCGGCACCTCACAGACAACAACAACATCTGGATAGGTATATCGTCCTGTTGAACTTACCTTCACACGCATATCGCTTGGATAAACTATGCATGTCCGGTCCCGCAACTGGATATGAAGTTCAGCGAACGTATTCCCCATGATAACATTATGTTCATGACTGGCACCGGGCATTGCATATATCTGCCCGTTGCGATATTCGCTTTTTGTCAATGCTTTTCGCTCCTTAGCCAGATATTCTTCAGGTGTTAGGAAGGTTCGTGTCGCAGTAGTTTCTACAGTTTCCATAACTTTCTCCGTTTTCACTCGGCTTTAAGACAAACTTTCTCATACACCGCCCGATAGATAGGTCTACCCTCTAAGATATACTTGGTTTCAAAGTTCGTAGCGATATCGCGATCGGGTTTGAGATCCGCATCGATAGAATGAAGTACCGACAAATCTGCAAGCCGTTCCTGAATTTCCCAAAAGTATGCCTCATAATCCGTCACAATATACAACCGACCGCCATCTGAATTGAGTGTGTGTATCAACGCAGATAGGAAGTCTTGATTCCGAAAAATCCGGCGTTTCCGTTGCCGTTTTTTCGGCCACGGATCAGGGAAATAGATATGATACGCTCGCACAGATGCTGCAGGCACATATCGGGTCAGAAAGTAGTTCGCATCCGTCCACGCCAACCGAACATTTGAGAAGGTTCCAGATGCTCTATCAACCTCGAAATGCCGTATGTACTTCTCAAACCGCTCCCGTGTCAATTCAACATACTTCTGTGCACGCTCCACACCGATATAGTTAACCTTTGGATGCCGTTTCGACGCTTCAAGTAAAAAACGCCCCTTACCGAATCCAATCTCTATTTCCACCGGGTACGTATTCCCAAAAAACACCTGCCAATCAATCGGTGCGCCGAACTCGCTAAGCGGAACAGCACGTTCTGTTATAATGTCAATTATCTGAGAGTGGGAAGTTGTATTCTGATAATAGAGATCGTTGTAGTCAGGATTTTCACGCATTTTTTATCAGTTTCTTCTTATAGTAAATCCCATAATTTTTTTCCCACACGGTAGGTTCGTAGGAGCTGGGTGACCCAGCTCCTACGAAGGTGCAATGCAGGGTCCCACCGCGAAATGTAAACATATTTTTGGACTTTACTATAAAACGTAGTTCGTAATGTAATGGAGAACGGATATACGCAATAAGACCCAAAAGCATCAACACACCTAACCGAACCGCAAGGAAATATAAAAATTCTTCTTAGTACCAAAAACGTAGTTCGTAATGTAATGGAGAACGGATATACGCAACGGAACGCCAAACCATCAATACACCCTAACCGAACCGCAAGGTATTATAAAAATAAGTGGAGATGCGTTTTAACCAAATTATCCTGGGGTTGATACCCCAACACCTCAACAGCACCGCTGATATCAAGGTAACTCTGCTGATAGCCATCAGAATTCGCAGACCGCCCATAAGTAACCAGATACTTAACCGGTCCATCGTAATCCACAGCCAGCCCAAAGAGTTGCACACAATCCCGCGGCGTTAAGAGCGTGCTACAATGGCGAATCCCCTCCGGTTCGTACGTCCCGCTAAAAGTCCCGATTCGGAAGCTGATGAACCGCATATCGTACGCATCAACGAGATACCGTCCCGCAATCTCCGCCATCCCCTTCATCGCACCGTACCAACCATCAGGACGAAACTGATCCGCGGTCGAAAACCGAGGCGGCGAGCTCAACCGCTCATTCCAACCCGAAACATGGTTCGTGCTGGCATACACAATCTTCCGAATACCGCCCTCCCGCGCCGCCTCAAATATATTCATAGATGCCCCGATATCGCTAACTTCATCCGGCGCCTTCACAACCGAATCTTGACGTATATAAGCGAGATGCACCAAAACATCCTGATCCCGACACAGTTCATACATCGCCGCGTAGTCCCGAATATCCGCCTGCACGACGCGCGAACCCGCATCCACAATCGGGTTAATATCCATTAACGTTAATGTGTAGGTATCTTGTGCTTCCCACGCCTTCCAAAGCGCAGAACCAACTGCTCCAGCCGCACCTGTAATAAGTACACGTTGCTTCATCTCTTCTCCTTCAATTAAAACTATCCCCCGTTCTCAACATCCAATGCCGCCATAATATCAGCGTGCACGCCTTTCGGATCAGGCACCGGTTGCACATAGAACCGATCAATCGCCTGTCCGCCTAACCCAGAACATTTACACATCTCAACGTTCAATCCGAGTTTCGCCAAGATACCGCTAAAGTAGTGGAGGAACCCCATCTTTTCCTCACCAACAACGACAATCTCTGAGTAACTCCGTGCAGCCTCAACAGTGACATCATCAACCTGCCATGTATCATTCAGGTTCACATAGTGCCTCTCAAAAATCTCGTCAAGTGTAACCGCCTCCGCGAGGAGACTCCGGATGTCAAAATCAAGGTCCCGCTTGAGTTCCTCGTCAAGCGGCATCGGCTCCCCTTGGTGGTGGATCGGTTGATGGACAAGTCGATAGATTTCAAGCTCAATATTCGTATCCTGTTTCGTATAAACGCGTGCGTCTTGGACATCTATCCCATTCGCGAAAAAGAGACCGCTCACGGTGTGTAACTTCCCGATCCGACCCGGACTACAGAGATGTAGTTCAGTAAACCCAGGACGGTCAACAAATTGGACGATCCCTGTGATAGATGTCGCATCCCTTTCCGTAGTAGTGGCTTCAGCCTGTGTCGCCATTTTGATATGCATAGCGATCTCCTCTGGAGAAACACTAATACGGTAGGAAACCGGCATATGATGAAGGAATTGTTGAAACTCTTCAACGGGCGCAAAGGCACCCCACTGCGTCTCCTCTTGACCGACAAAACGAGTTCGCGCCACCTCATATAAACTCTTCAGGTTATGTTTAACTACATGACTGAAATTCTGTGAACCGTTGGCTTTGGAATCGCAGTAGGTAAGCAGATACAGTGCAGTCAGACGCTCCAACGAGTTAACCTTCTTACAGAATTCAGCGATCGTACTTTCATCCCAATGGTGATAGCGCGCCAAATCTATCATTGCAAGGTGTTCGCGAATGAGGAAGCAAATTTCATCCGTCTGTTGTGAGTTGAACCCAAATTCCGGCGCGATGCGTTCCGCTTTCTCCGCACCCGTTATCGGATGACTCGGATCCGGCTTATCTATATCGTGAAGGAAAAGCGCCATATAAAGTGGACTCGAATCTGAAAGCGAGCGGAACGCCGTGTTGAGTTCCTCTAATTCGGAAGTCGGGGACGGCGACACCGGTGCTCCGAAACCGCCCGCGCCCCCAAAAGGGCTACTCGACTCTGTTTGCCGGATTTCATCAAGATACCCAATCGCAACCAGCGTATGTTTTCCAACCGTATACGGATCAAGGCTCCGTTCACTCCGCGTCATCATCGCTTTCTCAAAAAGTTCGCCGCCTTCCCCTAAATGTGACAAGATATTGAGTCTATGCAAGCGTGTTAAGGTCTTCGCGACATCACCCGGCACGTTTATCAACTCCGCCATCCGTTTCTCGAAAGAACGCCAATCAAACGCGTGAACATAACGAGAGATGAATGTCGAAAGCGACGCATCAATCTCAAAATCGTATTGCTGGAAATAAGTGAATAGCGTAAAGAGTTCACCCGCATCCAGCTCACCGAAGTTATTGTCTATACAATATAGTAAATCCGTCCGCACCGCCAACACATCGGAAACAGGAATCCCATTCGCCAGCATCTTACGCGTTAACAGCTCCGCTTTGAAATGCAGATATTTCGCTTTCGCATAATATTCCGCCATGAACGCGTAACGACCTTCGTCCGTTTCATCAGTTAATCCAAGGACACGAGCAATCTGTGCCTGAAGCGTATCCCCTTTTTCAGGGTGATACGTGAGATCGTCATGTGGCGCATCGGCAAGCACATGCAGGAGATTCCTCACCTTGAACACAAAATCGAGCGACGGTCTCAACTCATCATCACCGTACTGTTCGTAGAGTTCAGGAATTGATATAAAATCTGGAAGCCCACATATCCAGAGCGCATACTGGAGCGTCCGCAGTCCACCGCGCCCCGTCTTTACATTCGGTTGGTTGAGATAGATAGTAGCCTCAGAAGCCTTGAAAGCATCTGCCTTCGACTTCAGCAGATCCAGCACGAGCGAGATATCCGATTTTTCAGAATGCACCGCCTTTCGGAAACGTTCTGTTAACGTCTCATCACCCGCAATAAACCGCATATCAATCAGTGCGGTCATATCTTGGTAATTCCACTGCCTTATATCTGCAAGCGGTCGGTAGATAAAACTGAACTCAAATCCCGGAATCACCGAGTGGAGGCTATCAAAAAAATCGTAGAACCATCGGATCAGCTCAAGCGTGCTTTCATCGTAAATATCCTCTAAATCCACAGAAGAGGTATAGACAACATCCACATCCGAAAAATAGCAAAGCTCATTTCGACCATAACTGCCAACACCATAGAGCGCGACATCCGGTGCCCATCCCTCCAATTCTGCCTTTAAGTCAGCAGTATCAACGTCTGGAAGTTCGTTCAGCACATCAATCTGTTTCTGGTATTCATCCCGAATCTGAAAAGAGGCAACCTCATAAATCTTCTGAATAACCACATCCCACATCTGGGCATGGATATTACAAGCACCAAATCCGCTTTCGCCCTCCAAAATATAGGCTTTTAGTTGCTCCCGTTCAGATTGGATAAAAGCCGCCAGTTGTTTTTGCAATTCCTCAAAAGGCACATCCAAGTCCGGCACGTATGTATTGAGTCGTTTTTCGATCTGTGTGTTTTCCATTTATCTTCACCTCAACGTATCAAAGTAGCCCGATTCTCACGTAGTTACCTCACGAATAACGAAATAACTAAGTGTTGACTTAAACGCATTATATATCAAATACGGAAAAAAAACAACCCTCGTTTCAATAGTGCTTCCTAAGAACGCTACTTTTTCCTTGACACACATTGGCAACCTTGTTAACATGAAAAATCGGGAGATGCAAAATGAACGACACCAAATATCGCGTCGCCATCATCGGCTGTGGACGGATGGGGCAGAACTATGCGGAAGCATACACGACCTATCCTGATACAGAGATTATCGCGATCGTCGATGCCAATACCCAACGACGAAATGTCCTCGGCGCGCGCTTCAGCGTTGATGCACTCTACTCAGATGTAGAGGCACTATTACGCGACATTGTGCCAGATATCGCAGCTATTGTCACGCCCACGAAGTATATGAAAGATGCTGTGATTGCCTGTGCCGAAGCCGGTGTCAAAGGGATTTCAACGGAGAAACCGATCGCCGCACGCCTTGAAGATGCCGACGCAATGGTTGATGCCTGTGCAGAACGCGACGTGGTGTTCGCTGGTGGCAACCTACAACGCGCAATGAACGAAGTACAAGAAGCTGCATCCCGACTCCACACTGGTGAATTTGGCGATATCCGAGGTGTAAACGTTCATGGGTTCGGAGGCGAAATTTCTGGCGGTGGATGCCAACACATCTCGGTCCTACGGCTTTTCACAAACACTGAAGTTGAAAAAATCGTCGCATACGGAAGCCCTCCTGAAGCATTAAACGAAGAAACCGATGAAGGCTTAATCATCAATGGATCCTTCCGACTCACAAACGGATTGACATGTAGCGTCTTCGGGACACCCACACCGTGCCGCGGCGTAGATGTCTGGACAGACGAATGCCTCGTCCGCTGGGATTGGAACCCGCCAGAGATTTTCAGAGGCTACGACAAGCACGGCAATCGCATTCGGCTTGATCCGAACTACAGTCCGTATCCCTGGAACGAATTTAGTTACCTCACCGGTTCTATCCGCTCCTTTTTGGCAGCAGTTGACGGTAACGGGCACCCGTGGATTACTGGCGCAGATCTCCGACAAGCATTAGAGGTAGCGATCGCCGCGAAACTCTCTGCAACCCGAAACAGTGTTCCCGTCACATTACCCTTGGCGGACAGATCCTTAGCACTCTACCCACGTCCCTACCGATGGCTCGGAGGTGACGCAACTGGCAAACCTCAAAGTATCGAAGAAGCAAATTCGTAGGCACACGCCGTGTGCCGTAACAGGAGAAACAACGATGAACGAAGATCAGAAATACTTATTCGATTTAACAGGATTCCTCATTGTTGAAAACGCTTTGACCCCAGAAGAAGTCGCACAATGCAACGCCGCTATTGACCATCATGTTGAAGGCCTCAGAGAACGTGATAACTCATTGGCTGGCGGTTCACCCGCACTCGTCGGCACCGCACACCGGATGGATATGGGCGGCATGCTCGCTTGGGAGAAACCTTGGTGTGAACCGTTTCGGAACCTGCTCGTGCATCCAAACGTTAAACCGTACCTTGAAGAGGTATTAGGCAAACAATACCGACTTGACCACGGTCCAGGATTAATCGCTATGGAAAACGGAACAGAAGGCGGAACCCTACACGGTGGTGGGATTGAGCGTCCTAATTTCTCCGAAGCCTATTTCTTCAAATACGGGAGAATCTATACCGGTTTGACTGTTGTTGAATACATGCTCGCTGATGAAGGCCCCGGCGATGGCGGCTTAGCGATCATACCCGGCAGCCACAAGGCAAATCTTCCGTGTCCCAGCAATATGAAGCGATATGAGCAATATCAGAATCTGGTGCTTGAAGTTAACGCCAAAGCCGGCGACGCAGTGATTTTTACTGAAACCTTGACACACGGCACACTCCCTTGGAAAGGTGACCATCAACGCCGTGCCTTACTCTACAAGTTCAGTCCTGGATTCCAAGCGTACAGCGCAGGCGCGCACCAGATCGCATACCCGGATTACATTGAGGACATGTCCCCCGAACAACGAGAAGTCATGGAGGCACCCCATATCCGGCACTAAACCCGTTCAGGACTTACGCATCTCCTCTTAAAGTCCCTCTGATAAGGGAGATTTAGGGGGTTGCAGTAGAATCCGCCCAAAGTCCCCTGATAAGGGGATTTAGGGGGTTGGGATTTAGGTTCCGTGATAAGATAAGAGGGGATTTAGGGCTGTTTCATAGAAATCTCGGCACCTCTCAAAGTCCCCCTGATAAGGGGGATTTAGGGGGTTAGAAATAAGGAGAAACTCATGTCAAATCTACGCGTTGCTGTTATCGGCTGCGGCGGCAGAGGTCGCGGTCACATGAAAATCCTCTCACAATTTGACGATACTGATCTCGTCGCTGTCTGCGATCCGGTTGAAGCCGCACGAAATGATGCAGCGGACAGATTCAACGTCTCGAATCGCTACGAAAGCATTGACGAATTATTGGACAGTGAAACCTTAGATGCCGTTTTCGTTGCGACACCCGCACACCTCAACGGTGAGGCAGCGCTCCCGTGCTTTGAACACGGTGTCCACACGCTTTTAGAGAAACCACCCGGTATGAGCGTTTCAGAAACAGTCGCCTTGCGTACCGCCGCAGAACGGACAGGCGCGAAAGGGATGGTGGGTTGGAACCGTCGCTTCCATCCGATCATCCTTGAAGCGAAACGGCAAGTCACCGCACGTGGTCCCGTCACGCAAATCGTCGGGGAATTCCATAAGAGTATCACCCGATTGGCGCAATCCGGCAAATTTCCTGAACACCTGATGGACAACATGTTTCTGGAGACACCGATTCACGCGCTTGATGCAATCCGTGCCATCGCTGAAGCGGATGTCCAAGAAGTACATAGCGTCGTCCAGCGAACAATCTCAGATTACAAAGATGTCCACGCTGCGCTCATTCTGTTTGACAACGGCTGCGTCGCCCAACACATTGCCAACTACACAACAAATGCACGCCTCGAACGCTACGAGATTCACGGCAGGGACATCTCTGCTTACCTCGAAGGTGTCTCCCACGGCACCGTTTTCTGTGATGGAACACAGCACGAACTGACAGAATCAGGAACCGGTGGCACCGTTGAACAGAACAGATATTTTTTAGATTGTGTCAAATCCGACACGCCAATTTTGTTCCCAGCAGCGAATCTTGACGAAGCCGTTAAAACCATGCAACTCGCTGAAGATATTCTAAACGGACTACGCTGATCAATTTGTATTTTTTTAATATTAGGACTTACGCCCTGCTTCTTAAAGTCCCCTGATAAGGGGGATTTAGGTTCTTAAAGTCCCCCTGATAAGGGGGATTTAGGGGGTTTAAAAGTAATAAATCTACCATCGCGCCCTAAATTTGTGTAAGTCCTGAGTATGTGTCTTTAGGACCACACGCTATTTCGTTACACCCAGGTTTCTGCTTGGAATATTAAACCAAAATCTGAGCCCTAAGCGTAGCGGAGGGCGTATCTACGGAGAAGCGCGTTAGAGATCTAACCCAGCTGACCGAACCCCAAGGAAAAATTAAAATATGCCAACATTAGAAGAACGCTTTGAAGCCTATAAAACCGATGGCTTTGCAATTTTTGAAAAAGTCTTTGACGAACCCCAAATGCAAACTTGGCGCGAGAAACACGCAGAACTCTCCACCGCCAACGACGGACAAACGTGGTTTGGAAACACCCTCGAATTAGCACCCGAATTGATGTGGCCCGCTGTCTCACACCCGACGCTCCTTGAATTTATAGAAAAAGTCATGGGTCCCTTTGTGCAATTAGACAACCTCACACTCGCCGCGTTTCCACCCATGGAAAAAGAAAAAGCGGAGGGTAGAGTCTCTGGATGGCACCGCGACCGATGGGCACATGTCCCTTACACCGACGCGTATCACCGTCCGAACGCCATCAACGCTATCTCCTATCTGCAAGACCTAACACACGAATTCGGACCCCTGCGCGTCATTGTCGGATCACACCGAAAACCGATTACCCTGGAAGATTCACAGCGCGGCGTGCCACATCCCGATGAAACACTCATCCACATGGGCGCCGGCGATGTCGTCATCACACACAACGGACTCATCCACTCCGGCACACCAAACACCTCTGGGGAATTACGTTATTTCTTCAGTATCTACTATAACCTAACGTGGCTGAAACACACCGATCACCATACGGGGCCGCACACCCAAAAGTTGTTGGAAACCGCAAAAACCGCCAATAACCATCAACATATGCGGCTCCTCGGTGTTGATGAACAACTCCAACCGCGATGTAACTCCGGTTTCCTCCAATCCGATGAAGAACGCTGGGAAGAGTGGGCAACCGCCGACCGTGAGGCAATCAAGGAGGTGTAACCGATGGCAAACCCTGTAGTCCCCGCAACACTCAACGTTGATTTGGATTACGAATTGCAACAAGAGGTCAATTTCTTCCTCAACTGGGGCTATCTTATCGTTGATAACGCCGCAACACCTGAACAGATTGAATCGCTACGCGCGGCACTCGATGAAAGCTACGAACGCAGAGACAAAAGCCAATTCATCGGGGAACTCCTTGAGGAGGATGACCGGTTCGCGTTTCTGTTAGATAATCCACCGGTCATGAAACGGATGGAAGCCATATTAGGTACCTGTGTCCAACTCCACAGCGCGACAGCGCGCATCACCGAACCCGGAACACCAGACCAGCATTGGCATCGCGACGGTCCCTGGCCCGTTGCTCCAAACGGCACACCTTACGGAAGCCTGCCCGCACAGATTAATTGCGGTTATTACCTCGACGAAGTTACCGACGAGAACGGTCCAACGGTTGTCCAGCCCGGTAGTCATAGAGCGCCCTTCCGTCCGCCGCCCACGCCTGTCGAATTGCCCGATGAAAAACGGGTACTCGTCTCCCCCGGACAAGCGGTTATGTTCGACGGATGGACATGGCATCGGGGTGCCGCCAATAACTCTTCAGAACGCCGGCGCGTCTGCCTGATGTGCTACCAAAACGCCTGGATGAAATCTCGCGAACCCTTTGATGGACCGCGCGTCACAAAACTCCGAGAAGAAGGCACGCCACAGCAACAACTCTTACTCGGCGCAATCCCAAAATGGTAACGTAGGGGCGAGGTCGCCTCGCCCGATTTCACACCAATGGAGAACGCTATATGAATCTTGCCTACATCGTCATCGACACACTCCGCTACGACTACATCGGTGCAAACGGTAACGACTGGATAGAAACACCGAATATCGATCGGTTCGCGGCCAAAGCCTGGGCTTACGACCACGCTTTCTGCGCCAGCTTCCCAACCATCCCCTACCGTACGGATGTTATCACCGGACAATACGGCGCGCCCTTCCACGCCTGGAAACCGCTCCGTCACGAACGCCAAACCCTACCGTGGACGCTCGCACAAAGCGGCTACGCAACACAACTCATTCACGATACACCGCATCTCGTCAACGGCGGACACAATTTCGACTGGCCCTTCCACGCATGGACATTCGTCCGTGGTGCAGAAGTCGATCGAGATTGGATTATGGACACCGACCCCTGGCCCGATAACTGGACACGCCAACCACTCTTCGATTGCATCAATGACAAAGCCGCCGAATCCGGGATGCTCCGCAGCTACGCACGCGCAAACAGAAATCGCAAAAAACCTGAGGACTGGAACTGCGCCAAACTTTTCAATACCGCCGCTCAATTCCTCAAAGATAACGCCAAACGGGATAACTTCTTCCTCTGGATAGACTGCTTCGATCCACACGAACCTTGGGACTCACCCCCTGAGTTCATGAAAAAATACGACCAGCGACCCGGCTATGACGGGCGCGTCGATCCACGGAGCCTCGGCGCACGCGGCAACGCGGAACTCTCAGACGAAGCGAAACAACACATCAAAGACCAATACGCCGCGAAAACGACATGGATGGATCACTGCTTCGGACAGTTCCTTGACACCCTCGAATCCACTGGGCTTGACAAAAATACCGCTATCATCTTTACTGCTGACCACGGTACAAATGTCGGTGAAAGAGGTAGATTTGGCAAAGGACAACCCGTCCGTGAACAAGAAGCACACGTCCCACTCTTTATCCGTCTCCCCGAAGGCGACACCGGACGGAGCGACGTCATCGTCCAACCCCAGGATTTCTTCCCGACGATCCTCAATATCTTGGGCGAAGCGCGCCCTGACGGACTTGAGGGACACGACATCTTAACGCCTGCCCGTGAAGGAAACTCCGGTGAAAGAGGACTTGCCCTCTCAGGCGGAAGCATTGAACGCTGGCAGCAAGCATCACAAAACGAAAACGCGATCCTCTTCACCGCATTCAGCCAAGAATGGAGCTTAGAAGTCGCCGCGAAACCCGAAAACTCAAAACTCGTTGGGCTTGGTAATTTGGAATACGTTCAAGATCAGCACCCCGACATCGTCGCGAAACTTCACGCTGCTGCCGTCGATGAAATCGAACGCCGCGGCACAGACCCGGCCTTGATGGCATGGCTCCGAAGCGGCGGCGAAGCCGCATTCCCAGAGAATGCCAACTACTGGGACGGCTTCCCAGGCCCCGAAGGTTACCGCCCCTATTTCGGCAAACTTTACACCGGTGAGTAACTTTCAGGACCATAAGTGTCAATTTAGGGATCCTCCAGGCCCGGTAGGTTCGGTTTTGCGGCGTACACGCCCAAATGCGACGTGCATTCCTAACCGAACATCATAAGTGTCAATTTAGTCCGTAGGTTGGGTTGAACGGAACTCAGAAGACAGATGTGAAGTTCCAGATACGCCTCAAATCCAACATATCGTCGGATACATTCAAGAACATAGTGAAACCCAACTTCATAACGTCAACGTCTTGAAAAACGCCAAGCGTTGGGTTTCATTGGATCTCTGTTTGATCTCACATGGGTGGGGAAACTTCTATTTTCTATGGCTTTTCAGGTTTTTGAGGCATCCGTTCAACCCAACCTACGATGTTATAATACAATTTTTCTAAAATTGATGTTTATGAGGCGGTTTCCTAACCGCACCCTTTAACTTTCAACGCGCTTGACAAAGGCTTCTGATTTTGATAGCATGTCAGAACGATAGGTTGAATTGAACACAGATGGATAATCCGTTCAAAGATCTTGACCGTATCAGGAAATTATATCTATAGGAGAAACCAATGCCACAGACATACAAAGCCTGTCTCGTCGGATGCGGACGGATGGGCGCGACCATCGATGACGAAGTCGCAGGACGACCCGATAGCTTTATCTGGCAACCCTTCTCACACGCCGCAGCAGCAGTCGC
>JAGFCB010000036.1 GCA_022394775.1 Candidatus Poribacteria bacterium
ATGTATTCTACAGTTTACAAACTTTTTCGTGCGCCTCGGAATCGTAACTTGAAACGATTGACCTGGATCGCACACGATATTTGGAACTACTTCTTAGGATGGCAACGCACGCGCTATGCGCTCGGATTGCCGTATATGTCCTATAACGAGATGTCTGGTCAGTTCACGATATTGCGTAATGCTCACTGTGAAGTATTCGCACATTGGCGTGAGTTAGACTCTTGGGCGGGACGTCAGATATTGCGGCGTCTTGATATGGCTTATGACCGATTCTTCAAGAAAAAGGCGAAGCGTCCGCCAAAGTTTCGTTCATGGCGAAAACCGTATTCTTTCACGCTCTGTCCTTCGGGCTACGGTTTCTATGGTGATAAGGTTCGGATACAAAAGAAACATTATCGCTTTAACCTCAGTCGCCCGATCCTGGGTCGTATCAAAACCGTCACGATCAAAGAAGATAGTCTCGGAGACTTCTATATGTCCGTTGTCACAGACCACAGTGTTTGCGAAGTCGCACCCAAGACGGGTAAAGCTGCGGGGTTTGACTTCGGTATGAAAACATTGTTCACCTGTTCTGATGGCACGCAATACGAGTCGCCTGAGTTCTATAAAACCTCTATGGACAATCTATCCATTGCACAACGCAAGCATTCACGAAAAGCCAAAGGTAGCCATAATAGAGAACGATCTCGAAAAGAGGTGGCATGTGTTCACCGTAAAATCAAGCGTCAACGCGAGGATCACCATTGGAAACTTGCCAAGCGTTTTGTGTATAAATACGATGCGCTCTACTTTGAAACGCTGACGTTTGAAGGTATGAAACGGCTCTGGGGTCGCAAAGTCTCTGATATTGCCCCGTATGCTTTTCACCAAAAGTTGAAACACCAAGCGTCAAAGCACGGCAAGCAAGTTGACTACATTGATAGATTTGAAGCAACAACAAAGACGTGTAGCCACTGTGGACAACCACAAATGCTAATAGACTTGTCCGTTCGGGAATGGCGGTGTCCAAGTTGTAAAACACACCACCATAGAGACGTAAACGCTGCGATAAACATTTTACAGGTTGGGGCATCAACCTTTGGCTTAGAGGGTGTCAGACTTGCGATTGCGAGCGACCCTCGCAGACTTCAACCGAAGTCGGAACCCCACAATCCGCACCAGAAAGCATGGGATTCACACGTTCAAGAATCCCCCTTGCTTTAGCTGGGGGAGTATGTCAAAGAGATATGGAATGTCTACTTGAATAAAAACAGTATGAGGTTGGGTGTTTCCGATCAGATTTTGGATGTTCTTGAAAATATCGCGCCTGAAGATTTGCCCGAAGATTTCGATCCTGCAACCTTGGAATCTATTGAAGTCCCACAAATTCCGTTCATTATTTCTGGGGGTATTGTCTATGAATTTTAGTTTGGTAGCCTTAAGGCAATGTATTGTAAAATTCGTTGATGAAATCTATTACCAAGCCTGAGAGGAGTTATTAAATTGAAACAAAGTTTTTTCTTGCTATTCATAGTTTTCGCGCTTCCAATATCAATATTTGCCCAAACAGGCGACATTCAAGGAACAGTCTATCAGCCAGGCACGGAGAAACCCGTTGTGGGAGCGGATGTCCGCATTACCGAAACAGAACAGACCGAAAAAACCGATGAAAACGGTATCTTCCAATTCACGGAACTCCCCGAAGGCACCTATACCTTTATTGTTACACACCCTCTTGAAACCACACCTACATCAATCTCTGTTGCCATCAGCAGCGGGGATACCACCGAAATCAAAATATACTTAGGCGAGGTAGTTAAATTAGAAACAATCGTTGTAGAAGGGAAACGTCTTCCACCGACGATCAGTCGTACAGAAATCCGTGGCAGCGAACTCCTACGCATTCCGGGTGCTGCTAACGATGCGCTCAAAGGATTGACGACACTTCCAAGCATCGGCATCCCAAACGATTATTTTGGCGTGCTTTATATCCGCGGCAGTGAACCGGGATCAAATCTTTACTATCTCGATCGAACGCCGCTCGGATACCCGTTTCATTGGGGTGGTCTGCTGTCAACCATCAGTTCAGAAACGATTGAGACGATTGACATCTATGCTGGTGGATACGGTGCCGAATTCGGGTTGGATTCGCAAGCCGTGCTTGACATCCACGCGCGCGACAGCATTGAGGACCGGTTCGATGGAAAGTTCAACCTGAATATCCTCTACTCTGAAGGGTTGCTTGAAACCAAAATCGGTGATAAGAATTACTTTTCTGTGTCTGGACGACGCAGCTACTTAGACCTCATCGTTGGTCCGATCATTGAAGCCCAGACAGGACAGGAACAACAATTTCCCTACTTTTCGGATTATCAACTCAAATTTGCCCGTCCGATCGCTGAAAAACATCACCTTACCGTCAACGCACTCGCTGCAACCGATCATTTTAAAATTGTGGAAGACACAGCAGAAGGTAACTTGCCAGAAACGCCGTCCACTGCGCTATTCAAAAACGGTTTTAATGGGCAAGGCATTCATCTCCGTTCAGAGTTCACTGAAAATTTGACCTCACATCTATCGCTTACCCGTGCCTTCAATTTCCTCACGATAAATTTTAAAGGGGTCGTCTACGAGACACACACGGTGACACCTGAAGGCGAATGGGTGTTAGATGAGGTAGATTACGCCCATTACGACGTAAATGTAAAAGTGCCAGTCTACACATTTCGGGAGGATATATCCTATAAACTCACGCCTACCTTTCAACTTGAACCCGGTTTCCTCTTTTCATTTAGTCCCGCAAACAGTTTTGAGGACGGCAGGTTTCCTGAGTATGGATCGAGCGACGAAGATGTAACAACGGTTACCCCAATCACTGAGGATGGCGAGATTATAGGCGAGGAAACGCGGATTGGGCCGGAATCCGAGTTAACCAATATAGAGGAGATACACGACGAATTTGGACACGATTTTTATCGCACCGAGGGTTACCTACAGGGTCGCTATGATCCACTTGCGTTTCTATCCATAGCACTCGGTGTTCGGCTCGATTATCTGAATGTGACGGAGGATCTCTCTATTCAACCGCGCGGGAGCGTAAGTCTCCAGCTGCCCAGCGGTTCTAACCTCCGTTTTGCGTATGGACACTATGAACAGAACCCACTCCCGTATCAGTTGCTCTCAGACGACGGCAACCGCGCGTTGGAATCGAGTCTCACACGTCACTATATTATGGAACTTGAACACGAACTTTCATCGCGAACGGAGCTCAAATTCGCCACCTATTACAAAGACGCGCAGCACTTGGTAACGCCTGATGAGGTCTCGAACTATCTCAATCAGGGGGCGGCGTACGTCGTGGGCGCGGAAGCATTTCTACGCCATCGGATTCCGGATAGGTTCTTCGGTTGGATTTCTTATGCATATACGCATGCCGAGCGGCAAGAAACCCCGGATGTCGCCTATCGTCCATATCTTTTTGATAACACGCACATCCTTAGTCTCGTCGCCAACTATACCTTCACCCCCAATTTCGAGATCGGCGCGAAGTGGCAATATTTAAGCGGTACCTCCGAGGTGCCTATCAGTGCTGTCGCCCTACTTCAAGACCCGGTCACGCGTGGCTTAAACCCGCTTTTGGCGAGTGCTGACGAACAATTAAGTACCGAACTTGAACCTTACCACAAATTGGATATCCGGATAAGTTATAAATGGAATGTCAAAGGCATGAAAATAGGTGGATTTCTTGAAATCCTGAATGTCTACAACCGGAAAAATAAGATAAAGTTCATTTTTGAAGAGGCAACGCTTGAGGTTCAAGGCGAGGCGGTCGAGATTGAACGTGATGTCTTTGATGCGCCCCAATTCCCTCGGATCCCCTACTTCGGACTAACGCTTGAATTTTAAACAGGACTTACGCATTTTCTCTTAAAGTCCC
>JAGFCB010000077.1 GCA_022394775.1 Candidatus Poribacteria bacterium
CACCTCTAAAAAGGGAATGTTCATCATTTCAAATCAACCCTTAGTGACGCGACGAGTTGTTAAAAAGTTTCACAATTTTGGAAAATTTTTAGCAAAGTTGCAGAAACCGACAAGTTTCGCCGAAAGATGTGGATTTATAGTAAAATCGAAAAATAAATCAACACTTTAGAAAACAACAAACCTCCCGGTTGCAGGGTTTTTGCTGGGGTATTTTTTCAGGGTTTGTAACCCCGCCTTTTATAGATGTCTCGTTAATTGTAGTTTTTACTATAGATAGAGGTGAGGAAGGGCGGGCATTGAAGCACCGCCCAGGTAGGATATACTGATTTCTATCATTCCTCAAGATTGAAGTGCAGCACGCCGCTGTCCTGCGTACCGACATACAACACGTTCCCATCAACAGCAAGCGAAGTCACCCGCTCCGGCACTTCTGATGTGACCTGTTTCCAAGTGCCGTTTTCCAAACGATAAACTCCTTGTTCCGTGGTGATACCATAAAGAGTTGTGCCATCCACAGCCAAGCGTTTCATAATAAGACGTGTTCCTGCTGCATTGGTTAAAGTTCGCCAATATTTTCCTTCAATTGATGCGGCGACACCTGCGTCCGTAGCCACACACACCGTGGGACCAACAAACACGATATCCTTGAAAGTTTTAACAGGAAATGGCAAGATCGAAGTGATATCAAGCCACTTATCTCCTCTGTTAGACGATACGACGAGGTGCCCATCCCGTTTTCCGACGTAGACAGTGTTCCCCGAAATAGCAAGTTGGAGATCCCGCTCCGCTATGTCCAGAGTTAATTCAACAGTTTCTTCCAGTCCGGTGTCCTGCCATTCAGCATCACCGAGTTTCCATCGGAAGAGCTTAAAGTTATATTCCATATAGAAGGTGTCGCCACTAACAGTAAACGGTCCATGAAATCCTAATTTGACATAGACATCTGGTTGTTGGGGATCCCATTGAGCTAACTGTTTGAAAAACTGGGTGGCTCCAGAAACACTTCTCTGCAACTGTTCAATAAATGCCTCTTCTGCCTCTGGTGAGTCAAAAGCGTCTGTTCTTTTTCCAGATAAATGGTATCTTAATGGTAGAGCATTAAAAACAGGCATGCCTTGAACGGGCATTAGGGTATTGCTACCATCAGATACATGATAAATACGTGTTTTACCATCGCCCATTGAATCTCCACTGCCATCACCATAAGAGTCTCCACCTTTCACATAAATTGTACCACCGGATTTGACTATCTGGGTAATGAGGGGTGCTTCTGCTCTCTCAGGCCTTGCCCTTGGTATTTCCGTTTGAATGAACTGCCAAGATTTACCCTGATCCTCAGTTTTTACTATTTTCTCTTCTACTTTTGCGTAGAGAACCATAGGCGTATTGCTTCCTTTATCAGTTCTTTTAACGGTGATTAAGTTATCAATTTGACTTTGGCGATTTACATTTATAGCGTGCCACGACTTACCACCATCAGGGGAACGATGGAGTCCATCATCCCAATTACTGACATAAAAAGTGCTCTCATTTAACACCGCAGCTATTGAAGGGAAACCTTTGAGTGTTTGTAAGGACATCCATGTATCTCCACTATCAATGGAGCGCACCATACCCTGTTCCATAGCCAAAAGTGTTTCGCCTACAGCAACAAGTTTAATAAAAGCTGGAGAACCTTTCACCGACCAGGCGTTTGTCGGCGTTATATCTATCCACGAATTTCCTAAGTCAGTTGAGCGGAGTAGCCACCAAGTGCGTTGCGCTTCCTTCAATCCCTGCCGAGGATCTAATACATCCTGATTCAACTCTGCTACGACATAAAGTTTCTCTGCAGTCGCAGCAACAGAATGGATTTTCCCAACAAACATAGGAAATTGCAAGCGTTGCCAACCATCAGCGTTCCAGCGATAGAACCCGGTATCTGTTCCAGCAAATACCGTGTTTTGGACTGCAACGAAGGCGTGGATATCTCCCAGTCCGTCGTGGATTGCCTCCCATATCTTACCGGTGTCCTTGGATCTAAGGATACCGGATCTAAAGATACCGTCTTTGAAAGCGATGTAAAATGCCTGTTCTGTTAAAACAAGATCAATCGGAGCCTGATATTCCGACCATGAGTGAAGAAAATTCCACGTCTTACCTTCATCCTTTGACGCAAAAAGGTTGTTAGATGGTAGTATATAAAGCGTATTTTCCCATTTTGCGATAGGCGGGTCATTTTTCCAAGAAGTGTACAATGAAGTAATGTCAGAGAGGTGTTGCCACTGCTTTTCGTCGTCCTGTAATTTGTAAAGATTATCATCGGAAAAGGCGTATAGCTCCCCCTGAGGTGTAACATGTAATATTCTCGCCCGACTTCCTTTGACGGGTTCCGCCTGAATCCATTCTTGTTTCAGCACAGAAACGTCTTCACCTTCCACCTGCGCCGCAGCGAATAAAACTTCATCACGGCGCTTCCCCACACCATCATTTTTACTCGGAACAGAAGAATTTCCGAGTTGCGTCCGAATATCCGGTTTAGATTCAAGGTTTAGCACCACTGGCACCTCAATGATATTCACTGTCATTTCTGAAGTCGCATCAAAACTATAAGGTTTCTGGAAACGCGATAGATATTGCGTCCCGACACCTAATATCAAAAGCAGTGCCATCAATGTGGAAGCAGCGATTGCCCACGGCACCAACGGTTTACTGCCGGACGGGACCGCGGTTTTCAGCCGCGAAACCTCGCGTATGATATTTTCTGTAAGATTTGGCGTAATTTGGAAATTACCTAAAGTCTCGCGTATCATCGGTTCCTCCTTCTTCAGACGTTGCCGAGCGCGATAAATACGGGTTTTAATCGTCCCTACCGATACGCCTAAAAACTTGCTTATTTCTTCATACGTCATCCCCCCGAGGTAGTAGAGCGTGATCACTGTGCGCTCACTCTCTTGTAACTTCGAGAGCAGCTGCTTGACGACTTCGCGCTGCGCTTCTGCCGCTGTCCCCTCATTTTCCGCAATAACATATCCAGAATACGTCGCTTTTTCTAATGCTGCGCTGCTCGTGTCTTCCAACGACTGCGTTGATAAACGTTTCTTACGCAGCCACATCTTGCAGTAATTCGTCGCTATCACATAAAGCCAACCCGCAAACTTTTGCGGTTCCTTCAGGGTTGAAAGGTTCTGATATGCTTTCAGAAAGGTATCTTGCGTAATCTCTTCGGCGACATGAAAATCTCCAGTTTTCCGCCACGCCAGCGCGTGCACCGATTTCTGGTGTTTTTTTAGAAGTGCAGAGAACGCCACATCATCACCGTCAAGGACGCGTTGGATGAGTTCAGCATCGTTGTTTTTCATCGAATACCTCTGAAAACGGAATGTTCATTGTTTGATATCAATCTTTAATGATGCGACTTCAGACAAAAAAGTCACAGAATTCTGCAAACTTTTAATTAGCAAGTTTCAGAAGCCTACCAATTTCGCCAAAAGATGTGGATTTATGTCCAGAGTGTTGAGATTCCGTTCTGCTGTAAAAGAGAAGTAAGGAGGATTTGTAGTCGCTTCTTTCTGTTAGTAGGATTATAGCACAAATTGAGCGAAGAAGCGAAATAGAAATAAGGGAGGTGTAATGCTAAGACAAAAGGGTTTGAAAGGATAGGGAGGTAAAACACTTGCAATCCGCAAGTGATTACCTCCTTTGTAATTTGTTTTACCATTAGTCACTTTTCGATGGATTCTTCAGGATCCTCCTCACTGGCATCGAAGGTGGTTTTGAGGTTGTACCCCATTACAGGTTCATCCGTTAAGATGCCCAGTCTTTCGTATCGTTCTTTGTCCTTTTTCCACGATTTTAACCGCGCTTTTGCTTCAAGAGACGGATAGAGGTGTGCCTCTGCAGTATAGAACGCTATCGCCTCATCAACGCTCAGTCCGATGCCGTATCGGAGTTTTTGATTCAACAGGATATAAGTACGGACTTCTGGTATATCTCCGAACTTCCTGACAAGCGGGTTGTGTGGACTCGGATTGTCCGGGTCATTCTTGAACGGATGGAACCCGGGAATGAAATCTGCTTTAGAGGGCTCCTGTTTCTCATGGACCGATGTTGTGTTTTGAAGAGGTTCATTGACGTGCTTTGTGCTGCAGCCAGATAGCAAGGTAACGAGGATAAAAAATCCGAGTAAAGTTTTCATATTCATTGGAGAGTCTCCTTTATTTTATCAAGATCGCCTTGATACGGATAGGACTTACGCAACCCCTTCGCTGGTGAGGTTTCTAACCTCGCCAGATGCGTGTAAGTGTAGGATTCATGGAAAAATTGCGTAAATCCTAACGGATAGAAAGGGTTTTGCGTTTTGTGGCAATCCTTCAGAGTTGTATAGCATGCGGGTTTCTTTTATTCACTTTTAGTTGAGCCCGCGAGAACTTCATTCCAATCCCACAAAAGAATTGTACCGTCTGCCCCTGTGCTGACGAGTGTTTTTCCATCAGGCGAAAATACCAACATTTTCACTTCTGCTGTATGTCCATTGAGTGTAGTGATTTTGTTTTCTTTTATCAAATCCCATAACTCAATGTTGCCATATCTAAGTCCAGCAACAAACACGGTACTATCTGGCGAAAACGCTAATGTTCTAGCACCACGGTGGTGCCTTTCTTTAAGATGGATTTCTTTATTACTTCCTAACAAACGGATTCCTTCATCCTTTGCCACGGCAAGCAGGGTGCCATTTGGAGAGAATACCAAGGATCTGATGGGATTTCGATATCTTACAGTCTTACTAAAATCATCATGTTCTATAAAGGAAGTTAATGCCACGCCGGTTTCCGCGTTCCACATCTGAACATTTCCTTCCCCGGTGCCAGTAACGAGTTTTTTTCCGTCTGGTGAGAACGCCAAAGCACTCACGGGTGGAAGAGACGTATTAAATAAAGTCCCTGTTTCTATATTCCACAAACTAATTTTACCGTGACTACTAAAGGCTATTGTTTTACCATCAGGTGAAAAAGTCAAATTCGAGGGGACTCCAATATCTGTAAGGGTCGCCAATTCTCGACCCGTACTGACATCTGTTAAACGAATCAAAGAATCCAGACGCCAAGTGGCTTGGCCGAAAACTCCCCCGAAAACTATGCTGCCTTCGGCACCAACACTGGCGAGTTTCGTGCCATCCGGCGAAAACACTAAAGCCGGGAACAAATCTCGATGTCCTGCAGTATGAACAATAGGCTTATGCGGTGTTTTCACATCCCAAAAGGTAATTTCCCCATTAAAGGCTGCGCTTACAAGCGTGGAATTCTCTTGAAAGAAAGTCACTGCTTTTACCGATGCCGTATGTCCTGTGATATCGGGCGGTAGCGAAACTCCTGTTTCTGTATTCCAAAATCGGATAGTGCCATCCGCCCCTCCACTTGCCAGCACGCTACCATCTGGTGAAAACGTTAGTGCATTAATACTGCTGGTATTGCCAGTGAGTGTCGCGAGTGGCTCACCCGTGGTAGTATCCCATAACTGCACTGTTTTATCGACACTCCCACTGGCAAGCATCTTACCGTTCGGTGAAAACGCTAAGACATTCGTCCATCCGGTATGTTTTTGAAGGATGATCCCTTCATCGTCATTGGTGAGTTCCCATAATCGGACGGTCTTATCCTTGCTGCCACTGGCGAGGCGAGTCCCATCGGGTGAAAATGCCAACACTAAGACATCTTTATCATCCGACAGATCCGTTGGCGTTGCATGTCCGTCGAAGGTCAATAACGCTTTACCAGTTTTTGGGTCCCACAACTGTATTTTCCCATCATCCCATCCAATTGCGATTTTATCATCTGTGAGCGCGAAGACTTCAGGATAAGCTCGCCCCGAGCCAAATTGTGTTTCGGTCTTCTTCACAGTTCTCTTTCCACTTTCAATATCTAACCAGAGAATCGCTTGCCCGAAGTTACCTAAACTGACAAGTGTTTTGCTATCTTCAGAAAACTGCAAGGCGGGTCCGGCAAAAGAATTACCAATGAGCGGCACCCTACGCTCCGCAGCCATCTCCCACACCTGGAGTTCCTGCCCGCGAAACGTGCCGCCACCATTCGCAAGGAAACGACCGTCCGGCGAAAACGCGAGGGATTGACACATCCCCGCGAATAGAGGCTTTTCTGTACCTGTTTCTACATCGTATAACCATACACCGATATTGGTACCCACAGCGAGTTGTGCACTATCCGGTGAAAACTGCATCGCATTAATGCCACCCTTTCCGAAACGTGCTTTCGCTTCTTTGGGCAATGCCCATTGTGAATAATCTTTAGCGGTTTCCTCTGATTGCGCGTCAGCAACTAATGCCGAAACATTGTTAGGCTGCGGGTTGAAGGTATCACGCTCGCTCGGTGTATTGACATTTCCAAGCTGCAACCGAACATCTGGCTTGGATTCAAGGTTCAGCACGATGGGTGCTTCGATGAGTTCGACTGTCATCTCCGATGCAGCATCGAAACTGTAGGGTTTTTGGAAACGGGATAAATATTGCGTGCCGACACCTAACATCAAAAGGACGACTGCTAATGTGGAAACGGCGATTGCCCACGGCACGAGCGGTTTACCACCTGACGGGGGAGTGGGTTTCATTCTTGAAATCTCGCGCATGATATTCTCTGTAAGACTCGGTGTGATTTGGAAGTTGCCTAAAGCCTCTCGTATCATCGGTTCCTCCTTCTTCAGGCGTTGCCGCGCTCGGTAAACGCGAGTTTTAATTGTCCCTACCGATACGCCTAAAAACTTGCTGATCTCCTCATAGCTCATTCCCCCGAAGTAGTAGAGCGTGATCACTGTCCGATCACTTTCCTGTAATTTGGCGAGTAGTTTCTTGACGACTTCGCGCTGCGTTTCCATCGTAACGCTCTCGTTTTCCGCAATGAGATATCCAGAATACGTTGATCTTTCCAATGCCACACTGCTTGTGTCTTCCAACGACTGTGTCCATAAACGCTTCTTGCGGAGCCATGTACTGCAGTGGTTTGCCGCTATCACATAGAGCCAACTCGCAAAGGACTGCGGTTCTTTCAGCGTAGAGAGTCGCTGATACGCTTTGAGGAACGTCTCTTGTGTGATGTCCTCAGCGATATGGAAATCTCCGATCTTCCGCCATGCAAGCGCATGCACCGGCTTTTGGTATTTGCGCACAAGCATGGAGAACGCCGTATCATCGCCTTCGAGGACGCGTTGGATAAGGGCAGCATCGTTGTTCTTCATCAGGTACCTCTAAAAAGGGAATGTTCAGTATTTCACATCAACACATAGTGACGCTATTTGAGATGAAAAAGTCACACAATTCTGCAAACGAGAGCGGCAGATTCATGTCAAGGAGGTTTGAGATGTTATCCTGTTGATTATGAGGAATAAGGAGGGTTTGTTGTTGGACGCTTCAGACCACAATTGACTCCTTCTTTTCGTGGAATTATACCATAAATCCGACGATACTAAAATAAGATTACTTATATAATACCAAAAATTGGTGAGGGCACACCAACGAAGGAGGGTTTATTATTAGCAGAAAGTAGTTTAGACATAGGTTGGGTTGAGCTGGAACGACTAAGACCCCTATAGTTTATACAGAGAATTCCACTTTTCAATGAACCAACCCTGTAGGTAAACACAGCGAAACCCAACAATCCAAATGCTATAGGTGTGAAAATGTGTTGGGTTTCACTGGTGTTTTGGTGATTTTAGGTTTCTTGGTAAACTTGCAGGTCATCTTTTCTATACGGTTTTTGATGGCTCCTTGTTCAACCCAACCTACGTGCTGTTGCCATTGTTTTCCTATACCGTCTAATTTAATCAGTTGCGTCAGGTGTGATTTCCCACAACAGCAATGTGCCATCTTGACTCCCGCTCATTAGCGTCCTGCCATCCGGGCTGAACGCCACGCTTCTGACCCAGTCCGTATGCCCCTCGAGGATTCGCACGGTTGTGTCCGTCTGTACATCATACAGATGAATGGTCTTATCCCAACTCCCGCTCACCAGCGTCCTGCCATCCGGGCTGAACGCCACGCTTTCGACATCCTTCAAATGACCTGTAGTTTGGCGGATTGTGCCTGTCTCTACATCCCAGAGATGAATGATGCCGTCGTTACTCCCACTCGCCAGTGTCTTTCCATCCGGGCTGAACGCCACGCTCCCTATCTCTGCCGTATGTCCTTTGAGCGTGTTTTGGAGTGCGCCTGTCTCCACATCCCACAAATGGATAGTCTTATCCTTACTCCCACTTGCGAGTGTCTTTCCATCCGAACTGAACGCTACACTATTGACCCAGTCCGTATGCCCTTCAAGGATGCCGTGGAGTGTGCCTGTCTGGGCATCCCACAGACGGACGGTCTTATCCCAACCGCCACTTGCGAGAGTCTTTCCATCCAAATTGAACGCCACACCCGCGACAACATCCGTATGTCCGCCGAGGGTATCGCGGAGCTCACCTGTTTCTGCATCCCAGAGATGGATGATACGACCATAACCTGCACCTACCAGCGTCTTTCCATCTGGACTGAAGGACAGGCTCTCAATTGAATGTGTTCGCGCGACTTTAAGGGTATGGTGGCGCACGCCAGTTTGTGCATTCCATAAACCGACCGTGTCATCGTTCATCGCACTTGCGATTATATTTTCATCAGGGCTGAACGCTACGTTCACGACCGCGCTGGTATATCCGGTGCGGGTATTGCGTAGTTCGCCTGTTTCCGCATCCCACAAACGGAGAGTGCCGTCATAACTTCCACTGGCGAGCATTTTTCCATCCGGGCTGAACGCTACGCAAAAGACGCGGGACGTATGTCCTATGAGAATTCGGCTAAGTTTACCTGTTTGTGTATTCCAGAGACGGATGGTACCGTTATTCAGCGGACTCGCGAGTGTTTTTCCATCCGGGCTGAACGCCATATTATTGACATTATCGTTCGTTTCTACAACGAGATTGTTAAGGAGTTCGCCGGTCTCTACATCCCATAGATGAATGGGGCTTTCCCATTCCCAAGTCCAAGCAGCAAGGGTTTTTCCGTCGGGACTGAACGCCATTTCCGCAATCTCCCCCTTATGCCCAATGAGGGTGAGCGTATTTTGGAGTTCACCGGTCTGTGCATTCCAGAGACGGATGGTGTTATCCTTACTCCCACTTGCCAAAGTTTTTCCATTGGGACCGAACGCCACACTTAAGACCGCGTTCGTATGCCCTTTGAGCGTATTTTGGAGTTCGCCGGTCTGTGCATTCCAGAGACGGATGGTGTTATCCTTATTCCGGCTTGCCAGTGAAGTGCCATCAGCACTGAACACCACGCTTGACACCGAGCCAGTATGCCCTATAAGCGATCGGCGGAGTATACCTGTCTGTGTATCCCAGAGGCGGATGATGCCATCCTTACTCCCACTCACCAGTGTTCTCCCGTCAGGGCTGAACCCCACACTATTGACGTAGTCTGTATGTGTTGTAAGCAGGTCAAGTGCTTGTCCATTGTGCGTATCATAGAGCCAGATCCCAATAGAGCTCGCGACCGCCAGCCGCGTGCCATCCGCGGAATACGTGATTGCATTTATCCTGCCTTTACCGAGGCGGGATTTAGCACCTTCCGGCAGATGCGGTTGTTGCAAATCTCTGCCAGCAGGATCATCGGTGTGTTGATCAGAATCATCAATGCTACTTGACGTAGCAGCACTTCCGGGCTGCTGCTGAATGTCTGATTTGGATCCAAAGTCCAACACATGCCTCACTGGACGCACACCTTTGGCCGCATAATCGCGTACAAGCGTATCAGGGGATAAATCTAAACGAAACAACTCACTAACATCGGCGTTTAAACGACACTGCCTCGTGCGGAAAACGGTCTTAGAAATGAAATCCTCTTCTTTGGGTTCCGACGATGTTTTTGGAGCCATATACTTTACCATTACCTTAGGAAACCAGACATCCGGCAGGTATTCTTGGTACTCAATTATTCGGGTACTAACATAGGTTACACCTGCTTTAAAAGGAGACCCCTCTGGACGATTCTCTTCTGGAGGAATGGTGAATGTATTTTCCGACTTAACCAGTCGGAAACCCTTGTCATGAGAAATCCAGAGCTTAACGGTGCGAGGTCTATTTAGACGAATCACGGATGTCTTTTCACCGTTCAATATCTCGGTTTCTATCAGTTCACTTTCGTGTTTCTCAAGCAACTGCCATAGCGGTTGAGATAGATAAGCGTCGGTTGATGCGTTATTTGGAAAGGTAAGCCAAAACCGCGGATCTTGATCGGCATCTATGAATCCGAAGTCGGGGCGAACGGCATATTCGAGAGTGTCATCGTAAACCTCCAACATTGTCTCTCCTACGAACAAAATAAAATAAGTTTTCTCTTTCCCCATGATCCTGAAACTATTTTTCAATTTGGCAGGGACAATGCGTACATCGTCGGCAAGTTCAATACCTACCTGCTTGAACGCTTGTTGAACCTTCTCAAGGACTGTACTTTCCTTGTTAGGTTTAATTTCAACCGTAAAAAGTAGGTTGTCGGGTCGATGTATCTCCCAGAGCCGTTCTCCATTCCAAAAATGGATGTCAGGTACATTTGAATATCTCCGCTCCTTTGGTTGGACCCAGACTTTCTCGCCTTCAAACGCCAATGTATATTCATTTATCTCGGTGCCTCTTTCGATGACGAAATCACCGGTTACGGAGGTGACGGCATTATCGTAATGCTTCATTTTCGTGATAATTGTTTCTAAGTCAAGTGAAGTCGCATTATTGGCTTGCTGGTCATCTCCATTGCTTTTACCTTGCACGTTGGCATTCCCAAGTTGCGTCCGATTATCCGGTTCGGAGTCGAGGTTTAGCACAATAGGTGCATCAATCAGCTCGACTTTCATCTCTGAAGCAGCGTTGAAACTGTAAGGTTTTTGAAAGCGCGATAAGGATTGATGGTTTGCGATGCCGAGTATCAAAAAAGCGACTGCTAAGGCAGAAACACCGATTGCCCACGGCACAAAAGGTTTGCCACCTGAAGGTGCAGTGGTTTTCAGGCGCGAAATCTCGCGCATAATGTTCTCTGTAAGGTTTGGTGTTATTTGGAAATTGCCTAAAGCCTCTCTGATCATGGGTTCCTCCTTCTTTAAGCGGTTCCGCGCGCGGTATAAACGGTTCTTGATCGCAGCCACCGATACGCCTAAAAACTCGCTTATCTCTTCATAACTCATTTCCCCGAGGTAGTAAAGCACCATCACTGTGCGTTCACTCTCTTGTAACTTCGCAAGCAAGTTCTTGACGACTTCGCGCTGTGTTTCCATCGCAACTTGCTCGTTTTCCGCAATAACATGTCCGGAATACGTCGCTTTTTCTACTTGTCCGCTGCTCGTGTTTTCCAACGACTCTGTCCATAGACGTTTCTTACGGAGCCATGTACTGCAATGGTTCGCCGCTATCACATAGAGCCAACTCGCGAAACGCTGCGGTTTCTTCAGTGTTGAGAGTCTCTGATACGCCTTCAGGAATGTATCTTGTGTGATGTCCTCTGCGATGTGGAAATCTCCGATCTTCCGCCACGCCAGCGCGTGCACTGACCTTTGGTACTTTTCCACGAGTGCGGAGAAGGCAGTATCATCGCCTTCAAGGACGCGTTGGATGAGGGCAACATCGTTATTTTTCATCGGATACCTCTAAAAAGGGAATGTTCAGTATTTTACATCAACACATAGTGACGCTATTTGAGCGAAAAAAGTCTCATGATTCTGCAAAGATAAGCGTGAGTTCATGATAGGAGGGTTAAGATTCTATTTTTCGGTAACGAAAGGTTAGGTGCTAAGCGACACAGGAATGACCTGTCCGGGTTCAAGAGTTTTTAGAATTTGATTGACGCTGCGCATAGCGGGTTGAATGTCTTGAAGCCGATTGCTTTTGGCGGAGATGAGAATGACACTGATGGTGTATTTGCGGAGGTTCTGTTGATGTTCAATGCCTGTATCCATTGTGATGAGTGCTTCAAAGGTTTTGGAGGCTTGCCTGAGAAGTTCACCATTTCGCATGCCTTTCCAACCTTGCTGAGAAACCGTTGGGACTTGAAAATCAGTGTCAAAATAGTGAACCAATCGCCAGTCTAAGTTTTCATCAAGGAGGACGCGCATCTATTTTTCAGCCTCACCCGTCTGAGCCAGGCGGGGATTTCCCATAGCAACCGATGCAAACGCTATTTCTAAAAAAGCGACTGCCTGTTGCCGTGAAACAGAAGGGAAACCTTCGAGAAAATAATCAAGGCTCTCGCCGGCTTTGAGATGATCAATGAGGCTTTTGATGGGCACACGAGTGCCTGTAAACACGGGCACTCCGCCGTGAATATCTGGGTTTTGGGTTATGATTTGCTCTGTGGTCATTCTTCAGTTCCTCCTTGTCAGAGTCTCGGTTCTCGGAACGCTGATGTAGGTTTCCACTATTTTACCATAAATTCCGCGGACAGTCAATTCTTTATCACTTTGAATCTTCCGGTGTAGCTAACACGTAAGCAAAGCCTTTCCCAACCGCCAGACTTATCGGGCGACTTGTCTGAAGCGGTGTGGCGGATAAAAGCGGTGGCAGTGAGGCGGATAAAACCTTTGCTGTAGCCCATTTACTCAGTCTCTCTTTCATGATCTCTATATCTCTCATGTTCTCTATTTCTATTATATAAGGGTGAACAATAGTCGTAATAGAAAAGAACCCGTTTGCGGTGACTATGTAAAGTCGATCCCCGGAAATTTGAAAATCTGTGACAGGTCCCATTAATTGTTTTAATCGTTTGTCTTCAACGTCCATCGTCTCGCTCGATAGCTCTGGGAGGATTTCCTGCATCTTTCCGTTTGCGACTGCATACGCACGTGTGGGGATTCTGCGAGTGAGCGTCTTTTGCCCTGTCGCGGTGAGATACTCACGAAACTGCCACTCCAGGTTATGGTGGCTTGTGTATGACGTGACCTGATGATCATCAACGCGATATACATTGAAACTCAACAGGTCGTATGTTGGCTCCACCACCACAAAAATAGACGATGCACGAACTTTCTCTTGTTTGATACTGTGGAGTTGTAAAAACCGACGTTGATCTGGGGCCCAGAGATCTGTGGGAAAGGTGTTTGAAGTCCACTGTGGGACCTGTTTTACTCCGATACCGTCGGCTTTCAAGCTTAGCAACCACCACCTTTTTTCCAGTTCAACAGCCTTGACGAGTCGCGCCTGTCCGCGAGGCGCGTAAAAAATATACAGATGGTCATTTTCTCCCATAACATAGAGGTGATCATTGAGGACATCAAAATCTTTGATTGCGTTTCGCTGTGGTAAATGCCCAGTGGATTCAAGTGCTGGATGCAACGGCTGTGAAACATCAACAAGATAAAACTTTTTTTCGCTTGCGACAACGAGAGAGTCATCAGCAGCAAGGACTTTGCCGATTTTATCAGGAAACGCCAAAGATGTCAGATAAGACGGGCGTTGCGGGATAGAAACATCAATGACGTGCAGGTGCTTCTCGGTCGTGAGGTATGCGTGTTCGCCTGAGAGAATAACACTATTGTTTGTACCGACGCGGTAGGGTAGTTGAATAGAAGTCGCAAGGGTCGGATGCTCTAAATCTTCGAGCTCTATCACGGTGAAAATGCTCATCGCTTTCGGTTTTGCAGAGGTAACCGTCTTTTGACTTTGCTCTGTAGCGTTTTTTTTTGACTGTTCAAGACTGTGTGCGGGAGCGGATTCTTCGTAGTAGCGTTCAACTGGATTCTGCTCAAGATGCCTCGAACTGCATCCTATGTGAATAACGGAAACCAGTAGTATTGCTATCATAAAAGCATCTATCAATCGGACTGAATTTTTGGGCATTGCTTGCTCCTAATATTCGCTGACTCGAAAGCTATTGCCTGCCCCTATGGTTTATAAATTTTCTTACTCAAAATCATAAAAAATGTTGTTTTTCTCCAACAGATCATAAAAATCTCCACCCGGATTAAAAGCTGAGAGATCCGTAGTCAATTGTATGTATCGTGAAACTAAATAGCTGATAGTAAAATCCTTTAGTCCATCCGTTTCATATTCAACTTGATCCCTCAGTAAAGTAAAGTCTGGGGCTTCCCCGTAAAATTCAGCAATTTTGTCATCCAATTTCTCTAAATCGAGGCGATGTTTAAGGATACGCGGGATTTCTTGACGTAAAAATGCCATTTTTTCCGCTACAGGTGTATCGTCTTCTGGTGCTAAACCGAGAACAGATGTATCGGGAGGTAAGTTTAAACGGAGTGATTCAGCAACATCGGTGTTTAACCGACACTGTTTTGTACGAATCACGGTCTTTAGGATGACCTGATTCTTGCGCGGCAGATCTGCTACTTTGATTGGTGTAAAGAACCGTTCAATCTTCTTGGGAAACCAGACATTCGGTAGATATTCGTGATACGCAATTTCTCGTGTCTCTATGTAGTTCACGCCGGACTGGAAGTACTTCATTGCGATAATATCCACCGGATTCTCAATTGGAAACGCCCTTTGCAGCTTAACTGGACGAAAACCCTTCTCATGAGAAATCCAGATGATAACGGACTCATTCGGTAACTTTAGACGAATAACTGAAGTCTCCTCGCCGTTCAAAACTTCACTGCCCAAGAGTTCACTCTCATGTTTTTCAAGAAGCTGCCAAAGCGGTTCAGTGAGATAGGTCCTTCCACCAGCACTTGAATACGTGAGCCAATATCTCGGATCGAGATCAGAAAGCATATTCCACTGATATCGAAGAATATTCTGGAAACGACGGTCAGAAACCCTCCTACGAAAAGGATCGCGGACACCATATTCAATATACTGAGGGTCATAAACCTTCAGCGTCGTCTCACCTGTCCAAAATATAAAGTAGGTTTTACCCGTCTGGTTCTCTATAAGCGTGTAACTCTCCGGTGCCTCACCCGCGACGATGCGCACATCGTTAGCAAGTGCTATCTTTTGCTGTTTGAACGCCTGTCGAATGGTTTCAAGAACCGTAGCCGCTTTATCACGTGTAACCTCAACACTAAAGAGGTGTTTTTTGTACTTATATATCTCCCATCGCCGTTCTCCATCGTCGAGTTCAACGGATGGCAAAACCTTTTCAACGAGCGGGAAATCCTTTGCTGTGAGCGGGGATCCCCATTCCCGTTCCACCCGAATTTTATCACCTTCAAAGGTCAAGGCATACTCAGTTTTCGCGATCCCCGGTTTTATATGGTGCTCAATGACGAAGTCACCACTTGCTGAGACGATAGAACTCTCAGCGTGCTTCATCTTCGTGATAAGCGTTTCTAAGTCAAACACAGCAGGATTATATGCGTGTTGGTCAGGTTCATCGCTTCTATCCGGCATATCGGAACTTCCGAAGAGCTTTCGAATATCCGGTTTGGATTCAGGATTTAACACATCGCCGACTGTACTCGGTTTACCGGTTTCATAATCGAAAACAAATGTTTCAGGTGGTAAACTTAAATCCAGCAACTCAGTAACATCGGTGTTTAGCCGACATTGCTTTGTGAGTAGAACGTTTTTGAGTACAGGTTCACCTTTCTCTTGTTGTTCCGGTGATGATACAGGAGCAATAGAACTCTCAATTCTCTTAGGAAACCAAACATCCGGTAGATATTCATGATACACAATTTCTCGGCTTGAAATATAGGTTACACCCGCTTTGAAGTCGCCCCCTGCCGACCGGTTATCTATAGTATACGCGCTTTCTTCTAACTTAACCAATCGGAAACCTTTGTCATGGGAAATCCAGAGTTTAACGGACTGATCAGGTTTTTTGGAGTCTCCTTTGGACTGAGCAGGTATGTTTAAGCGAATAACAGTTGTCTTTTCTCCGTTCAATATCTCATTCCCGATAATTTCACTCTCATGTTTCTCAAGCAAGTGCCACAGTGGTTTGGATAGATAAGAATTGTTTGAGGCAGGACAAAGGGTGAGCCAAAACCGCGGATCATTGTCAGAAGAGATAGTGCCCCATTGAGGTCGAACCCCATATTCGAGATGATTAGGGTCATAAACGAACAGCGTCGTCTCTCCATCTAACCAGAGATTGTATTTTTTATTTCTCTCGTTTTCAATAAGTGTGAAATTTTGCGGTTCGTCGTCATCAACGATGCTAATATCGTCAGCAAGGTTAATACCGTGTTCCTTGAATATTTGTTGAATCGCCTCCGGTGTCTTAATATCCACGTCAGGGACAATTTTATGTTCAAAGAGAAGCCGACTGTTTCGGTTTCCTTCCCAGGTCCGTTCCCCATCGTAAAACCCAACACGAGAGTGCCCTTCTTCCTGTTCTACAAGAACTTTTTCTCCCTCAAACGTCAACGTATATTCAGTTTTGCTGGATCCGAAACCGCTATAGCGTTCCATGACGAAATCACCGGTTACGGAGGTGACGGTATTATCGTAGTGCTTCATCTTTGTGATAATTGTTTCCAAGTCAAACGAAGCAGCATCATTAACTTGATTACCTACTCCATTTTTCTTATCCTGTGCGTTGGCATTTCCAAGTTGTGTTCGGTTATCCGGTTCGGCTTCAAGGTTTAGCACGACTGCGGCATCAATCAACTCAACTTTCATCTCTGAAGCAGCGTTGAAACTGTAAGGTTTTTGGAAGCGCGATAAGCGTTGACTATTAAGACCCAGCACCAGCAATATAATTGCTGCAACCGAAATACCTATTGCCCACGGCGCGAGTGGTTTGCCACCAGACGATACAGCCGGTTTCAGACGCGAAATCTCGCGCATAATGTTCTCTGTAAGGTTTGGTGTTATTTGAAAATTGCCTAACGCTTCTCTTATCATCGGTTCCTCCTGCTTCAAGCGGCGGCGCGCACGATAGAGACGATTTTTTATCGATGCCACCGACACACCTAAAAACTCGCTTATCTCTTCATAACTCATTTCCCCGAGGTAATAGAGCGTGATGACTGTGCGCTCACTCTCTTGTAACTTCGCAAGCAATTTCTTGACGACCTCGTGCTGTGTTTCTATCGCAACTTGCTCGTTTTCCGCAATAACATATCCAGAATACGCCGTTTTTTCTAATTCCGCGCTGCTTGTGGCTTCCAACGATTGCGTTGATAAACTTTTCTTACGCAGCCACATCTTGCAATAGTTCGTTGCTATCACATAGAGCCAACCCGCAAACTTCTGGGGTTCCTTCAGGGTTGAGAGGTTCTGATATGCTTTCAGAAAGGTATCTTGCGTAATCTCTTCGGCGACATGAAAATCTCCAGTTTTCCGCCATGCGAGCGCGTGCACCGGTCTCTGGTGTTTTTTCACAAGTGCGGAGAACGCCGTATCATCACCGTCAAGGACGCGTTGGATGAGTTCAGCATCGTTGTTTTTCATCGGATACCTCGGGGAATGGAATGTTCACGGTTTTATCTCTACAATTAATGATGCGACTTACGATAAAAAAGTCTCACAATTTTGCAAGGTTTTGATTGCAAATTTTGCCGATAGATCCGTGAACATACTAAGGAGGTTAAAAATTCTATTTTACAGATAATAAGAGGGAAACAGTTGTATCTGTGTTGATGGTGCTGCTCTCTTTTTGTTGGTAGGATTATAACATAAATCCAACTAATAGCATACATGCTACAGAGGGCATACTTCAACCTAAAAATAGAAGGCGAGGCATGAATGCCTCGCCAAACAAATCATCGCGCTTCTCAGATTCAGCCTTATTTCCCTATTCTCCTCTGGAAATACCGATGTGGTTTTGTCTCATAAGGTCGTAAAATTCACCGCCTGACTCGAAAGCCGATTCATCATTAGTTAATAGAATATAACGGTGACCCAAATTAGAGGTAATCCAAATGAGTTTTCTTGATTCCTCATGGACTTGATCCCTTAGCAGAGAGAGGTTTGGGTCTTTCGCGTAAAATTCGGCAAGTTCCTCAAACAATTTTAACATGTCAAGACGAAGATTCAGAGTTCGAGGGATTTCTTGACGTAAATATGCGACTTTTTCCGCTTTTGGCGCGTTAACGCCTGGCTTTAAACCGAGAATAGGTGTATCGGGAGGTAGGTTTAAATGGAGTAACTCAGCGACATCCGTATTTAACTGACATTGCTGCGTATGGACCACAGTCTTCTTTAGAATGACTTGATCCTTGCGTTGCGGATCCGGATCTGTCAATGGAGCATAGTACCGTTCAATTTTTTTAGGAAACCAGACATCCGGTAGGTATGCGTGATGTTCTATTTTCCGTGTCTCTACGTAAATATCACCGACTTTGAAGTGCATTGATTCCACTGGCTTCTTAGCGATAAATGCTCTATCCAATTGAACCAGTCGGAAACCTTTGTTGTGAGAAATCCAGAGTTTAAGGGACTGCTTCGGTAAATTCAGTCGGATAACAGAAGTTTCTTCGCCGTCCAATAATTCACTACCGAGCAGTTTACTTTCATGCTTTTCAAGGAGTTGCCAAAGCGGTTCAGTGAGATAGTCCCTTCCACCTTCGCCGGGATAAGTGAGCCAATATCTCGGATCGAGGTCAGAAAGGATATTCTTTTCATACCAAACCCCATATTCGAGATGATGGAGGTCATAAACCTTCAGGGTCGTATCTGCTTCCCATAAGATAAAATAGGATTTACCTGTCTGGTTCTCAATAAGCGTGTAACTATCCGGCTGTTCACTCGCAACGATGCGAACATCGTCAGCAAGTTTAGTGCCTTGCTGCTTAAACGCCTGTCGAATTGTCTTGATCACCGGACTTTCTGCGTCCGGTGTAACCTCAAGGCTAAAGCGCAGTTTTTTGTATTTATAGATTTCCCATTGTTGTTCTCCGTCATAAATCTTCACAAGCGGCAACAGCCTTTTTATCAGCGGTACATCCTCATCTAATGTCGGAAAATCCCTTTTTTGTTCTACCCGGATTTTCTTCCCCTCAAACGTCAATGCATATTGCGTTTTCGCGACCCCTGAATCTCTATGGTGCTCGATAACGAAGTCACCGCTTGCTGAGACGATAGCACTATCATAGTGCTTCATCTTAGCGATGACGGTTTGTAAATCATGTGGCGCGGGATCATAGACTTGCTCATCGGATTCATATTGCGTCAGAATATCCGGTTTCGGTTTAGGGTTTAGCACATTGCCCGCTGAACTCGGTTGACCCTCCCCGTGGTCGAAAACGGGTGTATCAGGAGGTAGACGCAGACTGAGGAACGCTGTAACATCGGTGTTTATCCGACACTGCTTCGTGAGAAGTACCTCTTTGTAAACAAAATCTGCTCCACCCTGTTGTTCCGGTGATGCTTTTGGAACAGTAGATCTTTCAATTCTCTTAGGAAACCAGACATCCGGTAGGTATTCGTGGTGTTCAATTTTTCGGGTACTGATATAGGTTACACCGCGTTTGTAGGCACTCCATTCCGTCGGATTCTCTACGGTAAATGCTTGTTCTGACTTAACCAGTCGAAAACCTTTATCATGAGAAATCCAGAGTTTATAGGACTCAGCAGGCATTTTAAAGTCTTCCGTGGACCAAGCAGGGATATCAAGGCGAATCACGGATGTCTTTTCGCCGTTCAAGACCTCACTCCCAATAATTTCACTCTCATGTTTCTCAAGCAAATGCCACAGCGGTTCGGATAGATAGGAACCGTTTGAACCGAGGCTTGGAAAGGTGAGCCAAAATCTCGGATCATAACTGGAAGGAATCAACCACTGCGGTCGAACACCATATTCGAGATGATACTCATAAACCAACAGCGTCGTCTTTCCCTCCAACCAGAGAAAGTAAGTTGTCCCGGTCTCATTCTCAACAAGTGTGAAACTCTCTGGTTCGTCGCCATCAACAATACGGACATCGGCTGCGAGGTCAATACCGTTATGTTTGAAGGCTTGTCGAATCGCCTCAAGATCCGTTTTCGCCTTACCGGGTACAATTTCAAATTCAAAAATCATCCTTTTATTTTTTGCACCCTCCCAGGAGCGTTCTCCATCCCAATACCCGATAATAGGCCATCCCTCTTCCTGCTCTATTTGGACTTTCTCACCTTCAAACATCAGCGTATACTCTTTTTTCCCGATTCCTGAATCTTGGTGGTGTTCCATAACGAAATCACCGGTTACGGAGATAACAGCGTTATCGTAGTGCTTCATTTTAGCGATAATCGTTCCTAAGTCAAGCCGGGCAGTGGCATCATTGATTTGATTACCAATGCCATTGTTCTTATCTTGTGCGTTGGCATTTCCGAGTTGCGTCCGGTTATCCGGCTCGGATTCAAGGTTTAGCACAATGGGTGCGTCAATCAACTCAACTTTCATCTCTGACGCTGCATCGAAACTATACGGTTTTTGGAAGCGAGATAAGGATTGGTGGTTTGCGATACCGAGTATTAATAAAACAACTGCTAATGCGGAAATACCTATTGTCCACGGTATAAATGGCTTGCCGCCAGATGGCGCAGCGGTTTTCAGACGCGAAACTTCTTGCATGATGTTTTCAGTAAGATTTGGTGTGATTTGGAAATTTTCTAAAGCCTCTCGAATCATCGGTTCCTCCCTCTTTAAACGGTGCTGTGCACGGCGTAAACGACTCCTAACCGTGTTTGCCGATACCCCTAAAAACGCGCCAATCTCTGAACTGGACATTTCGCCGAAGTAGTGCAATGTGATGACCGTACGCTCACTTTCTTGGAGTTTCGCAAGCAGCTTCTTGACGACTTCGCGCTGCGCTTCTGCCTCCGTCCGTTCGTTTTCGGCAACGACATACCCGGAATACGTCGCTTCTTGTAGTCGTGTATCTTCAAGCGGTTCTGTCCATAAACGCTTTTTACGTAGCCACGTACTACAGTTATTTGCAGCAATCACATAAAGCCAACTCGCAAAACTTTGCGGTTGCTTCAGCATCGCTAATTCCTGATACGCTGTCAGGAACGTATCCTGCGTAATCTCTTCGGCGATATGGAAGTCCCCAATTTTCCGCCACACAAGCGCGTGCACCGGTTTCTGGTACTTCTTCACCAGTTCCGTGAAGGCAGCATCATCGCCATCGAGAATACGATGGATGAGTTCGACATCAGTGGTTTTCATGAAATTCCTCCCGATCGCGCTATAGTGACGCTTTTTAGGAGTCAAACTGGTGCATAATTCTGCAAAAACAGGAGTAGTTATGTAAAGAAGGGTAAAATTCTACTTTTTGTTAGGCGGATTATACCATAAATCGGCGAAGTTACAAACCTTACCGGTGAAAGTGGCAAAGTCATTTATAGTAAAATCAAAAAATAAGCTTACACGCTCAGAAGCACAAAACGCCTCTCCTTCGCTGGCGAGGTTTGTAACCTCGCCTTCCCGTTGGTGTATAGATAATTATGGGATTTACTATAATTTTCACGAATCACGCTTGTAGGAGGGGTTTGTAACTCCAAACCTTGTGGATAGCAGCACCGATCCATAAACTGAATGGCTCTGCGAAAGAGGGTTGTGGCAATGTTGTGCACTTGAAATATCCAAGTATTTTTAGGTTTTATAGTAAAATCCGAAAATAAGTTTACACTTGTAGCATAGGCTGTTGGTTTCCTGTGCCTCCGTGAGATACATATTCACAAACTCACATAACGAGGCAAGTGTATAAGTAATTACAGGATCTACTATAACCCAACTTGCTACTAACAGATTTTGAGCGTTTCAACACAGTTTTTCAGACACTTCCTCCACCCCAGAGGGGTGATATATCTATAGAAAACGGTGTATTTAACCTCTTGCACTCCAGCGGAGTGCTATGTGTATAAACAGGTGACAACTTGGGTTATTATAAATAAAAAAGGATAGGACTTACGCGAACAGATAATTTTGAGAGTGTGCGCTTCCCAGTATCTGTAGCACGTAAGTCCTAATAAATCAATTTAACTGAGGGTGTTTCATAAATTATTGCGCCTCCAATAATAGCAAGTCGTGCTGCAACTCGTAAAATCTAACGATAAGACCTCTTTTGTACCATAATCTGTTAGATTGTGGTCTTTGAGCGACACGCGCTATTCATTGCTGTCCGTTGATTTCCCGCAAACTCTCACTGCGAGGCAAGTTTACGGTACGAAACTCCATGAATAATGAAACACTCTCATTTAACTGCTTCTGAATGTTTGTTTTCAGAGTTTAGCGATCAGCGACCTGTTTGAGGTCCCATAGCAGAACCGTTCCATCTTGAGAACCAGATGTAAGCGTTTTCCCATCGGGTGAGAACTCGACAGAAAAAACAATACCGGTGTGCCCTTCCAGTGTATCAATATTTTCTCCGGTTACGACATCCCAGAATTTAATTGTGCCAAATCCCTCTCCTGAGACGAGGGTTGTGCCATCAGGTGAAAATTTGAGATCGAAAACAGCACCTGCTTTCCCGCGAAGTGTCATGATATCCGTCCGTGTTTCGAGATCCCAGAGTTTAATCGCTTGCACCGGTCCACTTGAAGCGAGTAATTTTCCGTCAGGCGAAAACACTACAGGGCCGCCTGCCTCTTCCAGCGTCGCAATATTCGCGCCCGTCTCAGTATCCCAAAGCCTGACTGTTCCATATCTAACCGAAGAGGCGAGGATTTTTCCATCAGGTGAAAATGCCACTGAACGGACTTCATCCTTATGTCCCTTCAGTGTAATGGCGTTTGGGTTCATAAAACCGAATAAGGGTTTAGAGACGTGTTTTCGCAGCTTAACCTGATCTCCCGTTCCCCAAGCGAGTCCCTTGCTATCGGGTGAAAACGCTAAGCCATTAATCCTCTCACCACGTATTGAAATGGTAGAGATATTTTTCTGCGTGGCAACTTCCCAGAGTTTAATATCACGCCAACCCGCCGAAGCAAGTGTTTTTCCATCGGGTGAGAACGCTACTGAGAAACCGCCCCCGCGATAGGTGTGGATATTCTCTCCTGTTTTGATATTCCAGAGTTTGACCGTTCCATCTCTCAAGCTAGAAGCGATAGTGGTACCATCCGATGAAAACGCTACGTCAGGAATTCTTTCCGTATGCCCATGTAGTGTAGCAAGGTCTTTTCCGGTCTCAACATCCCAGAGCGTAACTGTTCCGCGCGTTCCACCAAATCGATCAGCTGATGCTGAAACAAGCGTTCCACCATCGGGTGAAAACGCTATGGATCCAGATATAACCTTTGTACCCTCCTCAAGCACACTCAGGTCTTCGCCGGTCTCAATATCCCAGAGTTTAATACCACGATATGACCCTCCAGCAACGAGTTTGCCATCCGGCGAAAACGCTACCGAGAAAACTCTATCCCTATGTTTGAATGTATGGAGATTTTGACCTGTCTCAACATGCCATAGTTTAACCGTGTCATCCCCTGAACCGGAGGCGAGTATTTTGCCATCTGGCGAAAATGCCACTGAAAGAATGACCTTTTTATGCCCAGTGAGTGTGGCAGTATTTTGTCTCGTCTCAACATCCCAGAGTTTGATCGTATTGTCCTCTGCACCGGAGGCGACCGTTTTCCCGTCAGGTGAGAAGGCTACTGAAAAGACTCGAACCCGAGAGGCATGCCCTGTAAATGTAGCAAGATTCTGTCCGGTTTCTGTGTCCCATAGTTCGATGGTACTATCTACCGCACCGGAGACGATCATCTGCCCATCAAAGGAAAACGCTACCGATTCAACGCCACCTCTATGCCCGATACAAGTGGTGACATCCCCAGTTTCAAGATTCCAGAGCTTAATTGTTCTATCGCGTGCCCCTGATGCAAGTGTTTTCCCATCTGATGAAAAGGCAACTGCGCGAACAACCCCAGTATGTCCAGTCAGCAGCGATATTTCACGATAGGTTTGCGCGTCGTAGAGCCAAATGCCAGCACCGGTCGCGACAGCGAAACGTTTTCCATCAGGCGAAAAAGCAACCGCTCGGTCTGAGCCACCCATAACACCCTTGCCGAAACGGGCAATTGCGTTTTCAGGCAGACTCCACGTCTGACTATTTTGAAGTACGGGGTTATCGTTGGGTTGCTTTTCAGAAGCATCGTTCTCATTTGATGCCGCGGCACCTCCGAGTTGCGTTCGGATAGCAGGTTTAGCTTCAAGGTTCAGCACCACGGGTGCCTCAATAATTTCTACTGTCATCTCTGAAGTCGCCTCGAAACTATAAGGTTTCTGGAAACGCAACAACTGTTGATTACCGATACCTAACATCAAAAGGACAATCGCTAATGTAGAGACACCTATCGCCCACGGCACTAACGGTTTACTACCAGGCGGGGCAATCGGCTTCAGACGCGAAATCTCGCGCATGATATTTTCTGTAAGGTTGGGTGTAATTTGGAAATGATCGAGTGCTTCTCTTATCATCGGTTCCTCCTCTTTTAAACGGTTCCGCGCACGCCGCAAACGACTTTTAATGGTGCTTGTTGATACGCCTAAAAATCGGCTAATTTCTGCAACTGTCATCTCGCCGAGGTAGTGGAGCGTCATCACTGTGCGTTCACTCTCTTTCAGTTTCGCGAGCAGCTGCTTGACCACCTCGCGTTGTGATTCCGAGGCGGTTTTACTTCGTTCTTCGGTGACGTGTTGGGAATAAACATCTCCCTGTATCATTGTTGTCTCTGTGTCCTCCAACGGTTGGGTCTGTATCCGTTTTTTGCGGAGCCACGTGGCGCATAGGTTTGTCGTAATCACATAGAGCCACCCAGAAAACTGGTTCGGATCTTTCAATGTTGAAAGCCTCTGATACACGTTCAGAAAAGCGTCTTGGGTGATGTCCTCAGCGATGTGGAAATCCCCGATTTTTCGCCAAGCGAGCGTGTGAACCGGTTTTTGATATTTATTCACAAGTTCAGCAAAGGCGGCTTCATCACCCGCGAGAACCCGTCGAATAATCGCAACATCATCGTTTTTCATTAGGTGCCTCCAGAAAGGGATAGTTGAATTAATGACCCATCAAATTATAGTGACGCAAGATAGGTGCAAAATGGTTGCTTAATTGGAAAAAAAAGAGAAATTTTTGGAGGAAAGTGAGGAGAATAGCGGTAGGAAAGGGCGGCATTTAGCACCGCCCAGCTAAAGGACGTTATTTTTCAAGGTTGAAATGAAGCATGTTGCCTTTCCGTTAGCACAAGCCGTTATTTTACTATTATTCACTTTTGTTTGAACCTGCAAGAACTTCATTCCAATCCCACAAAAGAATTGTACCATCCATCCCGGTGCTGACGAGTGTTTTTCCATCGGGTGAAAACGCTAATGTCTGTGCTCTTTGTGTGTGACCATCAAGCACAGTGATCCCGTCTCCAGTTGTAACATC
This sequence comes from Candidatus Poribacteria bacterium, assembly GCA_022394775.1. Lineage (GTDB taxonomy): Bacteria > Poribacteria > WGA-4E > WGA-4E > WGA-3G > WGA-3G. The sequence goes on from JAGFCB010000077.1 coordinate 25,257, forward strand.
CCACAATTGGATTGCCCCGTGGCTAAGCCCATTAAGAAGCACCGCACCATCTGGCGAAAATACCAACGGTGCGGCAGAACCACCGAAAGTCATGAGACCTCGCGTATAATCAGTGTTAATCGAGAAAAGTTTATCAACGGTATCCACTGCCCATAACTGGATGTGATCCCGTGTTCCGGCGGCGAGCAAGGCACCGTCTGGCGAAAACGCCAATGCTGAAATACGCCCCAGATTTTCTTGCTCCGTCGGCTCTGCAATAACAGTCAAAGCACTACCGGTTGCAACGTCCCACATTTGGATTTTCCCGCCTTGCGTTCCACTGACGAGCCATGTGCCGTGTGGCGAAAATGCCAATGCCACAACTCTGGGTATATTGTGAAGAATACCGGCTGACAGATCAGCGAGAGGGATTTCCTGCTCATCACCGGTTCTTGTATTCCACAAGCGGATTTCACCAAGACCACTAAACGCCACTGTTTCGCCATCAGGAGAAAAGGTCAGTTCTTTGACCCCTCTTCTGTAGGGCAAGGTTGCCAGTTCGCGACCGGTCTTTACATCCGTCAGGCGAATCAAATGATCTGGCCGCCAAGTGGAAGAAGAATGCTCTGGCCCGAAGACCTTAGTCCCTTCTCCCACGACACTAACGAGTTTCGTTCCATCGGGGGAAAGTGCTAAAGTTGGGAACCAATCCTGCTGTCCTGCAGCTTGGATGTTGGATTTTTGCCATGTTTTCACATCCCAAAAGGTAATTACACCATTAAACGCCACACCTGCCAGCGTAGAACCATCCTCCAAGAAAGTCACTGCTTCCATTGAGTGGGTGTGTCCAGTAATACGGTCAGCCATCGTATCCCCAGTTTGTGTATCCCAGAACCGGATCATGCCGTCCGCACTACCACTCGCAAGTGTGGTACCGTCGGGTGCAAATGCTAACGCCGTAATACCACTCGGATGACCGGTGAGCGTCCTGAGCGATTCGCCAGTAGCGGGATCCCATAATTGTATCGTTTTGTCGGTACTCCCACTGGCAAGCATCTTTCCGTTTGGTGAAAATGCCAACACATTTATCCAACCTGTATGTTTTTGGAGCGTCGTCCATTTGTCCTTGTCGGTGAGATCCCATAAGCGCACAGTCTTATCTATGCTGCCACTGGCGAGGCGCGTGCCATCGGGTGAAAACGTTACCGCTAAAACCTCATTTTGCAACTGGGGTCGGCGGCGCAAAGGCTGATCCAACGGCTGAAGCGGCAAATCTGTATGTCCTCTGAGAGTGGTTAACGCTTTATGATTCACTACATCCCATAACTGAATTTTCCCATCCTTCCGCCCACCGGCGACCTTATCCCGTGTGATTGCGTAGACACCATCTTCCGAACCAAACGCGCCAACTGGATCACGCCTGAAGAAAGGCTTTTCAGTCAACTTTCCAGTTTCAATATCCAAACTGATAAGCGCCCATCCTCCACTCCCTACACTGACAAGCATTTTCCCATCTGAGGAAAACCGTAACGCTGAAGCAGTATCATAGACCTCAGGGAATAAGACTTCTCGTCCAGTAGCAATCTCCCACAACTGGATTTTCCCCACATCAGAACGTTCACCGCCATTGACGAGGAAACGACCATCCGGCGAAAATGCAAGGTATCGGCACGCGCCCCTAAATAGGGACTGCTCTTCACCTGTCGCCACATCGTACAGCCATACACCGACATCACTGCCGACTGCAAGCTGTGTGCCGTCAGGTGAAAACTGCATCGCATTAATGCCACCTTTTCCGAAACGCGCTTTCGCTGCTTTCGGCAGTTCCCATTGCGAATAGTCTTTAGCGGTTTCATCTGATTGCGCGTCTGCAACCGATGCCGAAACGTTGTTAGGCTGCTGGTTGAAGGTATCACGCTCGCTCGGGGTATTGACGTTTCCCACCTGCGTCCGAATATCCGGCTTGGCTTCAAGGTTTAGCACGATAGGTGCCTCAATAATTTCTACCATCATTTCTGAAGTCGCATCGAAACTATAAGGTCTCTGGAAACGCGACAGTTGTTGATTGCCGATACCGAACATCAAAAAGATAACTGCTAACGTGGAGACGGCGATTGCCCACGGCACGAGTGGTTTACCACCTGACGGCGGAGTGGGTTTCATTCTTGAAATCTCTCGCATGATGTTGTCTGTAAGATGTGGCGTAATTTGAAAGTGTTCTAAAGCGTCTCTAATCATCGGTTCCTCCCTCTTTAAACGTTCCTGCGCACGGCGAAGACGACTCCGAATCGTATTTGCCGATACCCCTAAAAACGCGCCAATCTCCGCACTGGACATCTCGCTGAAGTAATGCAACGTGATGACGGTGCGTTCGCTCTCTTGGAGTTTCGCAAGCAGCTGTTTGACGACTTCGCGTTGCGCTTCTACCGCCGTCCGTTCGTTTTCTTGGATAACGTAGCCTGAGTACGTCGCTTTTTCTAACGCCTCACTGCTTGTGTCTTCCAACGGCTCTGTCCGCAAACGCTTTTTACGGAGCCATGCGTTGCAGTGGTTTGTCGCGATTACATAAAGCCAACTCACAAAACGCTGTGGTTCCTTTAGTGTAGAGAGTCGCTGATACGCTTTTAGAAAGGTATCCTGCGTAATCTCCTCGGCGACGTGGAAATCTCCGATCTTCCGCCACGCAAGCGCGTGAACCGGTTTTTGATATTTATTCACAAGCACAGAGAACGCAGTATCATCGCCAGCGAGGACGCGTTGGATGAGTTTAGCATCGTCGTTTTTCATCAATTATCCTATCGGAAAGGTGCATGCATCATTTCGGATTAATACCTGTGACGCGACTTATGAGTCAAACTGGTGCATAAAAATGAATTTCAGAATTGCTGGACGTTTCTTTTTCTGGAAGGACAATTAGTATTATAGCACATTCTAACAGGCTATATGAGTCCTAAGATGGGAATATGGGAGTATTCAGTTGTAGGTTGTTAATAGTTAGCAATCAGTTATTGGAGGTGCCATTGGTCGTCAGTATGGAGGGGTTAGCGACTATTATCTCTGCCGAAGTTAAGGGCGCGTACAGGAAAAAGGCGGGGTTAGAAACCCCGCCAGCGAAGAAGAATTTACGTCTCTGTTTTCAATGCAATTTGTGGGTTTTCACGTCCGCCCATGTTGTCGTGAGCAGGTGCGGTTGCGGTGATACCGGCAACGTGTATGCAGGGTCAAACCAATCACCACCAATATTTCTTTGTCCAATATGTGTCAACTGCGTCCGAACCCCACTGTTTACATCAATTTTGAAGAGTTGTCTCTGATTGTTAATTTCCTGTGTATAAATGACTTCGCCGCCGTTTGGCGATAACGCAGCAGCCTGTACTTCCTGACCGTCTTCCGGAATAAGTTGTTTGAGACCCGTTCCATCTCGGTTGATGATATAGACGGTGTCTTTATCTGCCCACGCTTCGTGCAGTGCCCTCGCTTCGTTCAGTTCCTTATCTAAGATGGGGGGTAACGGATGTTTGTTCCCTGTAAAGACAAGTTTATCCCCTGTAGCCGACCAAGACGGACCCTTTTCCCACCGGAATGCTTTTTTCGGTAGGAGCGGTTCCACCTTTCGGGTGCGGACGTTAATGAATGCGATCCAAGTTCCCTCTAAGTCAGACGCTCTGTAGGCAATTTCTGTCCCATCTGGCGACCATGCCGGATAGAATTGACCGATGATAAATTCCTCATCTTGGTCGCCTAAAGTCGCTATGTACATACCGGATGTGCCGCCACCGTCGGGCCAATAGTCATGCATGTAAGCGATCTGTTTGCCATCTGGCGACCAAGTCGGGGATGTTCTTCGACCTACTATTTTTCGCCTAAAGATGCGTCGGACATTCGATCCATCTGGGGCCATCAGATAGAGATCTGGCCTGCCACTGCGATCGGAGACGAAAATAATTTTCTCACCCGTCGGAGACCAGGCAGCGCCATAATCCACTGCGGGGTGTTGTGTTATGCGGACTTGTTCAGAGCCGTCCGGATTCATAGTATAGATTTCGTAATTGCCGTCCCGCGTGGACGTAAACAGGATTTTCGGTGTTGTCGGTGCTTGTGCGAAAACGGGAGAAATGCTTAAGTTCAGCACGAACACGGTAAATATGGGAAAAATAAACAAATATGTCGTTTTCATACAACCCCTTCCTAAACGGCAGGCACAAAACCTGCTGCTACAAACTGCAGGACTATTGCTTTTTGACATCTCCCCAGCTGGTTGTTAATAAATTGGGCTGCGGCGATACCGGCAACGCGTATGCCGGATCAAACCAGTCGCCGTCATAATTCGATTGACGGAAAATCCCTACATGCGTTAACTGCGTCTGAACTCCGCTGTTTATATCCAACTTGAAGATTTGCGTCTGTCCGTTAATCTCCTGTGTATAAAGCACTTTCGAACCGTCCGGAGATAACGCAGGCCACAGTGCCCGAGGACCGGCTTCCTCAACAAGTTGACGCAGACCGGTTCCGTCGCGATTGACGATGAAGATAGTACCTTTATTGATCCATGCGTTGTGCAGTGCCCTTGCCTTGTCCAAATCCAGTCCCGCGATGACCGGTATCGGATGCCGGTTCCCAGAAATGGCAAGTCTGTCTCCGGCAGCAGACCAAGACGGATGATATTGCCACAAGAGTGCTTTATCAGGTAGCGGTTGTTCCGCCTCTCGTGTACGGACGTTGATAAATGTCAGGCGAGACCCGAATTGGTGAGAGACAGAACAGGCGATTTCGGAACCGTCAGGAGACCACGCAGAGCCGCTCCCATACGGTAGAGGTTCGGCATCTTCTTCGCCAAACGTCCCAAGATAGTGGCCGAACTCTCCACGATCCCAGTCCGTGTAACCGTAAGCAAACTGTTTGCCATCGGCAGACCACGCCGGTCTATCTCTCCAACCCTTTGATTTTCTTTTGAAGACGCGGCGGACATTCGATCCATCAGGGTCCATCAAATACAGGTCCCATACACGCGTGCCCTGTCGGTTCGAGGCGAAGAGAATCTGCTCACCCGTCGGAGACCACACCGCACCCCTATCACTGTCGGGATGCTGTGTTAGATTCACCTGTTCGGAGCCATCCGGATTCATCATGTACACCTCCCAATTGCCGTCCCGGCTGGAACTAAACAAGATTTTCGGCGTTGTCGGGCGTTCAGCAAAAACCTGACACACATCTACGCACATCAGCACCAAGAGGATTAGAGAAAAACCCAACACAAATCTCATATCTATTCCTTTGTCTCGAGAAAACCTAAAGAGGCTACTCTTTTTTGACATCTCCCCATGTCGTTGTTAGCAAGTCGGGCTGCGGTAAAACCGGCAACGTGTATGCCGGATCAAACCAATCTCCTCCAGAATTCGTTTCACGAAAAGGACCCCCAATATGTGTCAGCTGCGTCCGAACGCCACTGTTTACATCTATCTTGAAGATTTGGGAATGTCCGTTAATCTCCTGTGTATAAAGCACTTCCGAACCGTCCGGCGATAACGCAGGCAACAGTGCCCAGGGACCGGCTTCCTCAACAAGTTGACGCAGACCGGTGCCGTCGCGGTTGACGATGAAGATAGTATCTTTAGCCGCCCATGCGTTGTGCAGCTCCCTATCCAAGATAGCAGGTATCGGATGCCTGTTCCCAGCAATCGAAAGTCTATCTCCTGTCGCTGACCAAGACGGAGTGTATTGCCATTGTAGGACTTTATTGGGGAGCGGTTGTTCCAGTTTTCGTGTGCGGACGTTGATAAATGTCAGGTGAGACCCGAATTGGTGAGAGACAGAACAGGCGATTTCGGAACCGTCAGGAGACCACGCAGAGCCACTCCCATACGGGAGAAGTTCGGCATCTGCTTCGCCAAATGTCCCAAGATAGTGGCCGAACTCCCCACGATCCCAGTCTGTGTAACCGTAAGCAAACTGTTTGCCATCAGGAGACCATGTCGGGCGTTCTCTCCGACCCTTTGCTTTTTTCTTGAAGACGCGTCGGACATTGGAACCGTCCGCGTCCATCACATATAGGTCTCGCACACGCGTGCCTTGACGATCCGAGACGAAGAGAATCTGCTCACCCGTCGGAGACCACGCCGCACTCATATCACTCGCGGGATGCTGTGTGAGGTTCACCTGCTCAGAACCATCTGGGTTCATCATGTAAATTTCTCGATTGCCGTCCCGTGTGGACGTAAACAGGATTTTCGGCGTTGTCGGTGTTTTCGCTGAGACAGCACAAATAGTCGCAGATAACAATATTAAGCTAAGTGCACATAAAACAAATGTCGGTTTCATAGATACGTCTCTGGGAACATATTCCGGATATGTAATTCCTCAAGGTGAGTCGTGTTAGTGTCTATTCATTGCTTGACACCTCGCGAAATTTCTCATCAAGCGAGATGTGAAATAACCCACGACGCGCGGTAACAACATAAAGTCTGTTGTTATTGATGGCGAGCGAGCTAACTTTACCCGGAACACTTGGAGAAACCTGTTCCCACTTGCCGCGGTTCCCTAAACGATAGATATCCGCATCACCAGCACCATAAACTGTGGTACCATCTACGGCGAATCTCTCTATAACGGAACGCTGTCCTATTCCATCGGTCAGCACGCGCCAGTGTTCCCCATTTTGAGATGCCAAAACACCTGTATCCGTTGCAACATAAACCGTTGAACCTGCAAAAACGATCTCCTTGAAATGCGTAAAACGCAGTGGAAGGATCAGCGTGATGTCTCTCCAACTGTTCCCACCGTCGAAGGATTGAAACAGGTTACCATCCCGCTTTCCCACGTAGACGGTTTCTGCTGATGCGGCTAACTTGAACCCATAACTTCCTTGACCCCAAGCGGGTTTTTGATTTAGGTCTATGAATCCCGTATCTGTCCATTCCGGGGTGCCCGGTTTCCACTTGAAAAGTCGCCGTAAGTACTCGACGTAAAACGTCTCACCACTGACTGCAAATCCACCAATCCTCGCAAAGGTCGTCATACTGCGCAACGCTTTCGTCAACTGAGGGTTCTCTTCAAGGTCATCAGGTAAGCGGGTCTGTTCTGCTGCTGCAATAGTTGTCCACGACTCAGTGGAAAGTGTTTCTTCATCAAAAGCAGGTGTTTTTTCTCTTGGAACGAGGGTGTTACCATCTGCAGATAGACCGAAAATACGAAGGTTTTTCGCTTCAGATGTGATACCATAAAGATTACCATCTCTAACGATTAGCCTTGAATTATAAGACAAAATGAAGTAATCGTCAGCATCAACTGGAATGCTTTTCCACGATTCGCCACCGTCGATTGACTGGACAATGTCTCTGCCAGTATACGCACAAAGTCTGTTGTTGACTGCTACCAAACTCCGGATCGATGTCCCTATGATGCCATCCATAAATAGGTGCCACGAGTCACCGGCATCCGTTGTGCGATAAATTCCGTTCGCGCCAATTGTGTAAAAAACCCTTTCATCCGCCGCTACCATTCGGCAGAAATCATGTCGAAATAGAACTGATGCGGTGTCCAGTTGCGTCCAAGTTTGCCCCGCGTCTGTTGAACGAAAGGGTTCAACACCGTGTGCGAAGAGCGTCTCACCCGCAACCAGAAGCTTTATACCGGTTAGTACTGTAAAAAAGAGAGGTTCATTTTTTGGCGTTATATCAGTCCATGATTCCCCCAAGTCTGCTGAATGAAAAATCCTACCTCGCACCGAGTTTGTATCCACTATTATGCCTGCGTCTGATTTGGATTTTGCCCACATAGACAGATCCGGTCCCATTCCAACATAAAGATCGTTTTCAAAAGCTACCAAGGCATGAATAGCATTGGCGAATTCTATCGGCACCTGTTCCCAAATGCCTGAACTGAAACGATAGAAACCGCTATCTGTGTTAGCAAGGGGCTTGTCTTCAGAGTTTTCAAGGAGTTGAGTCGTTTTGGAGCCACCAACCGATAATTCCTGCCACACACCTGCGTTGAGACGGTAGAGTCCTTCATTTGTTCCAACAAATACCGTGTTGTTAATCGCAGCCATCCCATAAATGCGTTTGCTTGTTAATCCTTCATTAAGTGGGTTCCACTGGGTGCCGGCATCTGTAGATTGGAAAATGCCTTGACCTCGGAGGGCGAGATGCATTGTAATAGCTGTTCGTGAACGGGTGAATTGCGGCGCATCGGTTATTACCAATCCAACAGCATATCCCTTCGGTCGCGAGCAAACGGCATGCCACGTCTCGCCATTATCGCTCGAAGCAAAGATTTCATCAGTAGTGACTGTATAGAGGGTATCCTTATATGCTGTCATCGACATATTGCCCCCGTGAGTCGGTAGATCTGCATTGATGCGCGCCCATGTAGTCTCTCCCACTGGTAATCTGTAAATACCTGTATGTGTAGAGGCGTAGAGCGTGCCTTCAGATGTAGCAAAGAGGTCAAAGACGCGACCCTGTTGAGGACCAGATGCCTGCCTCCATCGCGAGGTAGAAAACTTCGCTGCATCTTCTCCCACGGTAGCTGCCAGCGGCGTTTCAGAGGTCTGTAAACCATTCCTACTGTTTTTACCGGGGAATACAGCCTGTCCAATCTGGTTTCGGACATCTGGTTTTGAATCAATATCGAGCGTAACAGGTGTATCAATAATTTCGATCGTCGGTTCAGATTGTGCCTCGAAACTATACGGTTTCTGAAAGCGAGCGAGATATTGATTGCTTGTGCCAAGCAGAAGGACAATCAAGAGCGCAGCTGCACCAAAAGCCGTCAACGGTAGCAACGGTCTGCTAACCGGCGGCGATGTTGTTTCTATCTTCCCGACTTCTCGCATGATATTCTGGCTGAGACGCGCGGATACCTGTACGCCGCCGAGTACTTCCTGAACCAAGTATTCTTCATCACGCTGCAAACGTTTTCTTGCCCGCTGGAGCCGACTCGTAATCGTGTGCACCGACACTCCCAAGAATTTGCCGATCTCCTTTGTCGTCATTTCACCGAGATAATAAAGCGTCATAACCGTGCGTTCACTATCCGGGAGTGTTTCAAGAAGTTTTTGAACGAGTTCCCGATGATCCTCAATTGCATTTATATCGTGCTGCTCGGATACATAGCGTGTATAAGAGGATGCTTCTATCTCCTTCACAGGTGTAGTTTCCAACGACTGAGGGACAGGTTTTTGTTCTCGCAGCCACTTAACACAGCATCGATTTGCAATGACATACAGCCATCCAGCAAATAGATTTGGATTCTTGAGTGTTGAAAGTTTTTTGTAGGCTTGAAGAAAAGTATCTTGTGTGATTTCTTCAGCATAATGAAAATCATCGATTTTTCGCCAGACGAGCGCGTGGACACTCTTTTGGTACTTTTTGACCAAAGCGTTAAATGCCGCATCGTCGCCAGACAAAATATCGTCGATTAACTGAGCATCGCTTTCTTGTTTCATAGAACCTATCCTAACGAATGGGTTTGATCGCGTTGGTATACCTCAAAACGCTTAACTGAGCGACTCCTATATTATTATGTTTTGGACTTACGCAGTCCACACTGCAGGCGGGGTTTGGAACCCCGCCTGCAGTGCGTCATACGTCCGTTATCATGGAAAAATGCGTAAGTCCTGATATTATTAAAGACGCGATTTTGGATTGAAAAACGTGCATTGTCGAAAAAAGAATAGCGTTTTTACAGAGACGCGTTGCCTTCTGTTGTGAGTTGAAGTGGTTAACTATTCGTGTTGCTTGAGTTTGCCCCAAAGCGTTGTCATCTTTCCTCTGCTTGGTGAAACAGAGAAGAACGGCTCTGGCACCCACGCGGGCGATATGTTCGTCGATAGATGCGTCGTGAGTTGAATGGATTCCGCGCGCTCTTCACCCGCAGCATCAACGACATAGAGAAAAGTCTTGTGCTGGACTGCTAAGTTATCCGAGACGTAAGCAATCCATTTCCCATCCGGTGACCATGCTGGGCTGTATCTCCTGAATGCCGGCCCGGCAGGCACGCGCCCCCCAAGTGTCACACGATGGAGAGTTCCACTCTCTACATCTATAGTGACAATTTTGAGTCCTATCCCAAGCTCCCAAGACGAAAAGGCAATCTTCTTGCCATCCGGAGACCATGCTGGCTTACGTCCCTTCCCTCCAGTCGTTGCCAGTTGTTTCTGCTTTCTGCCATCAGCGGATACAATATAGAGATAAACACGATTGTCAGGTTGGAGTGTATTGTATGCGATCCATTCGCCATCCGGAGACCAAGCAGGACCCGAGTCGTCCTCACCCTTGGTTAATCGGGTGAGTTTTTCGCCTTTTATATTCATCTTGTAGACCCAATACTTTTCCCTTCGATTAGAGGTAAACGCGATTTCTGTCCCGTCTGGTGACCAAGTCGGGTTCGTGTCGTTGGCGGCGTGGTCGGTGAGTTGCCAACGTTGTTGGGTTCGCATATCCATGACATAAATATCATAGAAGGCGGCATTCTCATTCGACGCATAAGCTAAGTAGCGTCCATTCGGAGACCATCTCGCGTGAATCTCATCTGCGGGGCCGTCAAGGATCGCTTGAAGGTTACCACCGTGCCTATCTATCATATAGATATCATAGTTGCCGTTCCTGTTAGTAGAGAAGGAGATATACTCGGAACCTATATCTTGTGCTACAACATTTATTGTAAGTAGAACGCTACTCAATAACATCAGCGTTACGAAGACTGTATACACACCTCTGTTTTCCATTTCGCCAATACCTCCCAAGTCATTATATTACTGCAGCTATGGTTTAAATTCTATTTCTTTTTTCGGGGCATTTATAGTAAGATGGAACACATCATACCTGTCGTATATTAAAGACGCGATTTTTTAAGCAAAAACGTGCATAATGAAATAAAAAAGATAGGATTTACACACGGCTTCTCAAAGTCCCCCTGATAAGGCGGATTTAGGGGGTTTATTCCAGACGGCTTCTCAAAGTCCCCCTGATCAGGGGCGGTGAATGCCCATAAGGCATTCATACCCGGGGAAGCCCACACGGGCTTCATACCGTTGATTCTGATTCTTTAGGGGGTTTCTTTCATCTGATAAGAGGGTGTTTTTGCTGGCAGTATTTCTGTGGATTTCCCTTAGGGAGTTTCTTTCATACGCATTACGCGTCACTGGCGAGGTTCTACGGGGGAACACCCCAGTAAAAACACCTCGCCAGCAAAAGTGTTTGCGTAAATTCTGATACCTGCGTAAGTTTTAGTTGCGTTAGAAACGAACCTATGGCATCTGTATCATCTGACCCATTATTGCGAATATATGCCCGAGCTGCTTGAAGTCACCGAGATTAATGAACAGGTTCCCAGCAATGCCATTGTCCCGTGTTTTAGCGGAGAAACCAGCACTATAGTTTTCGGGCAACGTACTGAACATACCCAATAACAGTTGTAGCGGTACCTCGCCATTTGGATCCATATTTTCCGCCAACGACGTTAGGGTTTTAACCGCGGTAATTGGGGAAATCGCCAGAAGGACGTTGTTGTCGGTACCTAAGTTATCAACGAGTTGCTGATAACTCGGATGGTCAGCAAATTTCTCTTTCCTGCCTGCTCTCCTATCAAGCACCCTTCGCATAGATGTCGGGTCTGTCCCCATTGTGAAAAGGAGTTGTCCTTCGGTAAAGGCGTAATACCAGTGCCATTCAGGGGACACTAAATCAGAAGTTTCAGATGCCCCCTCTGGAGCGTCTACTTTAAAATTCGGAAAGACGTAACTTTTAACCTCAACGCGGTTGTGCAGTATTGACTTACCCGGATACGCCTCTGTATAGTTGAGTTTTTCCAGAAACACCTCATCCATATAGGTTTTTGCACGCTGCTCATCTTTCAGCTCATAGATAAACACAGGCAAGGAGGGATCCCCTAAATTGAGAGAGAAACTCCATCGGGTCGCCAAAGATTCATAAAAATCTTTCGTCTGCTCAAGAAGTGCTTTTCGCTTCGCCCGTTTTTCTGGTGTATCTTTTGGAAAAAAACCAAACCACAACTTGCCTGTCTCAGTTAGAAACTTTGGACTCCCTTGAAAGGCAGCGTTCATAAATGCTTGATTTGGAAGGTCACCGAGGAACGCCAATTCGTCGGATGCTGCCGCTAACACTTCCAGATATTCGCTATCACTTTTGAATTTCAGGAACGGCTTGATCTGTATACCAGTGCCCTCGATGTGAAGCCGGAGACTCGCGTGTCGTACCTGCTCAATGGACGCTGTATTTTTAGATATACCTTCAAGAAATGGAAAGACTACATCGAATATTTCATGGTCATCTTCAAGGTTATCCATAATTAATTCCAACGCTTCCGCAAGCGGTCTATCAAGCGTGGCGATAGCACCCTCAACGTCAAAGTAAACCGCGAGTTGATCGGTATCTTCCAAAATATCACTCAGGAAAGCAAGATAATCGGGATTTTGCGCGACAGCCTGTCTTGTTCTGATATAGGTGTCAATAACATTTTCACAGACCTCAGGGTGTTTTGAGAAGACAAACACATCCCCTAAAATAGCAATATACTCGTTATCCTCGCTGTCGCTCCAATAGGTTACGTCCTTATATTCCGTGCGTTCGTCCGCTTTCGTCACCTTCTCAATGATCTGTTTTATTCTTTCAGGAGCTTTTAGTTGCGCAAGAACCGCGAATTGCAGCGGTTTCAAACCGGTAAGGGCGACTGCAAAATCTTGGCTCACATTAAAAACTTCTTCCAACGCAATCAAACCCTCAAATTGACCCCCGAAAGTATCCGACAAAATTTCCATAGACATATCGGATGCCTGTGTAGGGACAAACGCTGTCCACAACGCATTAATTCTGTTATCTAAATCAAGTAAACTCGGACAATAAATGAGCCCTAAAGTCTGTTCTGGAATTAGGTGCAGGACACTATCTTCTGGAACAACACTTGATGCAGTCTCAGACGGTGGCAGAGGCGTATCTGCTATACCGAGACAAGCAAATAGAAGCGTTGTCAGAAGCACTAACGCCGTAAGTGGGAGGGGTAGTAAAATTTTCTTTATCATTACGGTTTCTCCTCTGATAGGGGTTGCGGACGTGTTTCGCGTGGATTGGATCTTGATCGTGGCCCTTCTGTCGCTTGTTTAGAAAGCCACGCTTCTATTTCAGTCGGTGAGTTAAAACGTTCCAAAAGATAGTTTGCTGCTTCCTTATCGGTTTCCAGCAGCTTCAAAAGCCCCGCATCCGTCCCGTTTTGAGATAAGAGTTCTCTGATAGAATTGATTCGCTTTACCGACATCGATGACGGTAG
>JAGFCB010000261.1 GCA_022394775.1 Candidatus Poribacteria bacterium
CGAATGATTAACTTTATCTTTGTTCCTTTTGGTGGAACCACATTGGTATTCACACGATAGGTCCTGTCGTCTGTGCCAGTAGGCAAAGGATGATTAAACAAGGAATCTGGATCGCGATAGACAGCGACGATGTTATGAAAAAGTTGCGCAGTATACTGGTCGTTTTTATGCCTGCCGCCTGTGAAAATCCATCTTGTTTCTTGCATCGGCTGGCCTGTAAAGGCGTTCCATAATAATTCGCGAGCGGGCCGCGAAACGATCTCCTCGCCTTGGTGCCACTCCACCCAGATTTCGACAGGCGAACCTATCGGCGTTCTGGGATCCCCTTCGACCTCAAGATTCATGCCAGGCTTGAAATCTAAAGCACCGAGTACCGTAAATATATAAATCGGTTCCGCGTCAACAATCAAAACGCTTTCATGTGTTTTTCCGAGTTTACCACAGGCAAAGAATTCTATATTTGCATCTCTCCCCACAATGTTAATTTCACCCGGTATACTCACCTCACGTTTACGGGTATCAAAAACAACATTGCCGAGTTGATAAACATTTTCACGCAGCTGCTTAGGTTTCGCCAGCTGGACATCCGTCACCGCGGTAGATTTTGAATAGATCGTAAGTTTCTCTGAGGCGGTATTGTCGCTTTGATCTGCATCTGTTAGGTCCACACGTGCTACGAGTTCTATTTCACCTTCCATCGTAGGTGCCCAGTCAGCTGAGACAACGGTCTCTCCAAGTTTCGGTGTCCAAAGCACTTCAGCAGTGGTCACCTTCTCGCCATCTACATAAAAATGGACGTTGAGAATCCCGTCAAAAGGGGTTCCAGTATTACGAAGGGTCGTACTGAGTCGAACCACTTCCCCAACGCGCGGCGCAGGTGGTGAAAACCGAAGGCTGCGCGGAACGATCCCGATATTCGGCTCTGTTGGCCCAGCGAGTGCATGGCTTAAAGACATCACAGCGAAACAGGTCGCCAAGAAATCGCTCTCGGAACCACGCCATCTTCCATCAGGTTGTTGTTGTGTCACCATCATTCGTGAAATCTCATCGTACCAATCGTAGCCAGCAAATGTGTCAACAGTTGGTGGAATGTCACAGAACCGTTGCAATGAGAGAAGATAATAGTAAAGCCAGGAGTTAGAACCTGGATTCCGGGTTAAAGTCCAGTGCTTTTTCACCCATCCCATACCTTTCTGGATCTGCGGATCATCAACGGGAACCCCACATGCGCGAAGTGCCCACAACCCAGTCGCAGTCATACTGCCGTAGACCCCGATCGCCCAAGGTGAACCGTCATCAACTAAGTTATAGAGCCAGCCCCCTGTTTCGGTTTGGTTCCGACGAATCCATTTTTCGGCACGTGTCCAAACGTCTTGCGGAATATCAAGCCCCCACTGCTTCGCAGCATAAAGCGCGTAGATAACCATGTTCATGTGTGCCCCATCAGCGGTATAACCGTACCCCCAACCACCATCATCCCTCGGATCCGTGAAATCACTACCACTGATAGGAAGTTGTTTTTTGATTAATTGATTCACAGCAAATTGGGTACGCTCCCTATGCACTTCATCTTGCGTCGCTACGAGAACCGGAATAATAACTGCGTACTGGTAAACCGCGAATTCATTCCAATTCTGTTCGAGTAGGAAATCCAAGCCTTTTTTAACTGATGGATGCGAAGTTGAGTGTCCTGTTGCGAGCAAGGTTTGCAATGCCAGTGCTGTCTCTTGTGTCTGATCTTCACCAAAATTCCACACAGCATCCGGCTCGAAATTTTCAGCGAGCCCGTTTAAACTTGCTGTACAGGTAATGCATATTAAAATGAGTTGGTTTTCGGTGCCACATTGCAAACAGGTGCGACTGTGTTTGCCCTGCTGTGCTTCTATCCAAGCGATCCCTTTCGTTATAGAGTTCTGAATCTCTTCGGACGTAACAGACGGAAAAGTTAGTGCTTGTGCGACAACTGTTGCATGGGTAAGGTTATTCCGTGCGTCCGCTTCCTCGATATGCTTATCTCCCGCGGGGTTAACAACAGCGTAAAGTTCTGTTTTACCCGGCGGTGGCTGCCATTGCGCTTTCAAGCGGCCCGTCTGTTTGGGCTTCAACTCCAAAATCACGTCCTTACAGACGACTTGGAGCGGTTGCGTCGCTGGATCCCCTTCGTAAAGCTCAACGACAAGATCCTCGTTCATCGTCGGGGCAGCATCGCCAATGTTCTTCACTTCAACCCAGATGGTAATCTCTTCCCCTTCAACGGGCGTTGGGTTGGAAAAGGTAATACTATTAGCATCAACACGGAAATCTGGAAGCTGCGCGAATCCACTCGTGGCACACAATCCAACAACATAAATTCCGATTACGAATTTTAAAAGAAATTGTTGGAAACCTGAATGCTTTACCAAAAGGTGATACCGAACCATAAAACACCTCACATTTACCTATTAGAAAAGTTATAATTATACCAGCGAGTGCTACCTAAGTAGTCCAGTGTAGCGACGCAATTCGCGACAGCCTTAGATTAATTTCCTTCCCAAAATCCGACTGAAACAGAAGAAGGTTGCGGAATAGGATTCGCGAAGAGTTTCGTTCCATTTGTAGAAAACTTACTGACTTCACCTGTGAATGTCGCGCCGAGCATATCTGCAACCCAAATACCACTATCTGAAGGCGAAAGACTTATTCCGACAACAGCCATACCAGCAGCAAATTCATTCCTTTTCGTCCCATCTGCCGACAAATTTAGCAGCATCGACTGCTCTGAAACTACCCAGACGCTACCATCTTTAGGGTCGACTCGCGGCGAAACAGGACTCGTGATCGTAAGTTTTACAACCTCTTGCCCCGTCGGTGAGATCCGCATAAGCGCGTTAAATTGACTGTCAGCGACCCATGCGTTTCCGTCGTAATCAACGGTTATACCGCCTTTCGGTTCTTGCATTGTCGGGCCAGTTGCGATCAGGTTACCATTCGCGTCATAACGATTAATGGGACCGCGGGCATCCGCTATCCAGCAACTGCCATCTTTCGGGTTCACAGCAACATTAAATCGCCCTGTTTCCACATTTGGATTGCCACCTTGCGGAATTACCTGTGCGAGAATTTCTTTTCCGTCACTTGATAACTTCGATACTCCGTTCAGCCATGCCACCCAAACAGTGCCGTCTGCTGGATTGACAGAGATCATGTTAGGGCGTTCAATCGCTGGTGCTTGTGTAAATTCGCCTGTTGACTGATCAAACCTAAAGACGGCGTTCGCTGCAGAAATAGCGATCCAAGCGACACCATTGGTAGGATTCACCTCCGCAGCACTCGCTTGCGTCAAATTCGGAATGACCGTTGGATCCGCGTTGCCATTCGCGTGTAATTTGTAAACTGTATCTCCTCCACTCACGACCCAACACTCACCGTTATATTGCCCGTAACTGGTAGCGACGCACATCACAAATAGCACTGCTACCCAAAACACGTTTTTCATGACACATATCTCCTATTTTGTCCTATAGATTTGACTAAACTTAAAGCCTATGGAATAAAGTCCATGTTTTAAATCTTATCATTTTCCTGTGTAATTTTCAAGGAATTTTGCATATCCACGCGATACTTATAACACACCCAAGTATGATGGATCTGATTCTATATTAAGACTATTAAGTTTTCGGCTTTATCCAGTAAGACCTTATTTATCAGATATGCTTGCTTAACTCTCGTAGCAAATTTCGTGCCGATCTGAACAATACCACACTGATAGGATGCTCGATAAAATGCTCATAAAATTCTGCACAGAATAGGGCATACCTTAGTGCGAAATTGCACGAAATGGGGCAAGTTCCAGTAGGTTAATTTCTACTAAAACCTACTAAAACCTATAAGAAACTCTAAAGTTACGTGGGTTTTATTTCACAATCCCAGGGTCGTTCAATTCTCGATTTGGATATTGGTTTTACTTTATATATGTGAACATTATTAGGTAAAATCGAGAGTACAGCTCGCTCCTACAGGTGAAAAATATCCACATATATAAAGTGAATAGGTACAATTGAATGGCCCTGTTGACAATCCTTTATATTATATGCGACAATATATGTATGAATAATAGGTTTGTCAAGATTGGTGAAGCTGTTAAACTACTTGGTGTATCCGTTCAGCCACTTCGGGATTGGGAGTCAGAAGGGGAAATAATGCCGTCCCATAGAACACCGGGCAGTCAAAGGCGGAAGAAATAGAACATATCGTATCCGAAGAAAGACCTCAACAGGAGTGAGAGTTTGCAACGCCGAAGTCAACAGATCGAACTGAATCCGAGTAACAAGCAATCCACGCTTATGTCGAAGCACGCAGGCTATGCCCGTGTTGCGTATAACTTCGCTGTGTCGTCATTTAAAGCCGGATTGGATAATGACGAATGGCGAACCTACGTAGACATCAAACGTGAGTTTAATGCTGTTAAATATGATAAGTTTCAGTGGTGTTCTGAACTCTCTCAAAATGCGTCTAAGAATGCGATTCACAATCTCGGTGACGCAGTAACCCGCTGGAAGAAAGGACAAAACAGTTTCCCTGTCTATAAGAAACGATCTGATAGAATATCCTATCAAGCGGACAATGGCACAGGCACTGTTGAAGTTCATAAAAACCGTATCAACTTACCGAAAATCGGTTGGGTTCGGATGCGTGAGGCACTGCGTTACAAAGGCACTATTAGCAAAGTTGTCGTATCTAAACGCAATAATCGCTGGTTTGTCTCTATCCTCATAGATTGTGATATTAGCAATTTCAACTATCAACCCGCTGTGCTTGATGATAAAGAACCGATGGGTATTGATGTAGGTATCAATACACTGGCCACCTGTTCTAATGGTGATACTTACGCCAATCCACGCCCGCTAAAGCGATTTGAGCGAAAACTTGCACGTGCCAACCGCGCTTTGTCGCGTAAAATAAAAGGTTCACAGAATTGGCACAAAGCGAAAGCCATCTTATCAGGCGTTCATTATCGCATCGCCTGTATCCGTGAAGACGCTCACCACCAAGCGAGTATACGGATTATCCGCAAAGCAAGTGCTATCGGTATTGAGACGCTGAATATCAGTGGACTGCTCAAGAACCGAAAACTTGCCAAAGCACTCTCGGATTCGGCATTCTCAGGTTTTCTCACTCTGCTGAAATACAAAGCAGATAGGCGAGGAATACCGATAACAGAAGCAGATCAGTTCTTTGCCAGTTCCAAGACTTGTAGCAGTTGTGGACACAAGAAAGCAGATTTGACACTCTCAGATAGACGATATCACTGCTCCGAATGTGGATTGGATATTGACAGAGACCTTAACGCTGCTATCAATCTGTGTCCCGTTTGACCTGTAAACCGTCGCCACGAGTTGCGAGGAGACGCTAAACGCCTGTGGAGTCCGTGTAAGACCTCATAAGTGAGTGCAGTGGACGTTGAATCAGGAAGTAGACACAAAGCACAATCTTCTGTAGGGTTTTGTGATTTTGATAGGTTCTACACAACGGCAAATTTGATGAACCATCAGCGTGAAGGTCGCTATTTAGCATTTATGCTTAGTAAAAAACGAAACGCGCTTAATTCAATACCGTTTTCCTTGATTTTCCTTAAAAAATGTTATATACTTTAAGTTAATAAGGTATTTGATCTTCAGTTTCACGTAGCGAACACGGCGACTATTAACGAACCGAATGTCCTTTTCGAGAGGCACAAAATGGAATTTATTTTCATGAAAAAAAAGAGTGCTGCTATTCCTTTAATTTGGCTGCTCATCTACCTCATTATAATTCCGATGCAATTGTCCGACTACGTTCTATGTATCGGCACAGACGGACATGTCGCGCTCGAAGTCTCTACGGATGGACGCTGCACCGACGCGCCTAATTTCGACCCATGCCACGCGGAACCCATAATCATAGCAGCTGGGTCAAAAGATAACCATTGTGGCTCGTGTATAGACCTCACCATCTTTGTCCCACTCAACACTGAACTATACCTTGTTCCAGGAAATGAACTGTCAATACACCCCACCGTTTCCTCACTTACCCTTGGAACATGCCAGAAGCGTTCTGCTACGATTCTAATTCCCACTACCCGTCAGAACATCCCTTCATTCGCCGATCCGGTGCTTATATCTCTTCGGACCACAACGCTCCTCATTTAAACCGTACCTCCACTCTATTTACGCCTAAAACACATTGTATCTGTGCAATCAATAGATGTTAACGCGCCCTAATTTGATTATTATCAACCAGGCACCAAGTATTTGCAGACACACTGGTGATATTCAGAATCACCGACGTACTCTACAATCCGAGAGAACACAAACGGCAGTTCTCAATTTATTTTTTATTTCACACGGAGGGGAGCATTGCGTACAAAAACCACATTCAAGCACATCTTCATGATAGTCGGCATCGGAATCTGTCTGTCAGTATTAAGCATAACACAAATACTGTCTGCGTTTTCAAATGAAGAAAGCAAAATTTCACTTGAGATCGCAACCGAGACCGCGCTGCGCGAAAATCCAGAACTTAAGGCGATTCGTGAAAAAGCCAAAGTCGCGCGCGCTCGAATTGATGGCATAGCGTTCTTGGGTAACCCAGAGTTAGAAACTGAACTTGTCGCAGGTACTGATCTTGAGCAGAAACTTGAATTAACCAAGGCATTTGAACTTGGCGGACAGCGTGGACACCGAAAACAAATTGCAAAAACACTGCTCGAAAAAGTGGATGCTGAACTCGCCGAAACATCTCGATCACTTAAGAAATCGGTGAAAATCGCTTTTTATGAACTACTACTTGTCCAAGAGAAACTGAAGTTAACCAGAGAAATCGTCAAGCACAATCAACAAATGCGTGACATCGCCCAAGTTCAGTTTGAAACTGGTGACATTTCGGTAACACAAGCAAATCTGGCAAACATTCAGCTGCAATCGGCACTCCGAGAAGCCGCGACATTAGAGAGCGAATTGCAACTGTCACAACTCACCCTAAACGGCTTGATGGGCACTCCGCTCGTAACAGCACGTATCGCCGTTGGTGATTTGGATAAAAAAGTATTATCAGATGTCCCACAAAATTGGACACTTGACGCTTTGAAAACTCAGGCACTCGCGCACCGTGCTGACCTGAAATCGCTCCAATTAAACGCGCAACTCACTGAAAGCGATCTCCGACTCGCGAAAGCAGCAAACATTCCGGATTTGGGTGTCGGTGCGATTGCTGAACGCAGCGCGGGTGAGAATGCTTTCGGTGTGAAGTTTTCAATTCCGCTGCCATTCTTCGACCGGAATCGCGCTGAAATTGGTGCTGCAAAAGCCCAGCAGCAGGTGAACACCGTCGAAATCAAGAACCAAAAGCTGCAAATTGAACGAGAGGTAATGGTGGCATTCATTTCGCTGCGTACCGCGCAGAAAACCCTTAAGTTTTATAAAGGCGATTCGCTGAAGTTACTCAATGAAAATCTCGCGTTGACGCGTACCGCCCATGAATTAGGGGAAGCAGAACTTTTAGAGGTTATTTTAATGCAAAACCAATTTATCAAAACCCGGTTTGCTTATCTCGATGCCCTTAGAACATACCATAAGACGTTGGCTGAGCTTGAAGCTGCTATAGGTAGATCTCTTGAATCCGGACCATAAACTCCCAATGATTGATGGATAATATAAGGAGCAATTGAAATGTTACGTTATTCTCATATCACACCACTTTTGGCGACTTTCATTGTCGCGATAGGCGGCTTAGTTTCACTAAACCTCATGTCTATATCAACTTGGGCTCAAGATGCTCATGTTCACAATGGCCAAACACATACACACGGTGAGCAAACTGGACAGGCACACAGTCAAGAGAATACGGTAACGCTCACTGATAAGGCAAAAATTAACATCGGTTTGAAAACTGGTGAAGCCGATATTCGGGGAATTGAGAAGGTTGTGGATGTTCATGGCAATATAATAGCTCACCCGAACCAACAAGCAATTGTCACACCAAGAATCGGTGGTATTGTGAAACGCATCCATTTCAGCGTTGGTGAATCCGTAAAAAAAGGGGACCTGTTACTTGAATTGGATAGCCTTGATTTACAGATGGCACAGATTGAACTCATTGAAGCAGCATCTCAACAGAGGTCGTTAGTCTCCAAATTGGCGAGACTGACAGAAGTTTTTGCCAAGCAAATTCGGCGGGAATTACAAACTCGGCAGATTGACTATCTGCAATCGCTTTCGGAGTTGCAGCAGTTAGGAGTGACGGTTGGAAAACGTAAAACCCTTGTCGTAACAAAAACTACCTCAGCATTAGAGCAGATGCGCTTTAGATTAATCAAAGCCGACGTTGAACTCCAATTACTTGAGGATACACTCCAGCGAACGAGAACACTCGCAGCACAGCGTATTTCAGCACAGAAAGAACTTGTAGCGCAACAGGCAGCATATAAGAAAGCAAAAAATGAGTTGTCAGATGCAAAGCGACAATTTCAGATCCTTGGGCTTGGTGAACAGACGTTGGAAAATATCCTACGAAATAACGGGGAGACATCAATCCTTTCCTTATTGGATATAGATAGACTCGACTCAGAGACCTTACTGGAAAAGTACGGGGTGCTCAGTGGAGAGGCAACAGCGTTAGTTGACGCAGAAGCAGCATACAAACTCGCGGCTATTAAGGTGGCAGCCAACAAACAGCGTGCTTTGGCTGCTGGACTCACCGAAACGCTACTTGAAACCTTGGCTAAAACTGGATCAATCGCATCTTTTGACGATTTATCTACCGAAGCATTGATTGAGAATTATCTTGCGTTTGTGGAAAGTTCCGAGGCACTTGAAGGGGTGCTTCTATTAGAAGAAACGCTGCGTAATGCTAACATTACCCTGAATAAAGCTCGACAAAAACTTCAAGTGTCCGGACTCACGCTTGACGGTATTGAAAAAATCATTCAAACAGGCCAGCCGTCTGCCATGTTTTATGTCACAGCACCGGCTTCCGGCCAAATTACGGAGCAGCATGTGAAAGTCGGCACAACGGTCAGAAAGAGTGATATGCTCTTCTCAATACTCGATACCGATATTGTCTGGGTTCAAGGGGAAGTGCACGAAGATACACTTGCAGATATTCAGGACAAATGGCAGATCGGTAATGAGGTGCGTATTAGCGTCGCTGCGTACCCAGAAACGATTTACACTGGCAAGATTTCTGGAATTTCGGA
>JAGFCB010000019.1 GCA_022394775.1 Candidatus Poribacteria bacterium
TTAACCCGATCGGGACATCAAGATTTTTATACAGTTTCCGTCCAAAATAGTAGGCGACAGCGGAGAAACCTGCAATTGTCTGAGGCGTGGTTTCGTGCCAATCTGCTTCTACATCTTGCTGCGGCACTCCTGAGGGGACTCTCGGTACATAGAACAGTCGGATCTTCGGGTACATCCCTGCTGCGATTTCTACCTCGCTGTCTTTTGAGGCACTCACGGGCCATTGCATGTTTGATTGTCCAGAGCAGACCCAGACTTCGCCAAAAAGGATGTTGGTCAGTTCAAGGGTGTTACTGCCTGCGATTCGGAGCGTGTAGGGGCCACCGGCTTGTGTAGCCGGGAGTTTGGTTTGCCAATTGCCTTCTGCGTCAGCAACCGTAGTGGTTGTTGAAATCGGCTCGGCATCTTCGGCTTCGGTGTTGAGCGTTACGGTAACTTCTTCGCCTGCGGATGCCCATCCCCAAATCGGGACTTGCATGTCGCGTTGTAGGACCATGTTGCTGCCAATGACGCGTGGCAATGTGACTTCTGCACGTACGAGGCTTCCGATGAAAAGTAGTAGAAAACCAATGAGAAATAGCGCAATTCGTTTCATATCGTTGCTCCTTCAATTAGATAGCAAAATCCGGTGCGGTTAGGAATGCAGGTCGCATGAATCAACGGTATGAATGCCGTGTGGCATTCCCCGGGGTGTGTACACCGCAAAAACCCCACCTACCGGACCTGGAGACCGAGACAGTTGTTTTTTTAAATTGACACGTATGGTGCGGTTCCAAACTACACCTATCAGATCTGAGCACAATCTCTCTGATTGCTGAAAGCCGACTACCAATTGCTATTCAGGCGTTCGGCGAGGTAGCTGTTGCGTTGCATAACTTGGTTGTTTCGGATACAGATGCTGAGTGCCTTTTTGGTGCCGACGATTACGACGCGCTCCTTTGCGCGGGTGATGCCGGTGTAAAGGAGGTTCCGTTGTAACATGAGATAGTGTTGCGTGTGCAACGGGATAACAACAACAGGATACTCGCTGCCTTGCGCTTTGTGGATCGTTGTGGCGTACGCTAAGACGAGTTCCCCAAGGTCTGCCGTATCGTAAGCAACCTGTTTATCAGGATACTGGATATGGACTTTTTTGTCAATGCGTTCAATCGCGACAACTCTGCCGATATCGCCGTTGAACACGTCATAATCGTAGTTGTTGCGGATCTGCATGACTTTATCGCCGACGCGGAAACCACCTACGGTGGCGGGGGCCTGGTTCCCGACGTGAGGTGCTTGTCTATTATAGGTGCGAGTGCCGAAGCGCGCTTTCTCTAAGGGATGGTTTTTGGGGGTGGTATATTCCACATTCAAGACTTCTTGGAGGCGTTTGTTGAGGTTTTCGGTGCCGAGTGTCCCGCGTCGCATTGGACATAGGAGTTGGATGTCGTCTATCGGATGGTAATCGTAGTGCTTCGGCAACCGGTCAGCAATGAGAGAGGATATTAATTCAGTAATTTCCTCGGGATCTTCCTCCTCAATGAAGAAGAAGTTACGGTCGGCATCGCCAGAGAGCTCAGGGAAATCACCCTTGTTGATGCGGTGTGCGTTCGTAACAATCATACTCTCCTGTGCTTGACGGAATATCTCAGTTAATTCAATAACAGGTATCTTTTGCGAATCAATGAGCGCTTTGAGGACATTGCCAGCCCCAACAGAGGGCAACTGATCAACATCACCAATCAGGACAATCGTGGTACTCGGACGAATCGCTTGCATCAACCGATTCATGAGGACGAGGTCTACCATAGATGTTTCGTCAACGATGACGACATCGGTATCTAAAGGGTTCTGGCGATTGCGTTTAAAACTGTTGATTTGTGGCGAGAATTCGAGGAGACGATGGATGGTTTTGGCTTCACCGCCGGTTGTTTCACTGAGTCGTTTTGCGGCGCGTCCGGTCGGTGCTGTTAAAGTGATGCGTTTACCTTGCGCTTTAAAGAGGCGAATCATGCCGACTGTGGTTGTAGTTTTACCGGTGCCGGGACCGCCGGTGAGGATCATTGCGCGTGTCGTCATCGCTGTCAGAATCGCCTTGCATTGTTGTGGTGCGAAATGGAGGTCCATCTCGTTCTCTAATTCCGTGAGGAATCGTGTCGTGTTAGGGGACAACAGAACGGAACTTTGCCCTTGATCCGCTAAGATCCTCAAAAACTGGTTTGCGACTCCGAGTTCAGCATAGTAAAAGGGGGCGAGATAGATGGCGGAATGGTTATCAGTTGTCAGTTGTCGGTTGTCAGTTGGAAGAGGTTTTAGATCAGCATCAGGCATATCTTCTTCGTTGTTGGTTCCTGATGGCTGATTGCGAACGTCGTAGTTGTCCTGCGGTTCGTTTATGGCATCTTGTTCGTTAGACTTCGATCGGTCTGTGAAACCGGGATTGATAATTTCTTCTTTTTCGATGAGCGCAGAAATGCCTTGTTCAATGGCTTCCAACTCCTGCTCCAGCATGGTTTGGCACGCCTCAATAAGCTCTCCACGATGCTGAAAGACGTGTCCATCATCAGCTTTTTGGCTGAGGACGTATTTGATTCCGGCTTCTACGCGTTGCGGTGCGTCTTTATCCATGCCGAGTTTCTGCGCGATTGTGTCGGCGGTTACAAATCCGATGCCATAAATATCGTCGGCGAGT
The DNA here is from genome assembly GCA_022394775.1 of Candidatus Poribacteria bacterium. Lineage (GTDB taxonomy): Bacteria > Poribacteria > WGA-4E > WGA-4E > WGA-3G > WGA-3G. The sequence continues at coordinate 2,672 of JAGFCB010000019.1, forward strand.
TGGTAGGGGTTTTCTGTGACGATTAGAAGTGAGTCGTTTCCGTAGGTTTTATAAATTTTTGCGGCATGTGCGGTACTCACATCGTATGATTGCAGGAAGAGCATGACGTTTTTAATTTCGCGTTGCGCTTCCCACGCCTCTTTGATGGTTTCCACGCGTTTCCGCCCGATCCCTGGAACGCGTGCCAACTTGTCGGGTTCATTCTCAATGATGTCCATCGTATCCATACCGAATTTACGGACGATGAGTGCTGCCATTTTCGGACCGATGCCCTTGATGAGACCTGAACCGAGGTATTTTCTGAGCCCGACGACGTTCGCGGGCAGGATAGTTTCGTATTTTTCGATTTGGAACTGTCTGCCGTATTTCGGATTGTCTACCCATTCGCCTCGGAGGAGGAGGCTTTCGCCGGGGTTAATAGATGCCAAGTTCCCAACAATGGTGATGAGTTCGGCATGGTCGCGCGCGGAGAGGCGCCCGACGGTATAACCGGTGTCAGGGTTCTCATAGACGATACGTTCAAGTATACCCTGTAGCGTTTCCATTTTTTTAAATGCCCCTAACGGGAGGTGGCAGGCTGCATTGGCAGTGAACAGCAACTTTCAATAGAACAAATTACTCAAATAGGTACGCGACTGGACAAGTAAATCCGGGTACCACATCCTCACCGTCAAGCGTGTTGTCGCGCGTCAGCATCTCAATGTCTTTTTCAGATCGATAGACTGTTACTGTTTTGGAAACCGGTTCAAGCACCCAAACGAGGCGTGTTCCCGCTTCCAGATAGGCAAATGCCTTTTCGACAACACGAGACTGCACATCTGATGGAGAAACGACCTCAATTGCGAGATCGGGAGGTATGGAAAATCCCTCTGTTTTGTCACCGGTCAACCGGTCCGTTGAAACAAACGCGACATCCGGTTTTGTTGTCCGTTCTCCAACCTGAAATGTTGTCTCCGCGGTATATAGGCGTCCTATTTTATTCTGGTAAACATGTGCATCCAGGTACCGAATAACGTTGACGCTTATTTCACCATGTTCTCTTGATGGCGATGCCATTGGTACTAATTCTCCGTTAACGTATTCATATCCCTCTACATCCTGCTCCAGAAACTCCGCCAACGTCATCTTGACTTTTTCTGCGGGCCGTATGCCTTGCTCAACTTCGTAGATTTCTCGTTGCTTCATGTTCTGAATCCCTCCGTATAGAAGTCTCCAGCCTGCTAAAGCCTAAGCGCGTTTGGACCTGAAAGGTAAAGATTGCCTTTATTTTTAACCTATCCAATTTCCGTCATTAATTTCCGAAAAGCGTTGAGCTGCGGTGGAATGGTATGCGGCTTATCGGTTTTATCTTGGAGTGCCTCAACGGTTTTGAGTCCGTTACCGGTGATGGCGAGCACAGTCGGTTCATCGGGTCCGATGGTTCCGTTTTCTATTAATTTTTTCGCAGCGGCGAGTGTAACACCGCCAGCGGTTTCTGTGAAGATTCCCTCTGTAGCAGCGAGGAGTTTGATTGCTTCTACGATCTCACCATCGGTGGCGTGTTCACCAACTCCGCCGGAGTTTCGGACGGTATCCACAGCATAGATACCATCAGCTGGATTTCCGATAGCAAGAGATTTAGCGATCGTGTCCGGTCTGACGGGTTTCACAAAATCGCTATTCTCTTTGTAGGTGTTGACGATGGGACCGCAACCTTCCGCTTGAGCAACGTGGATTTTAGTGTTCGGCTTGTCTATTAATCCTAAAGTGTGAAATTCTTTTATTGCCTTGCCAATCTTTGTGATGAGCGAACCGCCAGCGGCGGGTGCGACAATATGTGCGGGTGCCTCCCAACCGAGTTGTTCGATGAGTTCAAAGCAGAGGGTTTTTGAGCCTTCGGCATAGAAAGGACGAATGTTTATGTTAACAAATGCCCAGGGATAAACGCCACCGATTTCGCTGCAGAGCCGGTTAACTTCGTCATAGGTGCCAGTGATGCCTACGACTGCGGGACCATAGACGAGCGAAGCGACGACTTTACCAACTTCAAGGTCAGCCGGGATGAAGATGAAGCAGTTGAGTTTCGCGATAGCGGCATGTGCGGCAACGGCGTTGGCGAGATTCCCCGTGGAGGCACAGGAAACAGTGTCAAAGTCGAATTCTTTTGCTTTGCTTAAGGCGACTGCGACGACCCGATCTTTGAAGGAAAACGTTGGATGGCAGACAGTATCATCCTTGATATAGAGCTCTTTGATGCCGAGTGCGTCTCCGAGGTTTTTAGCACGGACGAGCGGTGTGAATCCGGTATGCTCACCATCCGTCGGTTCACCGTCTATCGGCAGGAGGTCGGCATAGCGCCATAAGTTCTCTGGCCCGTTTTCTATTGAACGTCTTGAGATAGATTTTTGTATTGCTTCATAGTTATAGTCTACTTCTAAGGGACCAAAACAGAATTCGCAAACGTGAAGGGGTTCTTTGGGATATTTGCTATCACATTCGCGGCATCTGAGTCCCAATACTTTTTCCATTGTTTTGTTCCTCTTTCAGATTGTCAACTTAAGGTTAAACTCGTTCTTTCCGGGTTGCAATGTGAGGCGTATAAAGAGTGAATGTTTCCCTATCCATCTAACGTCGTCCGAGTTAGATTCAGTGAGTTGTAAGCCTTCGTGATCGCCCCAGACAGTTATCCCGTAGGGCATCGCCTTTATTGATTCTACTGTGATATTGATGCGTAGCTCTGTCCGGTACCGAGTTGGTGAAAATGCTATTAGAACGGGTTTGCTCGCGTCGGACTGTAATACGCGTTCACTGGTATAACTTTTGATTTCGAGGGGCTCCATAGCACCTTCAACGAAAGTAAATTCGCATGCTGGATCACAATAAAACATCTTTAACACAGATTTCGGATTCGCATCCTCGTCTTGTATTTCTGTACTGGTCGCTACAATAGTAGTCGGTTCGGTCTTCTCACAATGGCTCATGTAATCGTCAACCATCTGAGAGAGACGTATCGGTTTTGTATCTTGGACGCTAACGACGTGTGCGAAGTATGCATCTAACCGTTCGAGTCCTTCTTCCCCGAGTTGTGCGACGGTAAGGGGATTAATATGTTCAACATAACCGAGCCAATGATTCCATACTGTATTTTCTACATAGATATCGTAATGCCGGTGCGCCGTTTCGTTCAAAAGCGCGGCACGGAGATTATTTGTATTTTCCGCGAGATGTGCAGCGGTATGATATGGTATCCCGACAATATTTTTGAATTGGGGCGCAACCGTTTCATCGGTGGTATCCCGCGTTATAACAGGATCAGCGGACACTGAAGCCTCAAGCGGATAAAAACATCCGAAGCCACCACGGTCAGTTTCTGGTTCGGGTGCGTCAAATTCAATATCATCTGTAGGTTGTAGGTTCCAGTGATAGCCCCAGAGTCCTTGAAATCCGGTCTGTTCGAGCGCGCGGAGCAGTACATCGTTTTTGAACACTGCGCCTGCGACACTTGGCTCTGCCCAAGGCAATGCGCGCTTAATTCTTTCCCACTCCTTAGATATATATTCTGGTAGTTTCTCACGCATCGTGACGACATGTGATGCCATGGCTTCGGTGCTATTGCCCGGGTTCGCTTCTCGTTGTGCTTCCCAATTTGAATCCCACATCGGTTTGATATCAAGGGTTAATAACAGAGCATCACCGTTCTCAGTATGCCATTCGGTGAGCGACTTAGCAATAGCAGGCGCGGATTTCGTGTCTGTCGCCCATGTGATGGGAATACCGTGTTTGTGCGCGATTTCTGCTAACAGTCGCATACCCTGAAGTAGTCGCGTTTTGTCCTCCGCTATTGCTGTGCTTACCAATCCGTAGTTCAACATAAATGGTTCTCAGTTAACTGAAAACGAATAACTATTCCAAAAAGACGGTAACGCCCATATCTGCGTATTTCTGGCGCGTGCTGGGGTTGCCGTTCCTAAAACAGACGGCAGTTGTCGTTCCCTCTAATGCTCTGGCAACGTATTCAACACAAGCGTCTACAGTCTGCAGCGCATGATTTGGGTGTCCCTCCATGCTGAATGTCAAATCAGCGGGTCCGAAAGAGAGACAATCAACACCGGGTTTCGCGAGATGTCGCGCATGTGTAACAGCCTCTATGGATTCGATTTGCATCCAGAGCACGCCATTGGAATTCCACCAATCGGCATATTCAAGCCGTTCTCTGTCTGCAGAATTCACTCGGGCACCACCGCCCCAACTCCGAATTCCCTGTTGCGGGTAGTAGAACGCATCGACTGCCTCATTTACGGTGTCGTCCAATTCGACCTGTGGGACCTCAATCCCTGTGGGACCTAAATCAAGGTAATTGCCGATGAGATAAGCGTTTCGGGTATGTTTAATCCGAAAGTTGACCGGAATCCCGAGTTCATTCGCCATATTACAGAAGGCGACGAGTCGATCCTCGTTGTATGGGGAGTGTTGGCTATCAACGGCGACAAAATCGTACCCACCGTCTTCGACTCTGGCGACGAGTGCATCGGCAGATATGCCCATAGAGACGTTAGCACCGTAGACGTGTTCTCCGTTGTGAATCCGTTGTTTTAAACTGGCTGCTGACATATCATCCTCGCTTTTTATTTTCTGCAATGCGCGCGTAAGTTCAGTATCCATAAAATATAAATAGCATCGCGAGATGCTATTATGGAACCGGGGTAGGCGTTGCGATCACGACTAAATCTCTATAATTATACCCTAAAAATTGTTTTCTGTCAACGGATTTGCAAATCCGGTTCGGTTAGGAAACCGAACCTACCGGGCCTGGCGACTGGAAATTTGCGTAAAAATTTGAGGAGATAGGTTTAGCGAAACCCAACATCTCAAACCGTGTTGGTATCCTAATGCGTTGGGTTTCACTCGGTTTTAGGTGATTTCAGATTTCTCTGTTTACTTAAAAACTCTGGGCTGTGTGCGATTTTTAGTAGGTATCCGTTCAACCTAAGGGGAAACACCCAAGCCAAAACACCTACGGGAGATTCAATCTTTATTTTCCAACTCACGTTTTTAATAGGTCGGAAAGTGTAACATTTGGTTTAGCTGCTGAGGAGTTGCATCTGTTGGTTGTCGAAATGGCGTTCTGATTTTTGGGTGGGACGGATGCGCCATGCATCTGGTAAGCGGACGCGAGTGTTGATGCTGTCCGGGTTCTCAAAGTATGCGTCGTCGAGTTGCCAGAATTGGAGGCGTGGGTAGTTCTTCTGATTGTGCTCGAAGTTACCCATATTTTCCGCCTCTTGTCGCATTCTCGCACTAACGGATTCAATTGTGATAAAGATGCCGACTTCTGCATTGTGCTGATCCATGACGTGGCAGAAGGCGCGGACTTGGGTAATGGTGGGTTTGCCGGTTTTGACTTCGGCGAGGATACGTGCGTTTATCTCTTTCATCTGCTGCGGATTCCAGAGTGTGACGTGTCCGACACCATCGAGTCCACCGTCGCCGACATCTTTTGTGGGGTTCAAACCGAGCCGTGTTACTGCCCAATTCGAGAAGTCGTGATATTTGCGTTTGTCGCCATCCTTTAAGAATTTATGGACTTCCTGCATGTTCGTCGGATAGCCTTCGATGTGATAGTCTATTGAGGGTTCCAATCCGTGTCGGTCTGCTAACCGTTGCCGCATCGGATCGAGTGCGAGGATTGTGATGTCAATCCCCATCCATTGCCGTTTGAGGGCATGGGCGGCATCAATTGTCGTGCCGCAACCGCAGAAGGGGTCGAGAACAATGTCGCCTTCGTTGCTGGAGGCTCTGATTAGGCGTTCATAGAGTGCAAGCGGCTTTTGTGTAGGGTAACCGAGGCGTTCTTTAGAACCGCTTGCGAGTGGATTTATGTCTGTAATAATATCGTGTACTCTACTTCCCTTTGAAGTAGACAGATACCGCTTGAACCTTGGAACGTTGCCCTTCGGGGGCCAGTAAACCAATCCTTTCGCGTCCAATATATCTAATCTTTGGTGAACTGAGAGAGATTCATAGTTTTCCGGAGGTTGGATGTCTTCGGGCCATGCTTCTCTGCGCGGTGTACTCCAGTGTCTACCTACCTCGCTCGGATTTATATCTCGCCACGGTTGACCGGATTCACCGTGTCTAATTCCGGGTGCATTCAGGGAAGCAATTTGGTAGGGACCCCTTTCGTCCTGATGGCGATAAAATTTTTTGATGTACTCTGGGTCGTGCGCTGTGTAAACCGGATTCCATACTGTTTTCCGACTTTTGCTATAGAATAAGATTGTGTCATGGACTCTGCCATACTGTTTGCCGTCGTTATGTGCACTGGTGCGTTGCCAGATAATCTCGTTCCTGAAATTGTCCACGCCAAAGATAGCGTCCATCACGCCTTTTAGGTAGTGGCTTGCAGTTGGATCGCAGTGGAGGTAGATGCTGCCGGTGGGTGTGAGGACTCGGTGCATTTCGGCGAGTCGGGGTCCCATGAAAGCGAGGTATGCACGCATCGCGCCGCTATTGCCGGATACAGCGTTTTGGAGAACCAAATCGTACCCTTTGAGGCAGTTATCGAGTGCTTTGTAGGTATCATTGCTATAGGCGCGGTGTTCGATGTCGGCGCGAGCGTCTTGTGTGGCGGTGTCATACGTCCATGTATCGGTAAATGCTTTCTTCTGTGCGAGGGAGTCGCCGATGAAGGCGTTGTAGTCGCGTCCGGAGTTGAAGGGTGGGTCGGTGCAGATCAGGTGGACGCGTTCGTCGTCAAGTTCGCGTAGGATTTCGAGGTTATCGCCGAAGTAGAGTTTGTTCATGATTGGTTGTCGGTTATCAGTTATCGGTTGTCAGTAGAATCGTTCGGAAATCTATCGCACCAAATAGATATAATTAAAAAACAATTAAACATAAATATATATAATAACACATAATAAATCAAACAGTCAAATGAAAAAAGTGTTGACGTTATTTATTTTTTAGAGTATAATAAATAAGACTTACGCAACCCGACTGCAGGGTTTTGCTTGGGTATTTCTTCAGGGTTTAAAACCACGCCCGCAGTGCGTAAGATATCCGTTATCATGGAAAAATGCGTAAGTCCTAATAAAATCAGGTAATTAAGAGGTTATAAGTAGTAGGAAGAAGGGTGGTTGGTACGGCGAGTACGCCTCTTGGTTGTTAGTGATAAGTTAAGAAATCTCTTAACCAACAACTTAATAACTTCTTAACTTATAACCCTAAAAAACAGGAGATTGAACGGTATGAAAATTATGTTGGTATTGGCAGGGCTTATGTTGATGATGGCTTTTGTTATCAGCACCAGCGACCTGGCACAAGCAGCGGAAATCTTGGGTGTCGGAACCGACTCACTGTTAGGCGGCGACCTCACCGACCCGGAAGACGATGGTGCTGCGGACGCAGATGAAGGCTACAACGCCATCTTCACAGCAAACGAAGAACCCGGATTCGGGGGCGGCGAGTTTTCGTTTAACGTCTTCGATAACCGCCTGGGTCCCGGCAACGATAAATGGTGCTGCGGACGTGGCGGCGGGATCCCAGAGGAAGGGCTACACATCACAGCTGAGCTCGAGGAAGCGTACGTCCTGACACACTTCACCCTCTCTTCAGCGAACGATGTGCCGGCAAGGGACCCGACGGTATGGGAAGTTCAGGGATCCAACGACGGCGAGACATTTGATACGATCTTCGCGCACGACGGGGATAGTTTCTGGACGGAGCGGCTACAAGTCGCGCTATTTGAGGCGGGGACAGATTTCGAGGTTCAAGACACGGCGTATAAGTTTTTCCGTCATGTTACGTTTGACACGGCATCGAACCCGAATGGCGCGTACTTCCAGATCGGTGAGATTGAGTACTTCGGCAATGCGGGTTTGACCCCGGTAGACCCGAAAGCTAAGCTCACAACCACATGGGGCAGCATCAAAGGGAAATAGTTAACAGTTAACAGTACGGCGAGTACGCCTTTCAGTTTACGGTTAAAGAGGGTCTCTTAACCGTAAACTGTCTACCCTAAACCGACAACCATTAACTGAGAGGTTTTTCGCAGAAAAACCGTACTGAAAACTACTCACATCGGAAACCTGAATCGAGTCATAACTTGATTTGGGTTTCCGTTTTTCATGGGATGAAGTTTTCGGGGGATTATGTTGCGCGTGAAAAGAATGTTGGTGACGATGGAGATGGTATGAAACCTTATGAATACCTTGAACATACGGCGGATATGGGGATGGTGGTTAGGGGCAAAAATCTGTCGGAACTGCTGACACACGCGGCGCAAGGACTCTTTGAGACGATCGCTGTTTTAGAGACGGTTGATGAGACTGTGTCGGTTGAGATTCATCTCACGGCTGAATCTGTGGAGGAACTGTTTGTGGCATGGCTTGACGAACTTATCTTTCGACATGAGACGGAGGAGATGTTTTTTAAGCGCGCAGAAGTTCAACGGTGTAGCGAAACGGAGATTTTCGCGACGGTTTATGGTGAACCCTCGAATTTTGATAAACATGCGGTCTATACCGAGATTAAGAGCGTCACGTATCATCAGTTACAGGTTGTGCAAAAGAGTGATGGAAGTTGGTTTGCGCAGGTAATTTTTGATCTATAATCACGGCTACGGGTAGAACTGATACATCGTGGTGTTTAGGAGGACGTTTAGGAGGCTCCATGTGCTGCCCATTAAGTAGTCGCCGAGGACTAAGCCTAAAAAGAAGGGAATGGCGCGCCGATAACTTTGGATGCCACCGTGCCGGAGGATGAGCCATTTTAATGACAGCGCGATGAGCAGCGGAATCCAGAGATCGGACATCTCTTGGTTGCTTGCCATCACATAACCGAGTGGATGCAGTGGCAGCCAGAAGAATTTGACGCGCAGATATGTCAGCACCATCATGACAGAGAAACCGATACCCATGAATATTACGCCCAGCCAATCCGTGTCAAGCGGATACGTAATCCAGTTTGTCAACCGTCCAAAGTATTCCCTACCGTAGCCGAGTGCCCAGGGTCCGAAGTACCCGGAATCTGCCCCGAACTGGTAATAGAGATGGAGTTGTACCCAGAAAGCGATAAACACACCGAAAATAGTGGCGATGATGAGGGTCAAGAGCATCCGACGTTGGTTAATATTAGCAAGCTCAGCGATTTTAAATGCCTCTAATTGGTGCGGCATCTGTTGCGGGCGGTAATCTCGGTTGAAGAAGCAGACGGAGAGTGCTGTCAAGTTCTGTGCACCGAGGCGATGTGTCCCCAGAATTGTGTTCAAGATGTAGCGTGGTGCCTGCCAGTGATACGCGTGGACGAAGATACCGGACTCCGCACGGATACGTGTCGTCACGAGCGGCGTTATGAGGAACAAAATCGCGAAAGTGAGCGCGAGCCATGGTGACATACCAGCCTTATAGAGGAGAAATGCGAACACCAGAATGCCGACGATAAACCCCCAGACAGCCACTCGATATGGCATCGGTTCGTCACTCTCGTCGATTGGCGGTTCTCGTCCACGAGAGGGCAGCGCGCTTCTCAAAACGGCAGTAAAATGCCGCTTGCCAGTCCAACCGAAGAAGAAACAGAGCCCCACAAAAGCTCCGATTGTCTGTTCGTTAAGGTACGGGAACCGTGGAATAGCATTCCATCCGACTGCTTGTGCTAAAGCGACTTCGTTTCGATACAGGAAATAGAAGAGGGTTGTCGAAAAGAGGACATCCAACGGCATGAGGAACATAATCCCAATAGCGAACGGATAAAAGGCGGTGATGATGGTACCGTAGTAACTGAACGGGGGTTCGTGGAATCTGAAGAAACGGCGTGTTACAGGGATATGCGGGAGGACAGGATAGAGATGGCTTAGCCCGTTGAACAGGCTGATACCCGCGGCGATCGTGAAGCCGATCCACATCCGTTTGTTTCGGAAGAAACCGGATTTCGGATCCGTCATGGCAAGTGGGAGTTGAATAATCGGGAAGGTGAGGCGTTCACGTTGTGCCCACTGCCGACGGAGAATCGTGTTGAGGCAGAGAAAGATGAACGCTATTACCGCGAAAAGCAACATCCATGCCCCGACCACTGGTAACCAAACCTGTAGATGCAGCGAACGGTATAGGCTTGACTCTCCGAGGTAGTAGCCGCGGAGCGCGTCTCTATCTGAAACCGTGAGCCATTGCGGGAGATGGTGCCAAAACAGGGTACGCCATTCGTTCTCTTCTGTTGCGAACCAGAAACTGTGCCCAAGGACGGAGAGAATTGCTTGTAAGACATCGCACCCAGCGAGGGTTGTGGCAAAACTGAGTGTCACATAGAGCAGTAAGAGTTCGCCCTGCCCAAGCGCAACATCACTGCTTAGGAGACGGATGACGGCGTTAATCACCATCACCGCTGTAAGAATGAAAATAACATTGGAGAGCGGGACGACCCATGTCGGAAAAGTATAACGCACCACTTCCATCTGGATGAGGAAATAGCAGTTAATCGGTGCAGCAATAGCGAAGATACATAGGACACGCCAGGTGAGGGCGCGCTGTTGTGGGTGTGCAGTCAATGTTGTCTTGCCTCTATTGAATCTGTAGGATGTCTTGTTGATTGTAGCAGATATTCAGTGTAGAGGCAATTAGTTTTCAGTACTCAGTTGTCAGCTATCTGAATCAGGATTTGCAGGATTGCGGATGCGAAAAGGCGGGGTTAAAACCCCGCCTGCGAAGCGGAGAATAGTGATACAAGTTTTACCATCGCCCATGTACAGGAGTTTCACGGGCTTTCTCGAAGAGGTCTGCCCATTCGTCAGAACCGTCGTCGAAGGTTAACTCTAAGCGCGCGCCTTCCACTTGTGCTTCGCCGTTGCCGGCATTGAAATAGCTCAAGCCGTCCCCGGACATGTGGATGCAACTCCCATCAGGATAGACAGCCGTCTTGATGATGCGCGGCACAGGGTGGATCGTGTAGCCGTCAGCGTCTAACTGCTCAGCAGGCACGCGGAACCGTTCGATTGCGTCCTCGTTGACCTCAACGCCTAATCCTGGGGCATCAGGGATCTTGTGGCATCCGTCTGAGACCTGTATCGGTTGTGTGAGCAGATGATCGCTGTAGAGATTAAGACAGGTGATTGCGGGCCATGTTGCATGCGTTAGCACGCTTCCAAGATGTCCTGCCCACGTCGTCGTCAACCCGTTGCCGACGATTTGGAGCCAAAACGGCATATCCGCTGCTGCACTGAGCTGCCCTTCACGCATCACCTGCGTCTTACCGCCACCGATGACAAACCCATTGCATACGTCCTCGCATACACAGGTCGTATAAGGAGGCGATCCAAAGTGCATGGCAATCTGACAACCAACTTCTTGACGAATCTGCTTGTTCCCTTCAACATCGCCTTGCGGAATGGGTGTCTCAAACATTGCAACGTTTGGGTGTGTCGCGAGTTTTTTCAGGATAGGGATCGCGGTTTCCGCATCGCGCCAAGAGCCGTTTGGATCAAGGTCGAGTTTGAAATCCGACGGTACGACTTTTGCGACGGCTTCTACCTGTGCGCGGATATCCCACCACGGACGCGGCTTGTTCTTGAAACTGGTATAGCCATTTGCTACAGCATCCGCGGCTTCCGCTGCCCAGTTTTCCGGAGAGGAATCAATAGACCACCACGAAATAGGGACAGCATCTCGACACTGGTTGCTGAGAAGTCGGTAGACTGGCACCTCCAAAATTTTGCCGACGACATCAAAGAGTGCCATCTGTAAACCAGCACCCAGTGAATCGTCGTTCATAAGTTCAGCGGGACTTTGCCCGATGACCCGCTCGACGCTTGCATCACTGACACGGGAATAGGTATAGTGGACGACGGTCTCGCCCCAACCGACGTGTCCGGTATCGGTTGTGACCTTGCACAATTCAAGGAGCGACCAGTTGTAAACGGTTGATACGCTCTGCGTGGTAATCTGTTGTTGGCGCGGGGTGAAAGGGACATCTACAAGCACACGCTCAATGTTCGTGACTTTCATAAAGGGACTCCTTAGGTAAGAAGGTGTGAGGCACGGGGTCTTCGCCTGATTAGTAAGTAGTCTTGATCTCACTCCATGTCGTTGTGAGTTTGTCTTTGACGCTCACGTCGAATCCATTAGGACCTGTGACGAGGATACTGTCGATCCGACCCATTCCCCAACTCTCGTGCCAGACACCGACGGCACCAGCACTTTTGTCCGTGACTTTGTTGGATTCAAGGACAGGAGCACCGAGTTTACCAGAATCCACGAACAGATCTTTAACTTCTGCGAGTTCCATGTACCAGACTTTGACGTTATCGCCTTTGACTTCGACGCGTCCAAAATAGGGGACAGAGTTGTCTTGGGTGAGACCTGCACCTAAGCCGTGATCGACACCGAGTATCTCTTTGCCACCGTTTTCACAACCGCATTGATCAAGGCACTGTCCAGAGGGACAACATCCATCTGCGAGATCGCCGAGGATGACTTTCGATGTTTCGTTATAACCGAAGACAACGAGATAGCCTTTATCGTCGCCTTTTCTGCGGAATTGGACACCGAAGCTGTCATCATCACCAAAAGAGAAGACGACTTGTACAATACCGTCGGTGAAATTGTCTACACCGGGGAGTGGTGTGTTGCCGGAGATGCCGCACCCCTCAGCGGTTTGCGCCATCGCGCCTTTACCACCGATTTTACCGCCGTTAAAATCGGCATTCCCCCAAATAGTGCCTGCATTCTCGGGTTTGTAACTTTTGACGTTATTCACATTAGCATTCGGTTTCGCATCCTTGGAACCCGCCTCAAAGTCAGCATAAAACACAATGTTCGCGGCGGCGTGGAAGGAAAAAAGTAAACTGAAAATGAAGATAGGAAAAACGAGACGTATTTTCATGAGCTGCCTCCTTCGTATTAAAAGGGATTGTGTTGCTATCTATTCTATGAATCTCAACAGGATAGCAAGACTTATAGGGTGATTACACCCAGAAAAGCACCTTGCTTAAAAGTAAAGCGGGATGGGTGAGGCAAGTGCCTCACCCTATAAAGACAGATCATGCAGTACTGGGAAACTAAGGTTTGGGAACCTCACTCAGCACTGCGCATTGACTTGATGGTATATAGTCTATACAGAATAGAGACTAATAATTGCTTTTAAGCTCGCCCCACGTGGTAGAGAGTTTCGCCTGTGGGTCAACTGCTACGGTGCCGCCTGGACCGGTAACGAGGACGCTACCAACTCTTCCGTTGCCCCAGCTTTCGTGCCAAAGACCGACGGTGCCGGGTCCGAGGTCATCCGCGCCATCATAAGTAGCTACTGGGTCACCGAGTTCTGCGGAATCTGCAAAAAGATCGGGGACATCAGCGTAAGGCATATACCAAACTTCAATGAGGCTTCCGGTGACTTGAACACGTCCGAAATAGGCGACAGTGTTGTCCTGAGTGAGCCCGTCCCCTAAGCCGTGATCGACACCGACGAGTTCATTACCGCCGTTTTCGCATGAACATTGGTCGAGACATTGACCGGAGGGACAGCATCCATCTGCAAGGCTTCCGATGATGACCATCGGTGTTTCGTTGTAGCCGAATGCGACGAGGTATCCTCTATCCTCGCCAACGCGACGGAATTGGAAACCGACACCGTCATCGTCTTGCCAAGAGAAGACTGCTTGGATGATGCCGTCGGAGAAGTTATCGACACCGGGAAGGGGTGTATTACCGGAGATGCCGCATCCCTCTTGGGTTTGATGCAATGCCCCCTCGCCGCCGGGGAATTCTGTCGCTTCTGCCCAAACAGTTCCTTCGTTTTCCGACACCCAATTTGCTGGGTCGTTGACGCTTGCATCTGGCACCGCTTCAGAGGAATTGGTTTCAAAATCAGCGAAGAAAATTACCTGCGCACTCGCGTGCCCAATCAGCATGACTGAAAAAAGCGCGATGAGTGTCAGAAGGTATGTTCTTTTCATTTTCTACTCCTTTATTGGTTGATTCTGCGCAAAATTTAAAGTCGAAGCCCTTCTTAATATGTACTTATAACGTGAGCTTGAGAAAAGGTTACACTTTACGGATTTAGGACGCTAAAATGGAACCGTTAACCCATCCGAAATGTTTCAATCGAACTGACGTTAGTTACTCAGGACTTACGCATTTTCCCGTGATAACGGACATCCTACCCACTGCAGGGTTTTTGCTGGGGTATTTCTGCAGGGTTTCAAACCCCGCCAGCGAGGGTGCTGTGCAAGTCCTGTTACTTATACATGGCACGTTAAATCGATTTTATCGCAGGAACTTAAGTGACCCATGCCAAGTCGCGATGGCTTGCGAAGGGCAGACTTTTATAAATAGGTCGGTTTATAGCAAAACCGTTGTGTAAAACATAGCAAAAATGCAAATTTTTGTCAAGAGATAAAAAGTTGTCAATGTATTAGCGGTTATGGGACTGTGATTACGGAAGTTGGAAAGGAGAAAGGGTGTCTAACTGACCTCGGATCGTGGTGGTGAGGTTAACAACGGACTGGATTTTTGAGGGTTGATTACTAATTTGTCTTTTTTTTCTCAACGATGCTTGCCCAGCGCCATAGGAGGATCGTTCCGTCCATGCTTCCAGTAGCAAGTGTTTCACCGCCTGGAGAGAATCTCAGGACTTCAATCTTTCCTGTGTGCGGTTTGATAGTGGACTTGAGGGTATAATTGTTTGCATCCCACAACTCTATCGTTCCGTCACCACATCCGATAAGCAGAATTGAACTATCAGGAGCGAAAGCTAACACTGCAACTCGTGCGCCGCTTCTGGCGAGTTCCGATAACAGGCGATGCGTGCCAACATTCCATAGGGAAATCTTACCAAGTCCAGCACTGGCAAGTATTTTACTATCCGGTGAGAACGCTAACGCTAATGTGTCGGCTTGCCCTGAGTCTTCATGTTCTATAAGAGAGGTGCGAAGCGTGCTAGTCCGAACGTCCCACAAGCGAACCCCTCGGTGATTTGTACTTGCGAGCGTGCTACGATCAGGAGAGAACGCCAACGCTTTGACCGATATCTGGTGTCCTTTGAACGTTTTCTTACGATGTCCTGTTTCTACGTCCCAGACATAAATCGCGCCATCCCTGCCACCACTGGCAAGCAGCGTACTATCCGACGAGAAAGCGATGGTGTCAATAAACCAAGTATGCCCTACCAAGGCTGTGCGTTGGCTGTTGGTCTGGAGGTCCCATACCGCTATAACATTCTTATCTGTCGTCCCGGCAAGGATTTTGCCATCAGGCGAAAATGCGTAGGCATTGATTACATTTGAGTGAGGCAGCACAAGCGGTGTGAATTCTCGCTCACCTTCAATGTCCCAAAATCGAACCGTTTTATAACCGGCAGTCATAACGGTCGTCCGATCGGCAGCGAAACCTAACGCGCGTCCCCAGTCCTCGTGTCCCGTGAGGGTAAACATGGCAAGCTCAGCCCCCGTGGATACATTCCATGAATGAATCATTCCTTTCCGATCAGCCGTCATGAAGATCGGCTTATCCATCGAGAATGCCAAGGTGCTGATGAATCTCATATCCGCTTTTGTCGTGGAAAGGAGGCTGCCATCGCTAAGCCTCCATAACCGAACAGTGCCGTGGTGATCACCGCTTGCCAGAATGGATCCGTCAGGTAAGAATGCCAGTGTATCAATCCACGCCGTTTGTTGTGTGGCAGCAGGAAATTCTTGATCAGTATCAGTAAGTCCGAATTGCACAAGTGCTCGTACTTGTCTTCCTGTGCCTGGATCCCACAATCGAACCGTGCCGCCCATGCCTGCGCTTGCGAGCGTGTTGCCATCGGGTGAAAATACCAATACTTTAACAGGCTTCTTATGACCTGTAAGCGTAGATCGGTGCTCTTTAGAACCGATATCCCACAACCGAATTGACAAGTCTTCACTTGTACTTGCGAGTGTTTTGCCATCGGGTGAAAACGCCAAGGCTTCAACAGTATCTGTATGTCCGGTTAGCGTAGCAAGCGGGTCACCCGTAGCAACATCCCATATCTGAATTGCGCCGGTTCGACTACCACTGACAATCGTAGTACCGTTAGGCGAGAATGCAAGTGCCCCAGGTAAATTGCGTCTATCCGAAAGCACCACCAACTGTTTACCGGTTTCGGTATCCCAAACCCGGATTGTTCCATCGTTGCCCGTGCTGGCAAGGATTTTGCCATCCAATGAAAACGCCAAACTTTGAATTTGTGCCGCATGCCCCGTAAACAATGCGAGTTCGTCCCCAGTAGCCACGCTATACATCCAAATTCCGATGCTACTTGCCACGGCAAGTTCATTGCCATTCGGGGAAAATTGAATCGCATTAATGCGCCCTTTTCCGAGACGTATTTTCGCTTCCTTCGGCAGTTCCCATTTCGTATAATCTTTGAAGGGTTCGTCTGCTTGTGCGTCTGCGACAAGTGCTGCGGTATTACTGAGTGTCCGCTTAGACGTGTTGCTGCTGCGCGATGTATTGATGATTTCTATCTGTGTCCGCGTATCCAGCTTTGAGACCCGATTTAGTACAAGCGGGGTCTCAAGCAGTTCAATCGCCACCTCTGAGGCTGCATCAAGGCTATAGGGTTGCTGGAAACGGATTGCGTATCGCTGACTTCCGATGCCGAGCATTAACAGCATCACTACAACCGTAGAAGCGGCGATTGCCCACGGCACAGATGGCTTAACACTGGACGGCACAGCGGGTTTAATGCGTGCGATTTCTTGCATGATGTTCGCTGTGAGGTTCGGGGTGATTTGGAAGTTACCTAAAGCCTCGCGAACTACGGGTTCCTCTTTTTTTAGGGACTGCCTCGCACGGTAGAGACGATTTTTAATTGCACTGACCGAGACACCGAGAAACTGGCTTATCTCTTCGTACGTCATTCCGCCGAGGTAGTAGAGTGTGACGATAGTGCGGTCGCTTTCCTGTAATTTCGCAAGCAGCTTTTTGACGACTTCGCGCTGCACGTCTGTTATTCTTTGCTCGTTTTCCTCAATGACATATCCTGCATACGCTGCTCTTTCTAACGCCACAGTGCTTGTGTTCTGCAACGCCTGTGTTGACAGACGTTTTTTGCGCAGCCACGTTTTGCAACGGTTCGTCGCTATCACATAGAGCCAACTCGCAAAAGACTGTGGTTCTTTTAGGGTCGCCAGTTTCTGGTATGCTTTTAGAAAGGTATCTTGTGTGATATCCTCGGCGATATGGAAATCACCGATTTTTCGCCATACAAGCGCGTGAACCGATTTTTGGTATTTTCTCACGAGTGTAGAGAAAGCAATATCATCACCGTCAAGGACGCGCTGGATGAGTTTGACATCATCATTTTTCATTCGACACCTCTGGAACGGGAAAGTTTATCAGTCCATATTAATAGGACTCAGGCATTTTTCTTGGGAATCGTTACCATTACACACGGGCAGCTGCGTAAGTCCTGATTAATATAACGTGAGTTTGAAAAAAGTTTATCCGTTAGAAAATCACGGGTAAGTCGCTATTTCCCTGAAGTTCAGA
The DNA here is from genome assembly GCA_022394775.1 of Candidatus Poribacteria bacterium. Lineage (GTDB taxonomy): Bacteria > Poribacteria > WGA-4E > WGA-4E > WGA-3G > WGA-3G. The sequence continues at coordinate 20,152 of JAGFCB010000019.1, forward strand.
GAGGTTTACCGATGGTTTGTTCTCCAAAAGCTGATACGCAATCAGGGC
>JAGFCB010000328.1 GCA_022394775.1 Candidatus Poribacteria bacterium
CAACCGAAATAGGTCAAGAAGTCATAGGCGTTGATATAGGCGAAATACACCCGATAGTTTCTCATGACGGAACAGAGACACGGATATTCAATGGACGGTATATTAGATCACTCTACCGCTATAGAAACAAAGTGCTTGCCGAGTTTAGTCAGACGATCAGTCGTTGTAAACGTCATTCCAAACGCTGGTGGAAACTGACACGTCGTAAGTGGAAACGCATCCGAAAGATTGATAACCAAATCAAAGATGCTCTCCACAAACAAACGACGAACTTCGTCAAATACTGCCAAACCCAAGGGATTAGCACAATCGTTCTTGGTGACCTCACAGGTATCCGAAACGCTATTAACTATGGCAAACGTGTGAACCAGAAACTCCATCAATGGGCTTTCGGTAAGATAGCCGAGTTAATAACATATAAAGCAAAAGCGTTAGGTATCAAAGTCAAAACGATTGACGAATCCTATACTTCACAAACTTGCCCGAAATGTAGCAACCGAAAGAAACCTACGAACCGAAACTATACCTGCACTTGCGGATTCCAATATCACCGCGACGGTGTAGGTGCGATCAACATAAGAGAAAAGTATCTCGGACACTTCGGTGTCCCAGTAGTGGCGGAAATGGGATTTTCCCGCATGACACCGCCCTTGGGCTTTCGCTTGGAAGTCCGTGTTGCCTCGTCTTAGACACGAGGAATGTTCCTATAAGGGACAAAAGAACCCTTGGTCTCCTTTAGGCTTGGGAGTATGTCAGTATTAATATGGTAGATTCAAAAAAGGAAACACCTCTTGAATACTGGTTAGCACTCGCTTCCGTTGAAGGGCTTGGTAGCGTGCGGATCAGACGATTGATCACACGTTTCGGGAGCGCGCAAGCCGTCTTTGGCGCGGAGCTGCCAGAGATCGCACGGTTACCCTCCTTCAATCCAGTGCTTGCGTCTCGAATCCTCACGGCATCCGGTAACTTTTCAGTTTTACGCGAAAGGATTGACGCCCTCAAAGATCAGGAAGTCCGGGTGCTGTGTCCTGAAGATACCGCCTACCCGCTGCAATTAAGGGATCTTCCGGACGCTCCGGGAATCCTATGTACCGTCGGAACGCTCACGGAAATTGATGATCAGTGCGTGGCGATCGTAGGGAGCCAAGATCCGAGTATAGAAGGGATTCAACTGACCCTCTCGCTTGCAACACAACTTGTGCTTGCAGGGTTCACAGTTGTCAGCGGGCTTGCAGCGGGTATTGATGCCTACGCGCATTCAGGGGCACTCGCCGGGATCGGCAAAACCATCGGGGTCGTCGCAACAGATTTATCTGCTATCTATCCAGCACGGAATAATTCACTTGCTATGGAGGTTTATGAACACGGGTGCCTGTTTTCGGAACATCCGTTCCCGACAACCCCTTCTCCGGGCAATCTTATCCAACGGAACCGTATTATTAGCGGACTTTCTGTGGCAACAATCGTCATTGAGGCATTGAAAACAGGTGGCGCGATGCATACGGCACGATATGCACAACGTCAGGATAGAGCCGTACTTACATGCCGATGGGAGACACGCCACCCGCAAAGCGAGGGACCGCGGGAATTGATAAAAGCAGGCGCGTTTCCGTTCGCGCCTACCGAAGTGGACAAGGTCATTGATGTTCTAACACATCCCGAACAACTTGAAACATACGCCAGTGGTGCAGCGAGTGAACAGATGGGGCTGTTTGAGG
>JAGFCB010000093.1 GCA_022394775.1 Candidatus Poribacteria bacterium
GTCCTCGCTAAGTCTGCCGTGTGTAATCGCACTTCACAGGTTGCTGATGCTATTGCTGCTGCAGTTCCCGGTGCGAGCGATTGTAATAATGTGACGGATATTGATCTTGCTTTGATTACCTCTCTTGATCTGAGCGACAAGTCGATTACATCTCTTAGTGCTGACGACTTCGCGGGATTGATATCTCTTACGAGTCTTGATCTAAGTGATAACCAATTAGAAAGTCTTCCAGATGGTTTCTTTGCCAATTTGTCGAGTCTTACTACGGTCGATTTGAGTGGCAATTCAGTAGATCCAATCCCTCTTACACTTTCCTTAGAAAAGGTTGGTGATGACCAATTTAAAGTCGTTGCACCGTTAGGTGCCCCTTTTGACATAGTGCTGCCCATCAGCGTTGCGAATGGAAGTTTCAGTGATAACGCATCTTCAGTAACGATTCTTCAAAGTAAAACAGAAAGCGTCGCTGTCAGTGTTGTCCGAACTCCTGACACATCTGACGCAGTCACAGTTGATTTCGGAACTTTACCAAACTTACCCACAAGCCATTCAGGATATTCACTTGCTAAGTCTAATCAGGATCCGTTGGAGATTATTCCAGCGCTGAATGTTGCCCCTGTTTTCACAGATGGCGAAAGCACAACTCGTTCCGTCGCAGAACGCACAGAAGCTAATTCCAATATTGGAGATGCTGTATCTGCTACCGATGATGATGGTAATACCTTAACTTATACATTGAGTGGGACAGATGCTGCCTCCTTTGCTATTGACAGCACAAATGGACAGCTTAAAACGGTGGTTGACCTTGATTATGAAACGAAGACTTCCTATTCAGTGACAATAACGGTATCTGATGACATTCTCACAGATGTTATTGATGTCACTATCAATGTTATTGATATTGATGATAACCGACGACCTGTATTTACAGAAGGTGACAGTGCCACCCGTATTGTCGCTGAAAATACAGGCTCTGGTGTTGATATTGGGAGTCCAGTATCTGCAACCGATCCTGATGAGGATACATTGACCTATAGTTTAGGTGGAACAGATGCGTCCACATTTAGTATTGATAGCACTTCTGGGCAATTAAGTACAAATGGTGCCTTGGATTATGAAACAAAGTCAACCTATTCAGTGAATGTGACTGTATCCGATAGTGAATTTTCAGATAGTATTGATATAACTATCAATATTACAGATTTAGACGAAACCGGAGAAACAGATACAGATACACCTAATACTGCCCCTGTTTTCACAGAGGGTGATAGTGCTACGCGTAGCATAGCCGAGAATACAGGTTCCGGTGTTGATATTGGAGATGCTGTATCTGC
>JAGFCB010000151.1 GCA_022394775.1 Candidatus Poribacteria bacterium
GATCCATGGGAAAGGCAGGAACGTGAGACGAGTAGACAGCGGAAGGATCGTCAATTTTCCAATACGCCTCCACCGGGGACAGATGACCTTCCGACCGTCAAGATATTCACAACGGGTGCAGGGGTTATGGTGACGGATGCAAATGGCGAGTTTTTCTACTCCACAAATACTGGGGAGACCTGGACTCCCTTAGAAAAAGATAGTTTAGCTTCCGGTATCGCGCCGCCGTTACTGATCGCGGATACAAACATCTTTTACAAGGGTGGACTGGTCGGGATTCTGCGTACAACCGATGGCGGCGAATCTTGGCATCCGTTTAATACGGGGTTCGTTAGCACACCAGTTATAACTCTAATCGCTGTTAAGGGTAGACTCTACGCAAATGATCCAGAGAATGGGTTTGTCACTTCAACGGATGGTGGTGAATCGTGGACACGGCTTCCGAGAGGTATTGACGACGGTGTTGTCTTTACCGCTGCATTTGATGATAACGTGTATGTGAAGCGAGGAAATAATATGAATTCACGTTCACCCCTGCTGCGCCTATCTACTGAAAATAATAGTTTATCCCCGGCATGCCCGGTTTTGAGAGGGGCAATCTACAGAATAAGGGGCAAATGGAGGACGTGCCTGAAGCAATGATGCTCAACGCCTTGCGGGAAGTCTTGCGGGAAACATTTCCAGATAGGGTTAAGCAAAATCTTGAGGATCTTGATCTTAAACAAGTAACTGAGATGCTTGACCGAGAGGATATAGATCCTGAGCAGTTATCTGACCGGGTAATTGAGAAACTCGAGGGTAACCCCGATTATACCAGGTTAAGAAAAGTGGCACTTGATAAGGCTTTCCACGAACAACCTTCAGCGGATATGCTATCATTTTATGGCAGATTTGCCGTCAGTGGCGAGACTTACTACGTCCAATATGGGCAGAAGCTTTTCAGATGGGAACCCGGCATGGCTGAATGGCACGACACCGGGTTAGTAGATGAAACTGAATTTGATTTTCCCATTGCTGACCATTCTGCTGAGATTTCTACATCTGTGAATGCCCTTGATTCCATAGGTTTCAAGATTGCTGTGTCAGGTAGCACTGTTTATGTTGGGAAGCGGGATGGACATCTCGCGCAATCGCTTGATAAGGGAGAGACCTGGAACAACGTCACAGCCGATATTCCGTTTTCTTGGACAGCGTTCAACGCGCTCATCTTTGCAGGATCAACTATCTATGTCGCAACTGACCAAGGGGTTGCCTATTCAAGCGATGGTGTCAACTGGCGCGCGGCTACCGATACTGAAGGTGAGACACTTGTTATGGAGCGGTTTGCGGTAGAGGGAACGACGGTGTATGGTACAACTGGACACCACGTGTATGAGTTGAAAGAAGGTTCAAACACGTGGAAACAGGTCACACCTGAAATCCCAGCTTCCGTCCTCTCGTTTGCTGTTGATGGCAAGGTGCTTTATGTCGGGACTGCCAGCAGCGGTGTGCTACGTTTTACGCTTGATGAATAGAAAAACGCCTCGTTCAATTGAGAAATTTTGCATCCTTTTTGCTCGCCAGGTGTGTGATTAATAAAATCAGAACTTACGCAATCTTGACAGCAGCCCGTTCTGTTAGATGAAATTTCTCGGAAAACATAGCGTTTTAGTGTCACAAACTGGAAGTTTGTGGTACAAAAGAGCAACCTGCGTAAATCCTAAATAATAAAAGCGATTTTATCAACAATGACGAGAAAAGCTGTTGTTCAACGCGTAAGGATTGGGTTCCTGAAAAATTTTGCACCCTTTTTACCCACAAGACGCGTCTATATTAACAGAACTTGTTACGAACAACAGCGAAAAAAGTCGTTTAAGGTAAACTGAATGAGTGATACGACCCAGAATCTTGCAACTGCCAATACTCAGCAGGATTCGGAACATATAAGTTAGGAGACATACAATGGCGATTAAAGACTATGACACGGCAATTCGGCTGAAACCGAGCAAAACAACCCTTATCTTTGCTCATGTTAAAAGAGCTAACGCGAAATTGGATGTGGGTGACAATATCGGTGCCATTGAAGATTATAATGCGGCGATTCGCCTGCAACCGAAAAATCCTGTTATTCTTACTGTTGCATACCTCAATCGCGGCGTTGCGAGGTTCAATATGGGTGATACTATAGGTGCGATTAGAGATTACAGCGTGGTTATCCGTCTGAAACCGCAAAATGCGATTCTTGCGAGTGCTTACGTCCATCGTGGGACAGCGAAATCTGAATTAGGGGACAATATCGGTGCGATCAAAGATTACGATGATACGATCCGTCTTGTCTTAGAGAATACCGATTTTGCTGCCTACGTCTATAGTCAGAGAGCCGCTGCTAAGTTGGAGATAAGCGACAATGAAGGTGCGATTGCAGATAGTGAAACAGCGGTTCGCCTTGACCCTGACCTCGCTGAAGCGTATGAGATCCGAGATGCCGCAAAGTCAAATCTTGGGAGCACTACTGAAGTTGTCTAAGACGCCCTGGACTCACCCAATTCCCTTTGTTGGCGAGGTTCAAAGCCTCGCCAATACACCTAACACCTACCTACATTTTAGACGGCGTGCGTTTAGCGTCAACGCGATTCATCCGAATCCGTTATAATTTATCAACTTATCCGTTTGAGATATACCAACAAAGTCTCTGAAAATCAGAGATTGCGTTTGACAATAAGGTTTTAACTTGTTAAAATGATACCACTCTCTGGTATTGGACTTAGAAAAAACATGAAAAAGTATATTTTTATCGCATTCCTATTGCTAATTACATCAGGAATAATGTCTGCTGAAATACCTGATGGTACAATTGCGTTTGATTACCCTGATGCACCGCGTGCCAAATTTCAATTTCATTTCACTCGCGAACTTATCACACTCGCTGACACGACAGCACTTTTCAACACAGTGTCAGATGTTTATATCCGCACCTACCACGCTGAAGCAGATATTTTTGATAGGTTCGCTCAGTATTACGGTGCCACCCTGAAAGTAGAAAACTGGCAAAGTCTACAGGAAGATAATGGCATCCGTCTCTATGTTCTGGAGATGCCCAGTGCGCAAAGTTCGCAATCAAATAAAGGAATTTTGGGGATCTTCGCAGTTGTCCAAAGTGACAGTGATGTGCATCTGTTAAACATCGTAGGCAATATTCCACCACAACAGACAAAGCAACTTTTAGCGAATTTGGGACAAGTTGGGATAGAGGTCCCTGCATTGAAGTCGCTTGATGCACAAATATTTCAGAAATTTGAAACGCCGCCAGAACC